>JBDTCF010000026.1:0-56253 GCA_039923715.1 Vulcanimicrobiaceae bacterium
AGCCGCAAACCGGTCGGCCATGGCGCTGGTACCAGCACGACGTCGAGAAGGCGCAAGAGATGCGCAAGTGCATCGAGTGCTTCTTGTGTCAGGACGTTTGCCACGTCCTCCGCTACGCCACCGAGGATAAACCGCAGTTCTTCGGACCGCGCTATTTCGTGCGTTCCGCCGGGCTCGATTTCCACCCGATGGACGCGGAAGACCGCGTATCGGAACTTCGCGGCGAGGGCGGTCTCGGATTGTGCAACATCACGAAGTGTTGTACCGAAGTCTGTCCCGCGGGCATTCACATTACCGACAACGCGATCATTCCCGAGAAAGAGCGCACGGTCGATGCGCACGGCGATCCGCTTCGCGCGACCCTGCGCCGCGTTTTCGGCAAGGATAGCAAGGGTTAGAGCGTCGGTACGGTGGTTTGAAACCGCCGTACCGACGAGCCGCTGGTTAGTGGTGCGCGGGGCCACGCCCGATCAGCGTGCCGTTAATGTCGATGTTGTCGATGACGGCTTGACCGCTATAGTCGGGACCGGTGTCTTGCCCTTCGTCGAAGATGATGTAGATCTGCCCGACCGGGCTCGTGATTGGCGGGAACGCTTGACTCACGTCATACCGAAGGCGCGCCCAAGCCGGGCTCGAGGCGATGATGGTCGGCGGTGGTGAGTTGCAACCGATGAAGTGATCCACGTTGTCGCTGAGGGTGACGACGTCGAAACGAGGGGCGCCGCCTCCACAGTGCGACCCCGAGCGCAGGTCCCAGCCGATTTCGGTTAAGGTTAGCCCCGAGACGTTGGTCAGGGTCGCTTGTCCGGCCGCATAGTTGCCGGTCGGCCCGGTCTTGGTCAGCAAGAGCCCGAAGTTGCGGTGGTCGCGCGGGTCGCCGGTCAGGCAGGCGGCATCCGTAAAGGAGCCGATTGTCGGCGTGGCGATGCGCGCGTTGGTCGGACAGCCGAGCCCCGCGATCCATTGGGACGCGACCAGGTTCGTATGGTAGGGATCGTACAGCGAGGCGACGACCTGGATGGCCGCCGTGTCGACCTTGCGGTGGGTCGGCGCGACCTTGCGGGCCGGCAAAACGACGTAGCCGCGGCCGTAGTGCAGCCGCAGATTTGGGTTGAACGGGGGCGCGGAAACCGCCTTGGAAATCGCGGGGGCGGTCAAAATCGCCCCCAGCGCAAGAATCAAAAGAGCACGCATGATTGCCTCCCTGGAAAGCAAAGATAGGCGGGCTTCAAAACAAGCCCGCCGGAAAGCGGAAAACCACGTCCCCGCCAGGCGGGACCTTCGGGGCGGGGCGACTGGAACCTGGCAAGAAATGGCCATGAAGGGAGTATGGCCCCCGCCCGCGCCACACGGCTGGCGCGGCGATTTTCTTAGGCGGTGCGTGCCTTTCGTTCGAACGCGCGGCGGACGGCGGCGACGATCGCCGAGGTGCCCATGCCGTAGTATTCGATCAGCTCGGCGGGATCGCCGGACTGCCCGAATTGGTCGTGGACGCCGATGAACTCGATCGGGACGGGGTGCCGCGCCGCGACGATCTCGGCGACGCGCGAACCCATTCCGCCGGCGACTTGGTGCTCTTCGACGGTGACGATCGCACCGCACTCGCGGGCCGCCGCCAAGATGGTCACTTCGTCCATCGGCTTGATGGTGTGGTTGTTGACGACTCGGCACACGATCCCGTCGCGCGCGAGTTCCTCTGCTGCCGCGAGCGCGTTGTAGACCAGAATTCCACAGGCGACGATCGCGACGTCGTCGCCGTCGCGGAACGTCTGGGCGACGCCGATCTCGAACGGCGTGTCCTCGGTCGTGATCACGGCCGACTTCTCACGGCCGAAACGTAAGTACGTGGGACCCCAGCGCTCGGCTACAGCCAACGTGGCTTTCTTCGTTTGTGGGGCGTCGCACGGAACGACCACCAACATGTGCGGGATCGGACGCATGATCGCGATGTCCTCGATCGCCTGATGCGTGGCGCCGTCGGGTCCGACCGAGACGCCGGCGTGCGCGCCGGCGATCTTGACGTTCGTTTCGTTGAGCGCCATCGTCGTTCGGACTTGCTCCCAGGCGCGACCGGGGCAGAACATTGCGTACGAAGCGATGAACGGAACCTTCCCGACGCTGGCGAGTCCGGCGGCCATCGCGACCAGCATCTGCTCGTGGACGCCGATTTCGAGGTACTGCTGCGGAAGTGCGTCGGCGAAAGCTTTCATCCGGGTCGATTCGGCTAAGTCGGCGCAGATCGCCAAGACGTTCGGATTCGCTTTCCCGGCCTCGACGAGTCCCTCGCCGAAACCGTTGCGGGTGGGAACTTGCTTGAGGCTCGTAGCCTCACGATAGTCGACGAGATGCATCGCGGCGGCGGCGCGGTCGTTGCCCGTCTCAAGCATGCGCGACGATCCTTTCGTAAGCCGCCGCGAGTTCGGCCAGCGCTGCCGCCGCCTGGTCCTTGGTCGGCGGCTTGCCGTGCCAGGTGTAGTCGCCCTCCATGTACGAGACGCCCTTGCCGGGCAACGTATGCGCGACGATGACCGTCGGTTTTCCGGCGCCGTGCTTGGCCTGCTCGAGGGAGTCGATCAGCGCCCCCATGTCGTTCCCGTCGCATTCCAGGACGCGCCAGTTGAACGAACGGTACTTGTCGGCGAGCGGCTCGAGCGGCATCACGTCTTCGGTGCTGCCGTCGATTTGAATGAAGTTTCGGTCGATGATGCAGATGAGGTTGTCGAGATTGAACTTGGCGGCGACCATGGCGGCTTCCCAATGCAGGCCGGCCTGGTGCTCGGCGTCGGACGTGACGACGTAGACGCGCCAGTCCTTGCGATCGAGTTTCGCCGCCAGCGCCATGCCCGTCCCCTGGCCCAGCCCCTCGCCGAGCGGCCCGGACGTCGTCTCGAGCGAGGGCAAGCGCACGCGCTCCGGGTGGCCCTGCAGGCGCGTGCCGAACTTGCGCAGCGTCAAGAGTTCCTCGACCGGGAAGTAGCCGGCGTAGGCCATCGCCGAGTACCGCACCGGCGCAATGTGTCCGCACGAGAGAAGCAACCGGTCGCGATCCTCCCATTCGGGATTTTTCGGGTCGTGACGCAGCACATGGAAGTAGAGCGCCGTGAACGCATCGGCCATGTCGAGGGGACCGGCGGAGTGTCCGGACCCGGCGGCGACCAAGCTGCGAATGATACCTTGACGCACCAAATTCGCCTGGGCCTGGAGTTCGGTCAGGCGGTTTGCGGGGAGAGCGGGCATAACGGGCGATTTACGCGCCGCGCGCCGGCCAATCCTCGAACGCGGCCGTGGGGCCGATCACTTCGGGTAAACGAGCGTTGCGCTCGCAACGGTCCGCGCGTCGAGCCGAAGCTCGACCCGTTCGGCGCGGCCCGGGAGCCGGGCGAAGGCTGAGCCGACCGAGCCGTCGCCGCGAACCGTGCCGCAGTGGACCTCGCGGCCGGCAACCGTCGCGAACACGGCCAGCC
This sequence comes from Vulcanimicrobiaceae bacterium, assembly GCA_039923715.1. Classification (GTDB taxonomy): domain Bacteria; phylum Vulcanimicrobiota; class Vulcanimicrobiia; order Vulcanimicrobiales; family Vulcanimicrobiaceae; genus JBDTCF01. The sequence goes on from JBDTCF010000026.1 coordinate 3,465, forward strand.
CGGGCGCTGGGTGGTCGACCAACACGGCGATCCACCCCCCCGCCCGCGCGTATAACACCTTCGCTGCGAGCGGCGCAGCCCGCGGATCGACGACCATGGTTGCGTGCGAGAAGTGCCCGTGGACGATGGTTGCGATTGCGATGGGGTCGAGTGCCGGGGTGCGGGACCGCTCCCGAAGCAGCGCTGCGAACGCCAAGCCGAAGGCCAGCGCGAAGACGAACGCCACCGCGAGCAGCGCGGGTACCCGTGCATCGCTCCGGCGTGGCGCGGCGCGTGGCGTGCTGAAGCGAACGCCGGCTGCGCTTCGGCCTAGGCGGTCGGCTAGGGCTGCCGGAGGCTTGCGGGCAGGGAGGTCGGCGGCGAGCGTGGCGAGCACCCCTTCCGCCTCGCCCAAGCGCCCCAGGCAGGAGGCGCACCCGGCGGCGTGCGCCTCGACCCGGGCCGCGCTCCCGCGGTCGAGCAGGCCGAGTACGTAAAGTTCGAGGTCGTCGCCAAGGTGCTCGCGCGCGTGGTCGTTCATCGATTCGATCCTTGCGGCCCGAGTTCGCCGGCCAAACGCCGCAGTCCGAGCGCCAAGCGGCTCTTGATGGTTCCGAGCGGTACGCCGAGTGCGAGCGCGATCGCGCGCTGCGATTCGCAGCGGTAGTACGCGCGCTCGAGTGCGACACGCTGTTCGGCCGGTAGACGGGCCAGCGCTACGCGCACCCGCTCGGCCTCCACGTGATCGACCACCTCGATGCCCTCGGGAACCGCTGCTTCCAATTGGGAGGCGCGCTCCTCGCGTGCGCTGCGCCGGCCGGCGCTCCGCGTGGCGGCTAGCGCTTCGTTGCGCACGCACGTCGTCAAAAATGCACCCAGCGCGCCTCGTTCCGGGCGATAGCTTTCGGGTCGTTCCCAGACCCGCAGCAGGGCGTCGTGAACGCAGTCCTCGGCGTCGTCGGCGCCGACGACGTGGGCGGCGACGGAAAAGAGCGCGCGTCCGTAGCGCGCGTACGCAGCTTCGAGCGCGCCGCCCTTGCGCGCGGCGAAGTCGTTGGCCAGCTGAGCGTCCTCCCCCGCGAGGGTCATGCCGTGGCTATGCCGCCGGGGCAGGTCGCGGACGACTCATCCGGAGGAGCGAGCGGCGACATAGGGAGGACATGAAGCACCTGGTTCTCGGCGCCCTGCTCGTGGGCGCGCTCGGCGTCGGCGCGGCGTCGGGTAGCCTAGCGGGTCCGACGCCTGAGTCGAGCGCCGCACCCGACTCGGTCGCGGCCGAAACGGTCCACATCAAGGACTTCGCGTACCGGCCGACGCCGCTGAAAGTTCACGTCGGCGACCGGGTGACGTTCGTCAACGACGACGATGAAGCGCACACCGTCACCGCGACCGACAAGCGCTTCGATTCCGGTGGACTCGATACGAACGGAACGTGGAGCCACACTTTTTCCGAAGCCGGTACCTATACGTATTTCTGCGCGCTCCATCCCTACATGAAGGCGACCATTGTCGTTCTGGGGTCGCCATCGCCCGCGCCAACGAGGAACGATCCATGAAACGTCAAGACTTCTTGCACCACGTCGGCTGGACGGGCGCAGGCCTTGCCTGGACTCTCAGCTCGACGGGTTTGCTCCGCGCGGTTGCTGCGGCCGACGAGAGCGGTTTTACGTTCGTTCAGATTAGCGACAGCCACATCGGCTTCACGCGACCCGAGAATCCCGACGTCGCGGGTACGCTGAAGAAAGCCGTCGCCGCCATCAACGCGCTGCCCAAGCAACCCGCGTTCGTGGTCCATACCGGCGACGTGACGCACCTCTCGAAACCCGAACAGTTCGACGCAGCCAAATCGATCCTCGGAACGTTGCGCGTCCCGCTGATCGTGTTGCCGGGGGAGCACGACGTGATCGGCGCGCCCGCCGCATTCTTCGATGCGTTCGGACGTAAGGAAGCGCCGAAGGGCTGGTTCTCGTTCGACCAGGGCGGAATCCACTTCGTTTCGTTGGTCAACGTGTTCAACTTCGAGATCGACGGGAAGCTCGGTGCGGAGCAGCTCGACTTCGTCAAATCGGACCTCGCTGCGCAGAAAGCGAGTACGCCGATTGTGGTCTTCGGCCACGTTCCGCTGTACGCGCTCTACCCGCAGTGGGGTTGGACGACCGAAGACGGTGCGGCAGTCCTCGCCATGCTCAAACGCTTCGACGCGGTCACCGTGCTCAACGGACACATCCATCAAATCGTGCAGCACACCGAAGGCAACATCCGCTTCGCGACCGCCGCGTCGACGGCATATCCCCAACCGGCTCCAGGGAACGCGCCGAAACCCGGACCGCTCAAGGTTCCCGACGATCAGCTCTTGCACGTGCTCGGCTATCGCACCGTCGAGTTTACCGGTGACGGACCCGCGGCGGTGACCGATCACGACCTGAACTCAAGCGGTTAAAGAAGCCGCTGCGCGGAGGCCGGACCGTCCCTGGCGAGCGATTGGGGAGAGCCTGCTTGTCAGCCGCTCGGCGGTGAAGCGTGCGCCGAATGCAAATCGCAACACCGGCCCAAAACTGTCCGCGGCGCTCGCGCCGGCAAAGAACAAGCCCGGCAGCGAACTCTCGAAGTTGGGCGAGAGCACCGGCGCTCTCTCGTACAACCGCACGAACGGCAAAACGTCGGTGAGAAAGGGAATACGCGCGAGGTCGGTGGCATATCCCGTCGCCGCGACAACGAAGTCGGTTGCGAGCAGCCGGCTGCGCCCATCCGCGGTGCTCTCCAGATGCAGCGCGACCCGTCCGTTGCGAACCTCCGCGCGCCGAAAAACAACGCTGGAATGCACGTCAACCTTGCCGACGATCGCGTCCTTCGTGAACCAGCCGGGAGCAGGCCCCAGCGCCGTACGGGCGACCCGAACGCGCGTCCGTTGCGGCAACCGGTAGAAGACGTTCGGAAAGTCCGCGTAGAATCGTGCCTTCCAATTCTTCCCCAGACCGGACCACGGGTAGCGAACGCGTTCGAAAAGCGACCGCTTTCCTACCTCCGGCGGGGAGTGGAAAGCAAGTTCGTGGCGGCTCAGGATCCGTACCTGCGCGCCTGAAGCGCGCAGTCCGATCGCCGTGTCAATCGCAGAAGCTCCTCCACCGATGACGGTCACGTCGCGTCCGCTGAACTCGTCGAAGGATCGACGGCTCGAGCTATGAGCGCAGAACGCCGCCGGGAGGTCCGCGAACGGCGTGGGTACGTGTCGCGCGTAGGTAAGGCCGACGGCGACGATGACGATGCGGGTCCGCACGCTCGCGCCGTCCGACAATTGGATCTCAAACTCGCCGCGGTTCCACGGTCGAATTGCGTCGACTCTCCGCGGGTCGATTTGGGGGACGAACGTTCTCGCAAAGGCTTCGCCGTAGTCGCAGAACGTCTCGAGCGAAACGGGTACGCCGATGTCGGCGTATTCGATCCCGTGCAGGCGGCAGTGCTCGGTCAGGGTGGAGCCGGCGCCTGGAGCGTAGAGATTTGAGGCGAATCCTTCGGATTTTAGGAACATGCCGGCCGGCATGTTCTTGCGCCAGCTTTCCATCGGAATGCCGAACGTGTGAACGGCCAGACCGCGTCCGATAAGGTGCGCGCTGATCGACAGGCCGTACGGACCCGCTCCGATCACCGCGATGTCGGCGACCCTCACGCGTTGCTCCGCCGGTTAGCGGCCGCGGGGCGGACGGAATGCCAACCTAGATCGCGTCGCAGACGCGCAACGGCTCGGCCGAGTTCGTTCTTGGTTGTACGTGCGACGAGCCACGACCACAGGCGCCATTCGCGCAGACGCAACTCGCTTAGACACAGCCGCAGATGCGAGAGCCGGCTCACGCGCGGGTGTCTCAGTGCGTAGAACAGGTAGGATGGGAAGTACGCCTGGGTCGCAGCACCCGCATACACCCCCACCTCGGTGTCCGGTGCGCCGCGGACGAACGCGCGCACCGCCGGTTCGAAAAAGCGGCGGTTTATGCGAGCGCCGGCAAGCCCAAGCGTCGGTCGAGGGTTGAACTCAAGAAGAACGAGTTCGCGCGATTGTGAATCGACAATGAAATCCAGTCCGGCGAAACCGTGAAAACCCGTCGCTGCCCCGACTGCGCCGACGATGACTTCGAGGTCCGGGTGAGCGATCGATTCGTGAAGCGTCGATGCCGAACGTGCATCGGGATAACAGCAGGACGTTCGCGAAGCTTTCCACGCGAGCGGTTTTCCGTGGACGTAGAGCACGCTGGCCGAGACATTGTCGCCGGCGATGAATTGTTGGACGAGAACGCGTCCGCTCGCCGACGTAAGGGCGAAAACGGCGGCGCGCAATGCCGCGACATCGTCCGCGACGCGGACCGCTCGTCCACCGAACCCACGGTCGCCCTTGACGACCAGCGGAGCCTGCAACTCGAGCATCCATTCCACTGCCTCCCCCGCGGTTTGAAAGAAGCGGGAGGCTGGGACGCTCACGCCGAGTTCAAGCATGTGCTCCAGGAACGAATACTTCGAGAGCACCGCCGAGCACTCGCCGCGAGCCGGAAACCAGCTACGGTGTTCGTCGGGCTTCATGGTGTCCGCCACAGCCGTCAGCAGATCTTCGTCGGCGACGATGACCCAGTCGTAGCGACGACGCGCCAGCAGCCGAGTCAATTGGCGAGCGGCCTCCAACGGGCGACGGGAGCAGTGCATGTGCTGGGAGACGAACGAACTGCGCCCCATGAGCCCGGGCGACAGTGCCTCAACCGTAAGTCCGGCCCCGGCCAACAGCGCGGGTAAGAATGCGGTTGATTCCCACGCCTGACAGGTGGCGACCAAACAGGTTCTTCGGAGTGGCGCTCCGCCGGCCGCGAAGTGGACCGCCGATGAACCTCCGGTAGGGTGCGGTGGTGAGGCCAGGGTCCCGCTCGTCATCGCGCCGATGCTAGCGCAGACGCCAGGTTGATTCAATCCCCGAAAATGGCTATCGAGCCGGCTCCGGGCGTTCGGTCGCACCGGTGAAGGGGGAGGTGGGGTTACCTGCGTACCTGGCGGGCGCGATGCTTCTTGGCGCGATCGACGTAGGGACGAACTCGATCCATCTCATCGTCGTCGAGTTGGACGCGCGCTTTGGTACGTCGCGGACGGTTCTGCGCGCGCGAGAGATGGTTCGCCTGGGCGGCGCTGGCGCGCTAGCGCGCGGCGAGCTTTCGAAGAAGGCAATCGCCCGCGGGGCGCTGGCGATCGCTCGCTTCGCCGATGCGGCCCGAAGCGAGGGAGCCGAGGAGATTCGGGTGGTCGCAACGTCGGCGGTCCGCGAAGCTTCGAATCGCGATCGCTTCGTTGTGGCTGTCCGGGAAGCGAGCCGACTCGAAGTCGAAGTGCTTTCGGAACGCGAAGAAGCTCGACTCATCCATCTCGGAGTCAGTCATGGGTATCCGCTCTACGACCGGGTAGCATGCATCATGGACATCGGCGGCGGTTCGACCGAGTTCATCGTCGCGGACGCGACCCGGCCGTTCTTCCTGCGCAGCGTTCGCCTGGGTAGTTTGCGGTTATTCGAAGAGTATCTCGCGGGCAGCGAAGGACGTGCGCTTCCCTACGCGCATCTCGTTCGTCGCGTCCGCGACGTCCTCGAACCGCTGGCGGCTTCGCTGCGCGACTACCGCTTCGAGACGATGCTCGGCACCTCGGGAACGATTATCGGGTTGGCGGCGCTGGACGCCGCCACCGTGAACGCCACGCCGCCGGCACGTCTGCACGGCTACGCATTGCGGCTCGATCGCATGCGAGGTCTACAGAAGAAGATGCTGCGCATGACCGCCGCCGAACGGCAGAAGATGCCGGGGATGAACCCGCGTCGCGGCGACATTATCATCGCGGGGAACGCAATCGCGATTACGGCGATGGAACTGCTCGAGCGAGACGAGTTGATCGTCTGCGACCGCGCTCTGCGAGAGGGGATCGTGGTCGATTTTCTCGCGCGAAATACCGAGGTCGCGCGCCGGCTCGGCGACGAGCGCATGCGCCGCTTCGACGCAGTTCACGAACTGGCGCGTCGCTTTGGGTCGGACGGCGTTCACGAGAATCACGTCGGCGCGCTCGTGCTCGACCTGTTCGACGGCCTGCTCGAGACGCACGGTTTTGAGCCGCGCGATCGCGACGCGCTATTCGCCTCCGCGCTTTTGCACGACGTCGGCCGGACGGTTAGTCCCAGCGCTCACCACAAACACGGTGCCTACGTCGTGCGTAACGCGGGACTCGATGGCTGGCGCCCCGACGAGGTCGCGCTGATCGCGGCCCTGGTTCGCTACCATCGAAAGGCCATGCCCAAACAGACGCACCTGGAATGGGCGCAAAGCGACCCGGCAACACGCCGCCGAATCGAAGGTTTGGCCGCACTGCTGCGAATCGCGGACGGCCTGGACGCGCGGCGGCTCGGGATAGTCGCACACGTGGGCGTTCTCCGCGCGAACGGAGTGCTTACGTTGCATGCGCGAGCGCAACAGGATGTCGGCCCCGAACTCGAGGCGGCGCGCTTCAAAGCCGATCTGTTCGAGCGGACTTTCGCGACGCGCGTGCGATTCGAGGCCGAGACACGCGAGGACGGCGAGCGGCCCGAGCGGGAGGATTGTCTCGACCCCCTCGCGCACGGCCCTGCGAACTAGGCAGCCCTTACGGAGTATCCGTGGCCTTAGGAGCCGGAGCCAAAAAAATCCTGATCGTGGATGACGAGTCGGCGATCCTCCAGACGTTACGTTTCAACTTGGAACGAAACGGCTATCTCGTCGCCACGGCCGGCGACGGCCGCAGCGCGATTTCCCTTGCCGCGAGCGAACGCCCCGATCTTGTCATCATGGACATCATGCTGCCGGTTCTGGATGGGATCGAAGCCTGCAGGGAGATTCGGCGCATTAACTCGGTCCCGATCATCATGCTGACGGCAAAAGATCAGGAAATCGACAAGGTGTTGGCGCTCGAACTCGGAGCCGACGACTACGTCACCAAGCCCTTCTCGCTGCACGAGTTCCTCGCGCGCGTTAAGGCGCGGCTCCGTCGGCAGGGCGAGGTGCCGCACAACGAGGCGATTGAAGCCGGCGGCCTCGTGCTCGATCCGTCCCGTCAGTCGCTTTCCGTGCGTGGACGCGATATCGCCTTAGCGCCCAAAGAGTTCAGCCTGCTGCAGGCGCTCATGGAAAATCGCGGGCGCGTCGTCACGCGTCAAACGCTGCTCGACAAGGTCTGGGGATACGACTTCGAGGGCGAACATCAGACCATCAGCGTCCACATCCGTTGGTTGCGCGAAAAGATCGAAGAGGATCCGAACAACCCGCACAACATCATCACGGTTCGCAGCCGGGGTTACATGTTCAAGGAATGAGCGGAGGCGCGACGCTCGCCGCAGTAGCCGCCGTGGCGCTCGTGGCGGGCGTTCTTGTGGGCCTTGCCCTGCGCGGGCTCGAGCGCACCCGCCGGACGGCGGCGAAGGCGACCCTGCCGCCGGCGAGCTTTCACCGCGGAACGCCCGACGGTCGCTTCGACCAGTTGATGCGCTCGATCACCGTCGGCGTGGTCGTCGTCGATCGAAACGGGCAGATCGCGTCGCTCAACGCGGCTGCCGGCGCGGTCTTCGACATCGGCAGCCGTCCCGCGCTAGGCCGGGCGATCATCGAAGTAATTCCGTCGTTCGATCTCGACCGGCGCGTACGTGAGGCCGTCGCGGGCAGCCCCTCGCGAGGGACGGTCGCGTTCGGCGGCGCGCGCGAGCCGCGGACCTTAACGGTTACGACGGTCCCGCTCGATGCCGAAGCCGGCGCTATCGTGATCGCGACCGACGAGACCCGCCTGCACGAACTCGAACGCACCCGCCGAGAGTTCATCTCAAGCGTCTCGCACGAGCTGCGAACGCCGCTCTCGTCGATCAAACTCATGACCGAGACGCTACTCGATCGTCACGGCGACGACGAGGCGCGCGAGCTGTTTTTGCCTCGCATCAAGCAGGAAGTCGATCGTATGGTGCAACTGGTCGAAGACTTGCTCGAGTTGGCCCGGGCCGAATCCGGCCGCATGCGGCTGCGGCGGGAGCCCCTCGATCTAACGGACGTTGCGGCCTCGGCGCTGCGTGGCTTCGAGCAACGTGCGAACCAACTCGACGTGCGCCTCGAGTTGTCGGGGAAAGCGGTAGGCATCGCTGGCGACTCGGCACGACTTACGCAAGTCGTCGTCAACCTCGTCGACAACGCGCTGCGGCACACGCCGGCCGGCGGAGTGGTCGGTGTTGCGGTTTCGATGTCCGGCGGCGACGCGCTGCTCGTCGTGCACGACGACGGGGACGGAATTCCCTACCGCGACCTCCCGCACATTTTCGAGCGCTTCTACGTCGTCGACCGGTCGCGCGCCCGAGAGGCCGGCGGGACGGGCCTGGGACTCTCGATCGTCAAGCAGATCGTCGAGGCGCATGGCGGCGATGTCGGGGTGGAATCGGAACTGGGCGTAGGCACGACGTTCTCGTGCCGGCTGCCCGGGGGGCGGGCATAGCGAGCGAAGCCCGGTCGCGGCCTTAAATGGCCGATAAGCTAGGCATAACGTCGATGCGACATACTGCGGGTACGATGGTCGAGAACGAGCCGGTCGACGCCCGCGAGTCCGCACTCGCCTATGTTGAAAACCACTGGCGCGAACTTACGCTGGGCGAGGCGCGTTTGCTATCCGTGGAGTCGCTGCACGATACAGAACGGGCGCGTTCCATTAAGGTGATGTTAACCTGTCGTTAATAGGAGCTTATGCTAGCTCTGCGACCATGAGTAGGACGATGCCCCGCAGGGTTCCGCGTCTTTTTCCGCTCGACTTTTAGGAGGTCAAACATGCACAAGACCGCTCTCGGTGCGGCCTTGTTACTGGCCGGCGTGCTCGCCGCGCCGTCGCTCGCCCTCGCCGATACCTCGCTCAGCGCCGCCGGATCGACCGCCTTGCTACCGCTCGTCAAAGAAGCCGCTGCGCAATATCAGCAGGCGCACGGGGATGTCAAGATCGCCGTTGCAGGCGGCGGCTCAGGAACGGGCATCAACCAGGTCGCCGCCAAAGCCGTTGACATCGGCAACTCGGACATCCTCGCCAAGGATCATCCCGAACTCGTCGACCACCGGGTTGCGGTCGTCGGCTTTGCCGTCATCGTCAACTCCAGCGCGGGCGTGAAGAACCTGACGAAAAAACAGCTCCAGGACATCTTTTCGGGCAAGGTGACGAACTGGAAAGATGTCGGCGGTTCGGCCGGCAAGATCACGACCATCAACCGGCCCCGGAACTCCGGCACCCGGGCGGTCTTTACAAAGACGATCATGGGCGACGTTGCGATTTCAGCCGAGGGGTTGACCGAAGACGCCACCGGCTCGGTGGTTTCGACCGTGGGCACCACGCCCGGCTCGATCTCGTATGCCGCGTTCTCGGGCACGCGCAACAAACCAGGCATCGCGGAACTGGCGATCGACGGGGTCACGCCGACCGACGGGAACGTCGTCACCGGGAAATATCCGCTGTGGTCGTACGAGCACATGTACACCAACGGGCCGTCGAATGCGGCGACCTCGCGGTTTATTGCGTTCGTAACCAGCAACCGCTCGACCGTCCACAAGCTCGGTTATATTTTGGTCCGGGACATGAAGGTTTCCGAGACCGATCGTTAGGAACCGAGTCGTCCTACGCCTGGGGGGGTTCGCGCTCGCGCGGCCTCCTCGAGTCGTTGTGGTGAGATGGCGCTAGCACAAAACATCGGGAAGGCGGGCGCCGCGCGCGCCCACCGGCACGAATTCGTAGCGAAGATGATCCTGCGGAGCGCCGCGGGATTCGTCATCGTCGCGATTGCCGCGCTCATCGCGTACCTCGCGAGCGAGGGCACGAAGCTATTCACGCACGATCACGTGTCGCCGTTGACGTTTCTGTTCTCACCCAACTTCAATCCCGACGCCGGTGCGCCCGGATCGCTGGTATTCATCGTGGGATCGCTCGCGATCACCCTCTTTGCGATCGTCGTCGGCGGCCCGTTCGGGATTGCCGTCGGCATCTTTATGTCCGAGCTGGCGCCGCGGCGCGTCGTCGATGCGATGAAACCGGCGATCGAGGTGCTGGTCGGAATTCCCTCGATCGTCTACGGCTGGCTCGGGCTCACGCTACTGGTCCCGTTCATTCGGAACGCGACCGGCAGCAACGGCTTTGGATTGCTGGCTGCGGGCATTGTCTTGTCGGTTATGATCCTGCCGACGATCATCACGCTCTCGGAAGACGCCTTGCGCGTGCAACCCATCGCATTGCGCGAAGGCTCTCTTGCGCTTGGCGCGACGCGCTGGCAGACGATTTGGCGGGTCCTGTTGCCGGCGGCTGCTAGTGGGTTGTCGGTCGCCGTCATCCTCGGTATCGCGCGCGCCATCGGCGAGACGATGGCGGTCCAACTCGTCATCGGAAACGCCGGCGTCTTGCCGAAGGGACTCTTGAGCGCGACGGCCGCGCTGCCCACGGAGATTGTCATGGACATGTCGGGGGCCCAACAAGGGTCGCTGCTCGAACACGCCCTTTTCTCGATGGCGTTGTTGCTGCTGCTGATCGCGATGGCGTTGATTCTCGCCGTCCGCATCGCCTTGCGGAAACGGACGTAGTAGCGCGATGGGCGACGTGACGATAACCCGAGCTCGGGGTGCTCGGACGGCCGCCGATCGCGTCCGGCTTCGCCGCTTCGTTGACCGTCTCGCGACCTCGTTGTTGTGGAGTTCTGCGATCGCGGTTTTACTGATTCTCGCGTTTTTCGTTGGCTACATCTTCTACCTCGGCGCCGGAACGCTCTCGTGGCAGTTCCTCGTGAGCCCGCCCAGCGAGGTTACGGCCGGAGGTGGTATCGGCCCGGAGATCTATAACTCGTTTTATATCCTCGTTCTCACACTGTTTTTTACCGTCCCGGTTGCGACCGCCGCCGGAATCTATCTTGAAGAGTACGCAGAGCCCGGTCTCTTTCGCACGATCGTTCAGTTCAGCGCCGAGTCGCTAGCGACGGTGCCCTCGATCGTGATGGGCCTTTTCGGGCTTTTGATCTTCGTCTATCTGCTCGGCTGGAAGTTCTCTGCGATCGGCGGCGCGTTGACGTTGACGTTGCTGAACTTGCCCGCGCTGATGCGTGTGACGCAAGAAGCGATCGCCGGCGTTCCGGCGACCTACCGCGAGGCGTCGATGGCGCTCGGCGCGACGAAGTGGCAGACCATCGTTCGCGCCGTGCTGCCGAGCGCGATCGGGCCCCTGACGACCGGGATCGTGCTGATCGCCGGACGCATCTTCGGCGAGACGGCTGCGCTGATTTACACGGCAGGCGTCAGCGTTTCGGCCGGGAAGGCCGCCTACGACCTCAACCCGTTCAGGAGCGCCGAGACGCTGGCGGTCCACGTGTGGTACACGCACGCTGAGAGCGTCGTACCCGACGTCGCGCGCATCGGTAACGGCTCGGCGCTGGTCCTGCTCCTTATGGTTCTGATCTTCAACGTCACGGCGCGCCTTCTTGGGCGCTTCCTCACGATTCGTTTTACCGGTAAGGCTTGATGATGGTCGAAACGCCAGTCCTCGAAGTCGTGAAAGTCGACGTGCGCGATCTCAACGTGTTCTACGGTGCGTTTCAAGCGATCAAGAACGCCAATCTAAGCGTTGCCGACCGCAAAGTGACGGCGCTCATCGGGCCGTCGGGTTGCGGAAAATCGACCTTCATTCGCGCCTTGAACCGGATGCACGACATGACGGCCGGAACCCGAGTCACAGGGACGGTCTCGCTCGACGGGTTGAACATATACGATTCGTCCATGGATCCGGTCGTCGTGCGCCACCGTATTGGGATGGTCTTTCAGCGGCCGAATCCGTTCCCGAAGTCGATCTTTGAGAACGTCGTGTACGGACTGAAAATCCACGGCGAGCGCAACCGCAGCGTGCTGCTAGAGCTGGCCGAGCGGAGCCTGCGGCAGGCTGCACTCTGGGACGAGGTCAAAGACCGGCTCTTTAAATCGGCGCTAGAACTCTCGGGCGGTCAACAGCAGCGTCTGTGCATCGCACGCGTGCTGGCCGTGAATCCGGAAGTGATCTTGATGGACGAGCCGGCGTCGGCACTCGATCCGATTGCGACCTCGAAGATCGAAGATCTGATCGACGAGTTAGCCCGCGACTACACGGTCATCATCGTGACCCATTCGATGCAGCAAGCCGCGCGCATCTCGGACTTGACGGCGTTTTTCTTGCTTGGCGAGCTGATCGAGGTCGGAACGACCTCGGAGATATTCACGCGACCAAGAGACAAGCGGACCGAGGACTACATTACCGGCCGGTACGGCTAGCCTGCCCGGCGAGCAAGTACCGTGTCCGCGTTCCAGGGAGGTCGTCCCCCCTAGACGTACAACCGGACCGGACTGGCGTCTCGCCCTGTTCGGAACGCAATTTTTCGAAAGGATCTTTAATATGCGACCCTCTTCACGCCTGGTCGTAGCCGGCGCAAGCCTGATCGCGATCGGCTCGTTCGTAGCATGCGGCGGTTCGAGCACGACCACCCCGACGCCCCGGCGGACGGCGACGCCCTTGCCGACCTCGACCGTAACGACGTCGCCGTCGACCCCGACGCCGAGCCCTAAGCCGACCGCTACCGTGACGCCGAGCCCTAAGCCCACCATCACGCCGACGCCGACTCCGACGCAGGTCGCGTGCGTCGATCAAAATCTGCCCGGTACGTACACCACGATGTTCGTGCTTGGGAACTACGCCCCGTCGAGCGGCGCGTTCACCGGCATTTCGGGTTCCGTCTATGCGGTCGTTCCGTATTCGCCTGCGACCGCGACGCCGTCCCCGGTTCCAACCCCCACCGCGACACCGATTGGGATTCCGATCTACTCGTGGAGCGGTATCTACACGGTCAACGGCTCGCAGGGGCCGATCGTGAACGGATGCGTCGCGATGGTCGTGACCCAAAACGGCCAGCCGTTCTTCCCAAGTAGCCCCAACAGCGGTTTTTCGCTCGAGTTCCCGCAGTTCGCAGGTGGATACACGTTCCCGAAGAGCAACCCGGGGGGTGCCGTTACGATATTCTCGGTCGCGACCAGTTCGACCGGCGGCATAGGGACGTTCCAACTCGACAACGGGTCGAGCGGAACGGTTGTCCTCGGTCCGCGTCTACCCGGAATTCTCGATAGCGCGCGCCTGCGTGGGCACTCGACGCCGTTCGACTCGCGCCTTCCCTTCTAGCCTCACGAGCTTCGTCGCGGGGTGCGTCGAGCGCACCTCGCGGCGGGGTCCGACGTACCCATTTCGCGAAGCGGTGCGGCGATGACGACCGTATCGAGCCCAGCAGCCCGAGCGCGCGCGCTTCCGACCACGATGCGCTCGTTGCGCAAGATGGCCGCCGGCCCGGGCTTGGTGCTTGACGAAGTACCCGTTCCTAATATCGGCCCATCCGACGTTCTCATTCGGGTCCGGCGGGCCGGAATCTGCGGTACCGATCAGCACATTTTCAGTTGGGACGCATGGGCGCAGCGACGGATCAAGCCACCGCTCATCGTCGGGCATGAGTTCATGGGCGAGGTCGTCGCCGTCGGCGACGCCGTCCGCTTGGTTGCCCTCGGCGACCGCGTCTCGGCCGAGGGCCACATTTCGTGCGGCCGCTGTTTGCACTGCCGGACCGGCGAGGCGCACATCTGCGAGCACGTGCGAATCATCGGCGTCGACACCGACGGCGCGTTCGCAACCTACATTCGGATGCCAGAAACCAACGTCTGGAAGCTCGACCCTTCCATCCCCGACGAGTGGGCCGCGATCTTCGATCCCCTAGGAAACGCCGTGCACACCGTGATGGCGGCCGGCGTCAGCACGAAGAGCGTCGTCATTACCGGCGTCGGCTCGATCGGACTGATGGCGATTCCCGTCGCTCGGGCAGCGGGCGCGGCTTCGGTCTTCGCCATCGACGTTAATCCCGCGAAACTCGAGCTTGCGCAGCGCGTCGGGGCCGATGCGGTTTTCCGCGCCGACGATCCGAAGCTCATCGACGAAGTCGTCAAACGAACGAACGACGACGGGGCCGACGTACTGCTAGAAATGTCGGGCAGCGGGTCGGCAATCGACGCCGGGCTGCACATGTTACGGAACGGCGGCCGTGCGGCGCTACTTGGAATTCCGTCGGACGACGTCAAGCTCAACTTGGCGGAGCGCATCATTTTCAAAGGCCTGACCGTCTTGGGGATCAATGGCCGGCGCATGTTCGAGACGTGGTATCAGACCGAAGCACTCGTCAAGAGCGGACGCGTCGACCTGCGTCCGATCATCACCAACGTCGTCCCGTTGTCCGCGTACGAGGAAGCCTTCGAATTGATGCGCTCGGGTGCGGCGGCCAAGATCGTCTTCGATTTGGAACGAGAGGAGTAGACCCTGAACGCCACCTTCGAACGGAAACTGAACGCCGAACTCGGCGCCCTGCGCGAGGCCGGTACGTACAAGCGTCTCCGGCATCTAACGACGCCGATGAGTTCGCGCGTGCACATGGAAGAAGCGGGCGACGTCATCGTCCTCTCGAGCAACAACTATCTGGGCCTGTCCGATCATCCGGATGTCGTGGCGGCCGGCATCGAAGGGTTGCGCGAGTACGGCGCCGGAACGGCGTCGGTTCGTTTCATCTGCGGAACGTTCGACATCCATCGTCGCCTCGAGGAGAGGATCGCTTCCTTCCTGCGAACGGAGGCCTCGCTGAGTTACGTGGCGTGTTGGAACGCGAACGAAGGGTTGTTGCCGACCGTCGCGACCAAAGGGAACACCGTCATCTCCGACGAGCTGAACCACGCCTCGATCATCGACGGCTGCCGGCTTGCGGGCGGCAAGCGCCTGCGCTACAAGCACGGTGACATGGCGGATCTGGAGGCGCGGCTCAAAGAAGCCGAGGGAACGGCCTTCATCGTCACCGACGGCGTGTTCTCGATGGAAGGAAGCCTCGCGAAACTTCCCGAGATCGTCGCGCTGGCCGAGCGCTACGACGCGGTAACGATCGTCGACGACAGCCACGGGACGGGCGTTACCGGAGAAACCGGGCGAGGGACGGTCGAGCACTTTGGGCTCGAGGGACGCGTCGACATCATCACCGGAACGCTCGGTAAAGCGCTCGGCGGAGCGGCCGGTGGGTTCGTCGCCGGCAGCCGCGCATTGATCGACATGCTGATCCAGCGCTCGCGAACCCAGCTATTCTCGAACGCGCTTCCGGCTACGGTGGCCGCGAGTTCGCTCAAAGCGATCGAGACGCTCGAACGTCATCCCGAGCTGGTTGCCAAACAACGCGACAACGTCGCGTACTTTCGCGCCGGGCTGGAACGCCTGGGCTTCAAACCGCTTCCCGGCGAGAGCGCCATCGTTCCGATCATCGTTGGCGATACGGCATTCGCGATCGCGATGAGCGACCGGCTCTTGCAGGAGGGCGTTTTTGTAACGGGCTTCGGTTTTCCGGTGGTCCCCGAAGGGACCGCGCGCATTCGCGTACAGATGAGTTCCGCACTCGAACGCGCCGACCTCGACCGCGCCCTCTCCGCCTTCGAGAAAGTCGGAACCGAACTTGGCGTCATCGGCAAACCCGCAATCGCGTAATTAGGCGTCGGCGGTGAGTTCGATGCCGCGGCGCTCGTGGCCGACGGCGGTTAGGATGAACACGGCGGCAAAGACGACGATCGCGATGACGGCGAGGGCGTGCGCATAGTCGGCGCCCCCGTTCGGAAGTTTGAATTTGCTGGCGGCGAAGGCGGCCTCGATCTGGGCGGCGCCGGCGGAGATCAGGTTGCCGATCTGATACGTGAAGCCGGGGAACGTTCCGCGGACGTCGCCGGGCGAAAGCTCGTTGAGGTGGATCGGGATGATCCCCCAGGCGCCCTGGACGAAGAACTGAATCAGGAACCCGCCGAGCGCCAGTAGCGCCGTCGAGGGTGCGAAAACCCACAGCGGGATGGTGCATGCGCCCAGGAGGCAGGCCAAGAGAATTCCGAACCGGCGTCCGATTCGCTGCGAGAGCGCTCCGAACAACGTACCGCCGATGATCGCACCGACGTTAGCGATGATGGTGATCAACGTCGTGCCGCCGACCCCAAGCTCGCGCTGTTTTTGCAGGAACGTCGGATACAAGTCTTGGGTTCCGTGCGACATGAAGTTGAACGCCGCCATCAACAGGATCGCGTACACGTAGAGCAACGGCTGTTTGAGGAACGAACCCCAAAGATTTCCGCGCTCGCTGAGTGAGGACGCCTTGCCGGCGAGCCAAACGGGGGACTCTTGCACTTGCGAGCGGACGTAGAGGACGAGCAACGCCGGAAACGCCCCGGCGATGAACATTCCGCGCCAGCCGAAATGCGGGAAGATCAAAAAGTACGCGATCGCGGCGATCAGATAGCCGAACGCATACCCTTCTTGCAGTATCCCCGAAGCGACCCCGCGCAGCCGCGTCGGCAACGACTCCATTGTGAGCGCGGCGCCGATCCCCCACTCGCCGCCCATGCAAATTCCGAAGATCGCGCGCAGGACGATAAAGACCGTGAGGTTGGGCGAGAACGCCGTCAGCAGTTCGACGATCGAATACAACAGGATATTGACCATCAGCGGCGTTCGTCGCCCGAAGCGGTCCGCAAAAATTCCGAAGATAAGCGCGCCGAGCGGGCGGAACATCAGCGTAATCGTAATCGCGAACGCGACCTGCACGATCGTGTGCTTGAAGTCGTCCGCGATCTTCGCGACCACGAAAGTGACGAGAAAGAAGTCGAACGCGTCGAGCGTCCAGCCGAGGAAGCAAGCCACGAAGACGTGGCGTTGAGCCGTTGTGAGCGAACGAAAGGCGTCAATCGAGCGCGTCATCGGGTCCTCCCATGGCCGCGGCATCCGTGCAAGGGACGTCGTACCTCCTCGCTCGACGGTAATTGATGGTTGTCCTGCCCGCTTGCATTTTGTACGAGCCCACTCACCCGCGGGGCAGAAGCCGAACAGACCCGGAACGACGAGGCGTTCCGGGTCTGGACTTGGTTGCGGGGGCGAGATTTGAACTCGCGACCTTCGGGTTATGAGCCCGACGAGCTACCGGACTGCTCCACCCCGCGACGAGCGCACCTGAGTATATCGACTCCCCGTTGCCCTGTCAAATGCCGGGAGGCGGGCTGCGCCCGAACGAACGCCGCGTCGAGATGACCGCCGATGCGCTGCGGCGCCTGCCGAAAGTCCAGCTTCACTGCCATCTGGAAGGGACGCTCCGCGAAACGACCTTCCGGACCCTGGTTCGAAAGTACGGGTTCGAAGGGCCGCGCGCGAATGCCGCGCGGCCGTACGGCTTCGAGACTTTCGGCGAGTTCCTGCTCCTGTTCGCGGAGATCTGTAAGGTGCTGCGCGAGCCCGACGACTTCGCGCGCCTTGCCGGCGAGTACGTTGAGGATGCGCTTGCGCAGGGCGTGGCGTACGCGGAGATCTTTATCTCGCCCTCGGTGTGGACGTACTTTCACCGATCGCTCGACGTGCGGGCGGTCGTGCGCGCGATTCGCGAACGCCTTGACACGCTCGGCGCGCCGGCCGGCGTTCGCGTCGCGTTGATCTGCGACGTAACGCGGAACTTCGGCAGCGACCGCGCCACCGAGACCGCCCGCGACGCAATCGCGCTGGCGGACCTCGGCGTCATCGGAATCGGGCTGGGCGGCGACGAGGCGGCGTATCCCCCAGCCCTGTTCGTCGACGCCTTTCGCGTCGCCAAGGAAGCAGGATTGCACGCGGTCGCGCACGCCGGCGAGGCGGCAGGACCGGCCAGCGTCCGCGACGCGCTCGATTTGCTCGGTGTCGAGCGCATCGGGCACGGGGTGCGGGCGATCGAAGACGGCGCGTTGGTGGCGCGCCTTGCGGCTCAGCGCATTCCGCTGGAAATCTGTCCGACTTCGAACCGGCTCACCGGAGCGGTTGGAGCCGGCCGTGCGCATCCGCTCGCCGAATTGGAGCGACGCGGTGTGGTCTGCGCCATCGATGCGGACGATCCGGCGCTGTTCGGAGCGACGCTCTGCGAGGAGTACGCGCTCGCGGAGGAGTTGGCCGGCTGCGGCGCATCCCTGCGGTTCGCGCGGAACGCCGTCGAAGCGAGCTTCGCCGAGCCGGCGCTCAAAGACGACCTGCGTCGCCGGCTGGCCGCATTCGCCGCGGGAAGGCACGATGGGTAGGTCGATTCGTCCCGTCGAACGCTGAGCGTCACGTGGGCGACCACACGCACTGCGATGAGTCGACCGAGGAGACCTAACCGCACGATGTTGCCCTCGCACCTTGAGTGTTCGCTCGATTCCGCGCATCGCTACGTGGCCGACGCGTTGCAAACGACCTGCGAGATCGACGGTTCCCCGCTACTCGTGCGCTACGCCGCGCTCGCGCTCGACCGCGCGAAGGTCGCGAGCCGGCCGTGGACGATGTGGCGCTACCGCGAGATACTCCCCGTCGCCGAGGACGAAGAACCGGTCTCGCTGGGCGAAGGGGCGACGCCGCTCGTGCGCGCGCCGCGACTCGAGCGCCGGCTCGAACTCGACGTTCCGTTGTACGTCAAGGACGAGGCACAGAATCCCACCGGCTCGTTCAAGTCGCGCGGCATGTCCGTCGCCGTCACGCGCGCGCTGCGGTTGGGTGCGACCGCTCTGGTCGTGCCGAGCGCGGGCAACGCGGGCGGCGCGCTGGCTGCCTACGGGGCGCGCGCGGGGTTACCCGTGGTCGTCTTCTTACCGCGCGACACACCCGCCATGCTGGTCGAGGAGTGTGCGAGTTTTGGGGCGCGCGTGGAACTCGTCGACGGCTTGATCGATTCCGCCGGGCGAAGCGCAGCCGCGTATGCCGAACGAACCGGCGCCTTCAACGTGGCGACGCTCCGCGAACCGTATCGGATCGAAGGAAAGAAGACCATGGCCTACGAGTTGGTCGAGCAACTTGGCGGCGTTCCGGGCGCGATCGTCTATCCGCTGGGGGGTGGAACCGGGCTCGTCGGCATGTGGAAGGCGTTCGAGGAACTGCAGGCGTGCGGTTGGATCGGCACCGAGCGGCCGGTCTTGCTCGGCGCGCAGGCGGAAGGTTGCGCTCCGATCGTGCGGGCGTTCGACGCGGGCGACGAACGTGCGCGCCTCTGGGAAGACGCCTGGACGGCCGCGCTGGGACTCCGCGTTCCGGCCGCCATCGGCGACCGCTTGACCCTGCACGCATTGCGGCAATCCGGCGGGTCGGCGCTGGCGGTCCGCGAGATCGACTTAGTCGAGGACATGCGGACGTTGCGAGCGGTCGAAGGAGTCGACGCGTCGGAAGAAGGCGGGGCCGCGCTCGCCGCCTTGCGGGTGGCGCTCGCCCGCGGATTGCACTGCGAGGGTCCGATCGTGCTCTTCAACACGGGGAGTGCGCTGAAATACGGGCCTCGCCCGGCCGCGAAGGGCGCTCAGTCCGCGCGCGCATGATCTCCGCGACGAACCTGCTCGTTGCGGCGAACGTCATCGTCTACGTGTGGCTTTCGCTTAGCGGCGGAGCCAACGACAATCTCTCGCTCGTCAGGCACGGCGCGCTGGTTCCGGCTTTGGTGTGGCGCGGTGAGTGGTGGCGGCTCGTTTCGAGCGCGTTCTTGCACGCCGGCTTGGTACACATCGGGCTCAACATGCTGGCGCTCTTTCAAGTCGGGACCTTTCTCGAACGGTTAATCGGCTGGCGCCGGCTGCTGGCAATCTACACCCTTTCACTGTTCGGCGGCAGCTTTGCGGTGCTCTACTTCTCGGGACCCTACGACGTTACGATCGGCGCGAGCGGAGCGATCTTCGGCGTGTTCGGCGCGTTGGCCGCGATCGGTTTTCGGCTCGGTCGCGACGGCCGTTCGCTGATCGCGCAGACGCTCCCGATCATCGTGCTGAATTTGGCGTTCGGTTTCGCGGTTACGAACATTTCGAACGCCGGGCATATCGGCGGTTTGCTAACCGGTTTCGTGGCGACGCTTGCGATCGTCCGCGTTCGCCGCCGGCCGGCCCAAGCGGTTGCCGCCGCCGAACCGCCCGGCAGCGCTGGATGAACGCACGCGTCGAGACGATCGAAGAACTGTTCGCCCCGGATGGCCAGCTCGCGCGCGCGCACCCCGGCTTCGAGCGGCGCGTCGGCCAAGTGCGGATGGCGCAACTCGTCGAGCGCGGGATTCTCGAGGGCGCGCACACGATTGTCGAGGCCGGCACCGGAATCGGAAAGTCCCTCGCCTACCTCGTCCCGGCGATCCGCAGCGGCAAGACCGTCGTCGTGTCGACCGGCACGATCGCGCTGCAGGAGCAACTCGTCCGCAAGGACATTCCGCTGGTCACGCATGCGCTTGGCCGCGAGGTGCGGACGGTGCTGCTCAAGGGTCGCAACCACTATGCCTGCCGCCTCAAGCTCGACCGGATGCGCGCCGAGCGTCTGATTCCACAGAGCGTACCGATGGAGCGGCTGTGGCGTTGGGCCGACCAAACGGCGACCGGGGACCGCGGCGAGTTGACGTTCGTTCCGCCGGCCCGCGAGTGGGAAGCGATCGACGCCGACGCCGATGACTGCATCGGCGAGTTGTGCGAACGCTATCGCGACTGCTGGTTCTTCCGGCAACGCGACGCGGCGCGCTACGCGGACCTGGTCGTCGTCAATCACGCGCTGTTCTTCCTCGACCTTGCGATGGGAGGGACGCTGTTGCCGCCTTACGAGATCGCGATCTTGGACGAAGCGCACCAGTGCGAGCGGTGGGCGACCGCAGCGCTAACGGTTACGGTCTCCCCGGCGTCGGTCAATCGCTTGATGCGACGACTCCACCACCACTATGCCGTTCCGGCGCACTACGACGCCGAATTGGACGAGGCGATGCGCGGGCTTGCGTCGACCCTGGCGAGCGTCCCCGGCGAGCGCTATCCGCTGCGCGCAAACGAGCATGCTCCCGATGCGCTGACGGCCCTGCGCGATGCGTTCTACCATCTCGAGAATTGGGTTCACGCGAATTGGGAATCGGCGCTGCGCCGGCCGCCGGCGGGCGGCGAGGCCGAGCGACGGCGCGACCTCGCGCTGCGCGGGATCGTCGCGCACGTGGCGGCGATCGAGCGGACGGCGCTGCCGGACGAGCAGGCGATCTCGTGGGTCGAGCGGGACGAGGCGCGGGCGCACTACGAAGTAAACAGCGCGCCGTTCGACGTCGCGGACTTCCTGCGGCAAACGTTATTCGCGCGAACGCAGAGCGTCGTGCTGACCAGCGCGACGATCGCCACCGCCGCGCAACCGAGTGCGGCGTTCGCATTTCTGCGCGCGGGATTGGGCGTCGACGAGGCTCAAGAGTACGTCGCACCCTCGCCCTTCGACTACCGGGATCAGGCGCGTCTGTACGTCGCCCCGGCCCGCTGCAACCCGAAGGACCCGTCGTTCGCGGAGCGCGTCGCTCCGATCGTCGTCGAGTGTCTCGACCGCAGCCAGGGTCGCGCGTTCGTCCTGTTTACCTCGTACCGTCGCCTGCGGGAAGTCTACGAGGCGGTCGGCGAGAGCGTCGTCTATCCGACGAAGCTGCAGGGCGAACTGCCGCGCGCACACCTTCTGGAGTGGTTTCGTGCGACGCCAAACGCTGTGCTGTTCGCCACGGCGACCTTCTGGGAAGGGATCGACGTCGTCGGCGAAGCGCTCTCGTGCGTCATCATCGACCGGGTGCCGTTTCCCTCGCCGGCCGACCCGTTGGTTGCCGCGCGCCTCGCGTCGCTCGAAGCCGCCGGCCGTTCCAGCTTCGAGGACTACATGATTCCGGCGGCGACGGTTCGCCTCAAACAGGGTTTCGGGCGGCTCATTCGTTCGAAGTCCGATCGCGGGCTCGTCGCGATCCTCGACGGCCGTCTCGGCACGATGCGCTACGGCGCGACCATTCTGGGAGCGCTGCCGCCCGCCACCCGCATCGACGACCTCGGAGCGCTCGATGGGTTCTTCGCGTAACGTGGGCTTACTCTTCGGTCGTCGAGGAAGTCGCTTGAGCGCGCGCCTGGAGTTCGTGCACGACGCTCGAATCGGCGAGCGTCGTCGTGTCACCGAGGGTCCGTCCCTCGGTGATGTCACGTAGCAGCCGGCGCATGATCTTGCCGCTGCGCGTTTTCGGCAGCTCCGGCGTGAACGTGACGTACTTCGGCCGTACGAATTTGCCGAGCAGGTTGCCGACGTGATCGCGTAGTTCGTCGGCGAACGCCGCCGAGCCGACGTCTGAACCCTTGAGCGAGACGTAGCATGCAATCGCTTGTCCCGTCACCTCGTCGGTTCGTCCCACGACGGCCGCTTCGGCGACCTTTGGATGATCGACGAGCGCGCTTTCAACTTCCGTTGTCGAGATGCGGTGTCCGCTGACGTTCATCACGTCGTCGATGCGGCCCATAAACCAGAAATCGCCGTCTGCGTCGCGTTTGCAGCCATCTCCCGCGAGATACATGTGCGGGAACCTGGACCAGTACGTCTGCACATAACGTTCGTCGTCACCCCAGATGCCTCGCAACATCGAGGGCCACGGGCGGCGCAGCACGCAGTAACCGCCACCCCCGAGCGGAACGCTGTCGCCGCGATCGTTGACGACGTCGGCCGCGATCCCCGGGAACGCCCTCGTCGCCGAGCCGGGTTTGAGGGTGGTGATCCCCGGTAGGGGCGCGATCATGATCGCGCCGGTCTCGGTTTGCCACCAAGTGTCGACGACCGGACAGCAACCGCCGCCGATGTGCCGGTAATACCACATCCAGGCCTCGGGGTTAATCGGTTCGCCGACGCTTCCCAGCACGCGCAGCGACGAGAGGTCATGGCGCTCGGGGAACTCGGTGCCCCACTTCATGAAGGTGCGGATCGCGGTCGGGGCCGTGTACAGGATGGTCGCTTTGTAGCGCTCGGCGATCGCCCAGAGCCGGTCCTTGTCGGGGAAGTCCGGCGTGCCTTCGTACAAGATGGAGGTGGCGCCGTTGCAGAGCGGGCCGTAGACGATGTAGGAATGCCCCGTCACCCAGCCGATGTCGGCGGCGCACCAATACACGTCGCGCTCGGCTTTGAGATCGAAAACGAGATCGTGCGTGGCCGTGCAGCCGACGAGGTAGCCGGCGGTCGTATGTTTGATGCCCTTAGGCTTCGCCGTCGTACCGCTGGTGTAGAGCAAGTACAGCAGGTCCTCGGAGTCCATCGGTTCCGGCTCGCAGGTGGTCGGCTGTCCGTGCGTGACCTCCGCCCAGGTCAAGTCGCGACCGGCAACCATCGGGACGTCATCGCCCGTGCGCTTCGCGACGATGACGTGCTTCATCGAGGGAATACCCTTGGCGATGGCCTCGTCGCAGTTCGTCTTGAGCGCAATTTTTTTGCCGCGGCGCCAGGCGCCGTCGGCGGTGATCAGCGCGACGCACGCGGAGTCGTTAGCGCGGTCGTAGATCGAGTCCGGCGAAAAGCCGCCGAACACGACGGAGTGCGCCGCACCGATGCGGGCGCAGGCAAGCATCGCGACGGGCAACTCGGGGATCATTCCCATGTAGATGGCGACGCGGTCGCCCTTCTTGATCCCGATGGCCCGTAGACCGTTCGCGAAGCGACAGACGTCGTCGAGCAGTTGCGCGTAAGTTATCGTCCAGCGGTCGCCGGGCTCGCCTTCGTAGTAGTAAGCGATGCGCGCGCCGCGGCCGGCCCGAACGTGCCGGTCGAGTGCGTTGTACGATGCGTTGAGCTTGCCGCCCACGAACCACTTGGCGAACGGCTCGTTCCACTCGAGGGCGGTATGGTAGGGCTCGAACCAATCGAGTTTGTCCGCCCACGTTCGCCAAAACGCGACGTAGTCGCGCTCGGCCTCTTCGTAGATCCCGGCGCGGGCGTTGGCCTGCGCCGCGAAAGCGGCGGAAGGCGGGAAACGGCGCTGTTCGTCCATGAGCGCCTCGATCGCATGCTTGTCGTTCGCCATAATGGGGACTACGCGCGCGGCCCGCGATGCCCTGGTCGGTGGGCGACTCGCTAGAACGCGAACGTGTCCCAGGAGTAGGGCGTGAAGCCTCGAGCGGCGTCGGCCCGTCCGATCGCGAGGGTTTGCGCGATTCCCTCACGGTCGTCGAACGATGCGACTTCGACCGGGAGGGTCGCTTCGGGGCGCACGTAGGCCAGCGTCGAGGCGGGAATATAACGCAGAAAAGACTCGAGCGTTTGAGAACCGCCCGCCAAGGTTCTTACAGATTCGGTCCCGGCCCGTTCGAACGCGCGCTTCGCCAGCCCTTGAAAGTAGACGTCGCGCATTTCGGCTTCAACGATCTTGCGCTGCATCGTCTGGAACGCGCCCAGCGCGATCTCCAAGGCGTTACCGTACTTCGGCGTTTCCAGCGGGGGGTCGAGCAAAACGACGTCGATCGCCTGCGCGAGCGTGTGTGCGATCGCGACCGGCGAGTTGCTGGCAACCCCGCCGTCCGAAAAGAGCGCGTGTGCGTCCGCGCTTCCAGGGATCGAAATCGGATCGAAGACAATCGGAATCGAGGTCGATGCGAACAGCGCGAGGTGGAGAATATCATCGGTGGCCTCGCGCAGAACCGCCGCCGGACCGAGTGTAACGTGCAACGCCGCCAACACTTCCTGCGTCGGCGCCACGTCGAACTGCGGCGGCAAGCGATAGAAGTATTCCGGTCGCTGGGTCGTGAGGTTCGTGACGGCCCAGACTAATGGAATCAGCAGCGGTGTGCGCGGATCGATGCGTCGCCGGAGCCACGCGAGGACCGGCGCCGTTTCAGCGACCGCGCGTTCGTCTTTAAAGAGCCCGAGCGCAAGCCGAACGGCCGCCGCAACGCGCGAGCCGACGCCGCTCGAAGACTGCGCCAGCTTCGCAAAACGGGGCTTGAGCTGCAGGATATCTTCGCCGGCGATCCCCTCCCAAACATCGCGCAGAGCGTGGTACTGTCCGGTAGCGACGAACCAGCCGTTAATCGCGCCGATCGAGGTTCCGGCGACCAGCCCGTAGTTTCGCAAGGGCTGCCCGTCGCGAACGCCGTCCGCCGCAACGAGGCCCTCTACGATGCCCGCTTCGTAGGCGCCGAGCGCGCCCCCACCACTGAGGACGAGGGCGCGAGGAATCACGGGATAGCGTGGAGGCGTCGCGGATCCGGATGCCGTCGGCAAAATCGCCGCGGCGCCCGCGCGCTGAATAAACGAACGACGATCGAGAATGGCTCGCTCCTCCGCAAGGTCTAGCATGGCGCCGCGTCAGCGCGCCTTCCCCGCGGCCGTTGCCCATGCCCTTCCGAGTCGGGTTTGACAGCGCACCTTCTCCTGCGACCCGTGGCCGACCCGATGCAGGCGGAAACCAAAGCCAATTCAGGGAGGCGCCATCGTTGTCAGGTTTGACAGCGCTTGTCGGCAGCGGGTATGATCCGGGCGTGACCGCTCCCTTCGACAACCCCTTTCGAACGGCGCCCGGCAGCGTTCCGCCGGTCATGGTCGGCCGCGACGGCGAGCTAAGCGCGGCGCAGTACGCAATCGGGCTGACGCGTGTTCGCGGCGCCGCGGCGCCGATCGTTTTCACAGGGCTGCGCGGAATGGGGAAGACGGCGCTCCTGCGGCGCTGCGTCGCGGATGCGGAGTCGGGCGGCGCCGTGTCCTCTACTCCGAGGCTTCGCGCGAAAATCATCTCTCGACTTCGCTGCGGCGAAGTCTCGAGCACGCGAAGCGGCAGTACCGTTCGATCCCCCGAAAGATCAAGGACGCGCTCGACGCAACGATTCAGGCGTTGCCGGAGGCAACGTACGAACTCCCAGGCGACCTCGGCGGTGTCAAGCTCGGCGCACCGAGCATCGCACCCGAGCGCCAGTCGTTCGTCGAAGCGCTCGAAACCCTCAATGCCGAAGTACGTCGCCACGGAAAGTTCGTTCTGATCGCAATCGACGAGGCGCAAGATGCGAACGTCAGGGACCTGTTGATCCTCGTCGAGTTCGTGCATCTAACCGCCGGCACGAACGACCCGATTCTCTTTCTCGGAGCCGGCTTACCCAACACGCCCGGTCACTTTCACACCGTGCGGACCTACACCGAGCGCTGGCGCTACTTTCGGATCGGACCGCTCGACCCCGAGTAGACGCGCGAAGCTGTCGCGCTACCCGCGAAAGCACTCGGGGTGACGTTTGCGGCGGCCGCGCTCGATCGCATCGTCGAAGCGAGCGCCGGGTATCCGTTCTTCATTCAAGAGTACGCCTCGGCTGCGTGGTTGCAGCACCATGGCGCGCGCGTCACGGTCGCCGACGTGGACGCCGTGATCCCGGGCGTGCGGCGAATGCTCGAAGATAGCTTCTACGACGAGCGCTTTCGGCGCCTCACCCCGCGGGAGGTGCGCTACGCGCTAGCGATAGCCGGCCTCGGTGGGGTGCGCACACGGTCGGGGAGATCGCGAGTGCCCTCGGCGGCGTCTCCGAACATCTGAGTTCGACGCGCAACCAATTGGTGAAGAAGGACGTGGTTTACGCGCCGGCCGGCGGCCTTCTAGAGTTTCGGATGCCCCTGACCGAGCGGTACGTCGAACGGCACCGAGTCGAATTGGAACGGCGTGCGGCGCTCGCCCGGACGCGCGTGATCCGCCGGGACGAGTAGCTTGCGCTGCCCGGAAGGCAGATGCGCCAAACCGAAGGTGTAGAGCCGATGTGGAAACGGTCGACCATTCGCCGCGCCTGGCTGGTCCCGGCCTGCGCGGCGCTCGCGTTCGGCGCGCTTTGCGCCGCCCGAACGGGTGCAGCGTCGCGCACGCCGGCGGATTCGGGGACGGGTTTGAAAGCCGTGCGGCTGGGCGCCGAAGCCCCCGATTTCGGGTATGACGTCGGGGCCGGCGCGCGTCGCTTGCGCGACGAACGCGGCCGGCCCGTCGTCTTGAATTTCTGGGCGACCTGGTGCGCACCGTGCCTCGACGAGTTACCGGCGTTCGATCGTCTCGAGCGTACGTTTGGCGATCGCGTTCGCGTGGTTTCCCTTTCGGATGAGGCTCCCGGCGTCGCGCGCACGTTCGTTGCCACGCGCGGGCTCGTGCTGCCGGTCGACGAGGATCCTCAGCGAGCGGTTTTCGACGCATACTCGATCGGACCGATCCCCGTAACCGTGGTGCTCGACGCCCGCGGCCGCGTTACCCACGTCTCGGTTGGCGAACTGGATTGGAAAGAACTCTCGGCCGCCGTTAGCGCCGACCTGCCCGCGGGCGCGACGACCCAGGGGGGAGCTCAGGCGCTTCCGCGGATGGAACCTCGCGGCTGATAGTCGGGAGCGTCCTCGCGCGTCCGGCCGGCGACGGATCTCGTCCCGTGCCAATCGAGGATTTTCCCGACCATCGCCGGACGATTTCTCGAATCGGTCTTGCTCAACAAGGTCTTAATGTAGCCCTGCGCCGTGTATTCGGAGATCGAGAGCAGGTCCGCTATCTCGCCTGCACTCGCTCCATGCAGGACGAGGACGAGGACCTCGGTCTGACGCCGGGTCAGCTTAAATCGATTGATCGCGCGAGAGATGCTGTCGCGGTTGCGGTCGGGCTCGATAATCAATGCGAAAAGGGTCTCCCCGTCGCTCACGAGTCGGGAGAGGTGCACCGCGCGCCTTTCGTCCAGCAGAACGATCCGTTTGTCGAACGCACGGCTGGGTCCGACGTCGGCGATGGCGCGCGCGACGACCGCTTCGATTTCCGCCCGGAGGCGCGTACGATCCTCGGACAGGAAACGCTGGGCGCCCTCCGCGTGGTCGACGCCCCAAAAGCAGAATTTTACGCGACACGCTGCATCCGTCACGATAAGCGCGAGGTATCGGGAAGACGCCGGCCGATCGTCGCCGGCTGCGCGCGTCAAGAGCAGCGAATCGCTCGCGCGGCGGCCGACGGTTGAGGAACCCGGGACGTTCATGAGAGCCACCCTGGAATCACCTGCACTCCTTGTGCGTTGAGCTCCGCCCGGCCGGGTCCGTCGGCGAGGGTTGGTTCGGAGAAACGGAGCCATTGAAAACGAGCAGTGATGGGAACGACCCCAGCCTACTCCCTTAGAGCATAGCCGTTGTGCGTGGGCGCGAACACCCCCGTTTGGGGGATAGGGGCCGGGAAAATATGCCGCGGCGCACGAGGGGCCGGGGTGACGGCGTTCGCGAAGGCGCCGTCGTGTCACTGTTTTCGCGCATTGCCGACCACCGCGATCCGCGCTCACTGGCTTCTCGGCTGCGTGCGCAGCGTCTAGCGTTCTTTCGCCGATTGCTCGCGAGCGTTACGGGACCGGTCACGATTCTCGATGTTGGGGGCACGGTCGATTTTTGGAAAAGTCCGGAGTTCGAAAATGACTGGACGAGGGTCGTCCTGCTCAACGTTCGCGCCGAAGCAATTGACGATGCGCGTTTTGAAAGCGTACTCGGCGATGCGCGCGACCTCGGGGCATTTGCTGACCGGAGTATCGACGTCGTGTACTCCAACTCCGTCATCGAGCATGTGGGAACGTTCGACGATCAGCGCAAGATGGCGAACGAGATTCGACGGATCGCGCGACGCTATTTCGTCCAGACGCCGAACGCGCTGTTTCCGATCGAGCCGCACTTCCTGGTTCCGGGATTCCAATTCATGCCGCTCGCGATGCGGACGCTTCTCCTCCAGCACGCCCGTTTGGGCTGGGTTCCGCGGGAGCGGGATCCTCAGCGCGCGCGGGATGTCGTCGGGTCCGTGCGCTTGCTTACCGCTGGGCAGATGCGAACGCTGTTCCCCGAAGCGGTCATGTACCGCGAACGCCTCCTGGGCATGACCAAGAGCGTCATCGCGTATCACGGATGGTAATGGGCGTGAGGCGGACCGCGCCGCGGACTCCGGCTCGCAGTCCACGATTCGGGTATAGCAACGCCGCAACGAAGAATATCCATTCGAACGTATTGTAGTTCGCGAGATAAGTCTCCGTGTAACTTCCGATAACCAGGTAGAGGACGATCATGAGCGGCCAGACCGCAGTCGGCGCGCGGTCGGTTGCAAGGTACCGTGTTGCGCGAACGATGGCGACGAGCACGAGCGTCGCTAGCAGCGCCAGTCCAACAAAGCCGGCGTCGAGAGCGATCTGAAGAAAGCTGTCGTGGGCGTGATACGGCGTCCAGCCACCGGCTTGAACGACATAGGAACTGAGGTACTCGTTACCGGTGGAGGAGCCAAAAAATGCATTGTATCCGTATCCCAGGACGGCCTGGTCTCCGAACGCTTGGAGCAGATACGGCCAAAAATCGGTACGGCCGGTCAGCGTGTCACTTCGTCCGAGCAACTCGAAGACCCGATCGGGCTGTAGGCCGATGAGAAGGCAAACGCCAACGGTCGCCGTCCCGAGCGCGACCAAAAGCAGGCGCCCGGAGAAACCGGCTCGTGGCGAGTTCCATAGCAGAGCGACGACGCCGAACGCAAGTGCGAGCAGACCCGCTCCGAACGCCGTCGCCGAACGCGAGCCCGCCAGCAGCGCGAGGCAAAGAAGCGACGCCGCCCCCGCCAAAAGCTTGCGGCGCCGGGTACCCATGAAAAGGGAGGGTACGAGTGCGATTGTTGCCAGCACCATCGCCGCGCCTAAACTGTTCTTCTCCTGAAAGACGCCGGACCACGCGCCGCTCCCCCAGTCCATGCGCCCATGCCCGGGCGCGAACACGATGATCAGCAGACTGACCGCCGCGATCGTTCCGAAGGCGAGGCCGACGAGATCGAGCAAGCGCCTAAGCGGGTAATAGACGACGAGGTAGTACGCGACGATGGTCGTGCCGACAAGCTCGATTGAGTTCTTGAACGTCACGGAGGGAGCGACCGACCAAATCGTCGAGAGAACCATGAGCAGCACGAGGGCGCAAAGGACCGTCGAGTGGCGGAGAAGCGTGACGGTGCGATCACGCTTGGCAAGGAGCCGGACTGCGGCCAAGACGTAGACGACGCTCCAGACGACCTCTCCCAGGGGCGAACTCGTCGGTGCATCCGTGATCTGACCCTTCGCGAGTGCCGGGATGAGCGCGATTGCCAGTAATCCGCTGTAGCCGAGCCACCATTCGAGACCGGCCGGTCCGCGAGGGGATTCCGCGACCGCCTCAACCACTCGCACCGCCCGGCCTGGCATAGGCCCTATACGTATACCCGAGCAGCCCCCCGAGGGCTCCGAGGCCATGTGCGAGATCGCAGGCGGCCGCGACGGTTCCTCGGCGCCCGTCCAGCAACGCACGAGGCACGATAGTCACGCATCCGCGCGCAATTCGCGCCGCAGCTTTGAGGGCCCTAAGGATAAGGACGCGCGGGGCGCCGTTCAGTTTGCGGTCGCTTAGCGACAGCGTGTTACCCCGGCGGAAGTTCAACTTTATCAGGTACGCCGCGGTCAGGCGGTCGGCCGTGACGGGCTCGCTTGCGACCGCATGCGCAGCATAGGCGATCGTTGCGCCTCGCCGCCTGAAATCGCGAAAGAACACGAGATCTTCTCCGCCGGCGAAGTTGAGCGACGGGTCGAAAGCGATCTCGTATCGCTCGATCGAACTGACGCGAACCAGACAGTTGCCGCTGTACCCATCGTTCAGTAGATCTCCGTCAGCATGGACGGGAAGGTCGAAGAACGTGCCGTTACGCAACCAGCGCGGCGCTTGAGCCGGGACGACGTGTGGCACCGCCCCGACGACAGCATCGGCGCCCGTCGCCGCCTCGATGCGCAGCAGTTCGCGCAGCCACTGCCGCTGTGGGATCTCGTCGTCGTCGATCATTGCGAGAAACTCGAAGCCTTGGCGCGCGTGATGCAGCGCGAAGTTCCGCACGGACGAAAGGCCCGGTTGCGGCACGCTTCGGTACTCGAGTGCGAAAGGAAACCGTAGCGCGAGCCGACCCACCAGCGCGGCCGCGGACTGCATCGGATCGTTGTCCATCACGAGCACCTCGAGGGCGCAGTCGAGGGGCACCTCGAGAATCGCGATCGCGGTCAGCAGGCGTTCGAGTTCCTGGGAGCGGCGAAACGTGGGAATCGCGACGCACGTCCGGCGCGTTTTCCGAAGATCAGTCATAACGCAACTCGAGGCGATGACGTGCGAGGTAGCGGCGCCACCAATCTTGCAGAGCGACGCGATGAAAGGCTTGGACCGTTTTGCGCGCGGGGGCTACGAGATTGAAACCGGTCTTCGCGAATATCCAGCTCAGCCGATTCTTGAAGCTACCCGACAACGCGCCGACGCCGACGTCGGCCTGCAGCCGCCGAGCATGCTGATCGAATCCGTACATCAAAAAGCGAACGTAGAGCGAGCGTATGACGTTGTCGCGTAAGCGGCCGGCTTCGGTTGGTGAGAGAAGCGGACCGAACTCATCGAGGAGGGCCATCTCCGCGCCGTACGCGCGCTCGTAGTCCGCGAGGATGCTGCGGCACTTTCCGGCAAGCGTCTGCCGATAGATGGCCAGTCGACGCCCGGTCGGGTAAATCGGGAAGCGCCGGGTGGCGCGCAGGATGAAATCGTGATCCTCGTGATACCGGAACGGATCGAAGGCGCCGATGGCCTCGAAGATGCGTCGATCGAACAAACAGAGGCTCGGCATCAGAAAGTCTTCGCCGTCGATGAGTAGATCGAAAGCGCGCCCAGCATGCGTCCGCACCGGCGCGGCGTGCTGCAAGCGCCCGGTGTCGTCGACGGCGTAATACGAACTGTACGCAATTGCAATCGACCCGCTGCGTTGCAGGACCGCGAGTTCGCTTGCGACCTTTTCCGGGAACCAGCGGTCGTCGCAGTCGAGAAACGCGACGTATTGGCCGCGCGCTCGCGCAAGCGCGGAGTTTCGCGCAGCCCCAACCCCGGCGTTCGCTTGGTGCACGACCTGAAGGCGCGGGTCATCGACGGTAGTGAGGCGTTCGAGCGTTGCGTCGGTCGAGCCGTCGTCGACGACCAACACCTCGAGCGCGCGATGGGTCTGCCGAAGCGCCGACTGCACGGCGCCCAGGACGAGGTTCTCACCTTGATAGACCGGGAGAATGACCGAGACCAACGGGCTCGCGGCCGCAGGCGAGCAGTTGAGTTCGGGCGCGGCGTTCACGTTTGTCGCGCCCGCTTGGCCGGGACGAACGAGCCGAGGTACGTGCGCAGGCTCCGTGGATGCGCGAGCGCGACGGCCGCTCCGTACGCGACGGCGCCGACGGCGAACGAAACGAAGAGACCGAGGAAGGTCGAGCGAACCGGCACGACCGCGATCGCGGCGACCATCGTGGCCGTTGCGGCAATGACTTTGAACCAACTCTTCCAGGGGATCGGCGTATGCATCAGACGGCGGGCCCAGACGACGCTGAGCGCCAGGCCGACAACTTCTGCGAGGAGCATGGCCAGCGCGGCGCCAATCGCACCGTACGGGCGAATCAACCAGAGGCTGAACGCGATCGTCAGAACGACGCGGACGACCGTATTGGCCGCGACCGCTCGGGTTTTGAGCGCAATCTCGAAGATCTGCTCGAAGTAGCTCCCCCGCAGCCCGGATAGAAACATCACGGCGGCCCCGATGGCAATGACGGTGCCCGAATGAACGTGGAATCGCGCTCCGAGGTAAATCTCCGAAATCGGTCCCGCCAGGACGATGAGGCCGACGGCTGCGGGCAAACCGATCGCGAAGACGAGCCTAGCGTTGTTTCGAAGCTGTTCGGCTAGTTGCTCTTTGCTACCGAGATCGCGGGCGCGAAAGGCGAGTGGCTGTCCGGCGAGCGTTGCCGTTCCGATCAGTAGCCCGACCGTCTGTTGAGAGAAGTCGCTCGCGGCCGCGAATATCCCGACGATGGCGCTCCCGCCGATCGCCTCGAGGGCGAAGCGCTGAAACGTGTTCGAAACGTAACTCAAAGAAGCGATGCTCGAAGGCCATCCGAAGAGGAAGAAACGAGCGAGCAAGGTGCGGCTAAAATGCCCGCGCGACGTACCTTTCCATAGACCGAAAGCGCCGAATGCCGCGCAGTTTCCGACGGCGAAACCGCCGAGTAATGCATTCGCCTTGAATCCGGCTGCGATGAGTGCAAGCGAGCAGAGCAAAGCGCCGAACGCGCGCCCGGTCTGCAACATACCGTAGGCGCCGACGCGCAAACGAGCTTGTGCGATCGACACGTTGAGTTCGAACCACCCGCTGGCGATCGCGCACGCCGCCGTCAAAGAGGTAGTGGTCCACCCCAAGCCGGGGTTATAGACGCGTAGCCCTAGGACGATGACCGCACCAACGACCAGCGAGACCGCGGCAAAAGCGAGAGCGATCGTGGCGCCCACGTTGGCTTCGTCGGCGGGTGCGACCGACGCCATCATCCGCAGGCTCGCGACGCGCAACCACGAGTATCCGATCAGGCCGACCAAGAACGCAGTGCTTAGAAGAAGAGCGTACGTACCAAAGCTGGCCGGATCGACCATACGCGTGTAGAGAGCGATGCCGCCGAAGCCGACTGCGGCGGGAAGAAGACGGCCGGCCGCATAGGCCGGCCACTGTTTAAAAAGGTGCATTCGTCAGGCGGTCAATCGGCGACCAACGCCTGGAACCATCGCTCGACGAGATCGCAGGTCATCCCATAGTCTCCGAGCCTAAGCTCTGCTACGGCCACACCGGCGCGCGTTAACTCATCGCCGTCGAGATCGTCGTCGAGCACGAACGGAGCCGCGCGCTCGAGCGAGGGGAACTCGGAGAGGTGGCCGTCGAGTTTTAGGACGGCACGAAGGCGGCCACCCTCCGCCCACGAGTCGGTCGAACGAACGAGCGTGGGATCGACCGCGCAGAACGCGATGTCGCGCGGCGTCGAATACCACGGCGAGGTTTCGACGGCGCGCCGATAGGTCATCGGAAGTTCCTCCGTGAGGGACATCGTGACGTAGAGGAGCTTTCGCATCGCGGCGACCTCAAGCGTCTTGCGGTTGACGAGCGCATAGTCGCCGCCCAACAGCCGCCAGCCTCGCGAGTGCAGATGGGCGCTCAACACAACGCCGGACTCCCAGTCGTCGCCGATGAATGCGAGCGCGTGTCCGTCGCGCTCGACGACGGCCGCGCGCCAGGCGCAAAGGTGTGCCGCCGCCGCGACGTCGGCAACCAACGACGAGACGATGGCGCCGGCAACCCGCGGGAGGGCGCTCGTCGCGCTGAGTACCTTGACGCTTCGCTGGCAGCTGCCGTTGATGCGCCAGACGAATTCGTCGCTCTCGACGTTGATTGAAACTCGAATCGGCGAAGTCGCTGACGACGTGCGGGCCGGCGCGAGCGTCTGGTTCAGAATCGCCAGTACGGAACGCGGGGCCCGAATCGTCGCATCGACTCCGGCGATGCTCACGCACAAGCAATCGGCTCCGGCCGGATCGAGCGTTTGCACTAAGCGAACACCAAGCGCGCTTCGCGGACCCAGTTGTAAGTGGCTCGCAAGCCGTCCGCGAGCCCGGTCGAGGGAGACCATCCGAGACTCGCCGCTCGCGTTAAGTCCGGACGTCGTCGGCGTGGATCGTCCAAGCGTGCCGGCAGGTGCGCAAACGGGGCGTTCGTCATCCCGGCGATGCCGACGAGCGTACGCGCAATCTCTTCGACACTGCGCTCGTCGTCGCTTCCGACGTCGATGGGAGCGAGCGCGCGGGCCACGGATTCCATCGCGAGCACGATGAGTTCTACCGCGTCGTCGACGTAAAGAAGCGAGCGTCGTTGGCGGCCGTTGCCGTGGATTGGCAGAGGATTCCCTTCGAGCAGCGCGTCGATGAGGGCGGGCACTAGGCCGTCGCCATCTCGGTCTATGCCCGGTCCATAACAGTTAAAGAGACGTGCGATGCGCCCGTCGAGAGCGCGCGACCGGACCGCCGCCGCGACCGCCGCTTCGCCGAAGCGCTTGCCTTCGTCGTAGGCGCTGCGCGGCCCGAGTGCCGCCACGTTACCGCCGTCGCTCTCAGTTTGTGGATGGACCAATGGATCTGCGTAGACCGCGGCCGACGAAGCAAACAGGAAGCGCGCTCCATGCTCGAGCGCCAACTCGATCAGCGACATCGTCGCCAGGCCGTTGACGGCGAGCGTTCCCCACGGATCGTTCCGGTACGCTTGTGGACCACCCGGCGAGGCGAGGTGGTAGATGCGGTCGATCTTCGCCTTCGTTGCATTGGCGACGATCTCGGCCAGCCGGGGGTAGGGGACGGCGACGTCCGCATACACGAACGTGGCGCGTCCCGACGAGAGCCCGTGCTCGAGGTTTCTCACGTGACCGGTTGAGACGTTGTCTACGACGATCGCTCGGTCGCCGCGGTCGACGAGTGCGTCGACCAGGTGACTGCCGAGGAAGCCGGCGCCGCCCGTAATGAGGTTCAACATTCGATCGAACGTGCTATTGCGCGAGTGATTCGGCCGGCAAAGCATACGACCGCGCGTGCTTTGCTTCGGAGAGACGGAGTCGCTCGCGTCCGGCAACACGTTCGCCCGGCCGGAGCCGCTCGAAACGTGCGATGGTGTCGGCATCGGCGGCGACAATTCCGACGACGCGCCCACCGGATTGCTCGATCGTCCGGATCGTCAGCTGGTCTTCGTCGGACGGGGCCCGCCCGATGCGCACCGTTAAGAGGACGCCGTCGACCGAGTGGGCCAGCGCCATCGCGGCGTTGCTGCTCAAGAACGTTCCCGCATCGACGATCGTGAAGTCGTACTTGGCGCGCATTTCTTGGACGAACGTCGCGAGGCGATCGCGGCCGATGACGCTGCCATCTTCGCGGGACAGTTCGGCCGTCGTACCCTCGCCGACTTCCTTTCCCCGTCCCGTCAGTGAGACGAGAGCTGCGCGGTGGCCAGACTTCATGAGGCTGCTGGCCAGCGAATGCGCCGTCAGACTCTTCCCGTCGCCGTCGAGCGCCGAGGTGACCATGACCACGGCGGGCATCTCGAACTCGGCTTCGACGCGCGAGCGGAGCAGGTGCACTTGATGGTTCAAGGGGGTCTCGCTCGTTTCGATCCCCTGAAGATCGATGTCAATCGGCTCGTTCATAGATACTTCCCTAACGTGGCGATCACGGGCTTGCCGTAGAGGCTCTCGATGTGAGCGGCGCGGCGTAGATGAGGGTTGAGTTGGTCGATCAAGAACGCGCACGCAAGCGCAAGGAGCAGGCTCAGGAGCGCGAAGATCGCGCCAAGGCGAAGTGGCCCGACACCGGCCTGCGCCTCCGAACCGACTGCCCGATTGATGACTACGACGGAACCGAGCGACAGCGCGTCGCCGCGGTCGAGCAGCGTTGCCGCGCGATGCGCCGCGATCGTTCCGTATTGCGTCATGGCCGCGTCGCGCTCGAGGCGAAGCAGCGCCAGTGGCGCGGAGCCGTCCAACTGATGGCTACGGCGTACGATCTCACCATCGAGCGCGGCGACCTTCGCGCGATCCCCCGCCACGACGGCCGCGGCCTTACGTCGCTCGACGACCCCTGCGGCGACGGTCGGACTAAACGCATGCGGCGACGAAAGCGCCCGACTCGCTTGCCGGGATGCCTCGGATTTGAGACTCCGCACTTTGGCCGCGAGCGCCGGCAATCCGGGATAGCGGGGCGTGAACTGAGCGCGTACGGCCGCAAGCTCCGCCGAGCTGCTCGTCGCCTGTCTGAGCAAATCGATGTACAACGGATCCGATTGCAGGATGTCGCGTCGCGCCTGCTCGGAACGGCTACGCCCGTCGACCTCGAGCGCACTCGCCTGGGCCGCGTCCGCCTGTAGGTCGGCGCTCGCGAGCGCCCGCTGCGTACGCAGCGCATTCACTTGGTCGACCAGGGAGTCTTGGCCCTTGTCGTCGGTCGGCGTCGACCCGGCGCCGACTCGCGCGTTGAGCTGGACGTTGAGTCGCTCGATACGCCCCTTTTGCTTCACGAGTTCGGAATCGAGCGCGCTCAGGTCGTCGTCGTAGCGCGCCGTCGAGAGCTGCCTGTAGTACAGCGCCAACTCGTCGGCCACGCCGTTGGCGATGGTTGCGGCTCGCTCGCGGCTGGGGTCCGAGTAGTCAATTCGCATGATGCCCGATTTGTAGGCCGGCGGTTTCGCGCTGAGGTTTTTCTTCAGCGTGAGTAACGGGACGTCGAGCCCGAGGTGCTTCTCCACGCGGGCAAGGACGCCGGTGCTCGTCACGAGAGTGGGAAGATCGGGTGACGACAACGTGGGATCGTTGCGCGTGTTGCCATTGACGATCAGGACGTTCGCGCTAGCGCGGTAGATTCGCGGCATCATCGTAATGAGAGCGACCGATCCGAGCATGAGAACCGCGAACGTCGCTACGACGGGCAGTCGATGCCGCCAGACGATACTACAAGCGTTCTTGAGGTGGTCGGCCGTAGATTGAACGTGCGTCATGTGCTTATCCCCGTTTACAGTGCTGCAGCGTACGAGAGTCGAGGTTTAGGCGGCATAGCCGTTCGGCCGATGCCGCGGTAGGTGAGGCCGGCCGAAGCGACGCGCCGTGCGTCGAGGACGTTGCAGCCGTCGACAACGACGCGCCGGCGCAGAGCGTGCGCGAACGATGAAGGGTCGATCGCGCTGAACTCGGGCCAATCGGTGAGCACCACAAGAGCGTCGGCGTTGGCGGCCTCGAGCGCCGAGCGAACGAGCCGGCTGCCGGGCGGAAGGGGCGCGACGTGGACCGCGGGATCGTAGGCGGTCATCGCAGCACCACGGGCGGCAAGCTGATCGATGATGCGTAGCGCCAGCGAGGTTCGGATGTCGTCCGTGCCCGCCTTGAACGCAAGCCCCCATACCCCGACCCTCGCCCCTTCGAGCGAGCCCAACTCGCGCTCCAGCACCTCGATGACGCGCATCGGCTGGCGCTCGTTGGCGCGCAACGTCGCTGAAAACAGTTCCCGGCTGGATTCCAGCTCCGTTGCGACGTGACGCATGCTTTTCACGTCTTTTTCGAAGCACGGGCCGCCAAAGCCGATACCAGGCCTCAAGAACTCCGAGCCGATGCGAGGATCGTAGCCCATCCCGCGCAACACGTCGTCCGAGTTGGCCCCCAACGCATCGCACAGATTGGCGACCTCGTTCGCGTAGGTGATTTTCATCGCCAAGAACGCGTTCGAGCAACCCTTGACCAGTTCGGCGTTGCACAGAGACGTGAAGACCACGGGCCTTTGCAAGGCTTCGAACAGCCGGACGTAAGGTACGGCGATGGAAGCGTTAGGAGCGCCGACGATGATCCGGGCAGGCGCGAGAAAATCGAGCACGGCCGATCCCTCGCGCAAGAACTCAGGCGCGTAGGCGAGTTCCCCCCAGCCTTCCACGGTGGGCGCGAGGCGGTCGCACGTTCCCGGAGGGACGGTCGAGCGCACCACGATCGTCGGCCAGGTCGAGAACCGGACGTTCGAGAGGTCCGCCAAGACGGACTCGAGCGCTCTGAGATCGGCGGACCCATCGTCCTGGGAGGGGGTCCCCACGGTGACGATCACAATTTCCGAGTCGCGAACGGCTGCTTCCAGCGAATCGAAAAAGTGCATCCGCCCCCGCGCGACATGCTTCTGAAGGGCCTCCTGAAGACCGGTTTCGCGATAGGGCGGCGAACCCAGACGGAGTCGCGCGATGCGCTCCGCCGCGATGTCGTAACCATGTACCGTCCAACCCAACTCCGCAAGCCCGATCATGGACGCCATGCCGACATAGCCGGTTCCAATAATGCAAATAGGTGCATCCACGCTTAGTACGCTCCCCGTTGGAATACGACGGAAAAGAACGTCTGCACCAAAAGCGCACCGTCCAGCGCCGGCGACGCCCGTCGAATGTAGTCGATGTCGAGAGCGGTCGCCTCGGGACGATCCAGCGGGATTTGCGACCGGCACGTCGCCTGCCAAATACAGGTGATTCCCGGCCGCACCAAGTGTCGCAGATGCTGCCAACGTTGGTAGTCGCCGATGACGAGCGGCATCTCCGGGCGCGGACCGATAAGCGACATGTCACCGCGCAAGACGTTGAAGAGTTGCGGCAACTCATCGATCGACGTTTTGCGGAGAAAACGGCCCACGTACGTAATCCGCGGGTCGGCCCCGTGGGTCGGCGAGCGACGATCTTGGCACTCGGTCTTGCGCATCGTGCGGACTTTATAGAGCGTGAACGTCCGCTCGAAGCGGCCGGCACGCCGTTGACTGAACAAGGCGGGGCTGCCGTCTTCCAACCAGGTCAACAGGCATGCTGCGGCGATGATCGGCAACGCGAAGAGGAGCAGAATTGCGGCCACGCTGACGTCCATCAGGCGCCGCGCGCGTGAGGCGGTCCGGTTGGGCCGGTACACGAGCGCCGCGTTCGCAGCCGGGAGCGTCGCTACTTGAGCAGCCACAGCGCCCCGACCCCGCTGAGGATCGTCTGGAATATTCCTTTTGCGTCGACCTTGCGCCCCTCAGGAACAAAGACCACGTCGCCGTCCTTTAACTGCGGATTCTGAGAGGTGTCTCCGCGCACGAGGCTACCGACGTCGTACGTCGTCTTCGTGTCGTTGCCGAGCACCTGTACCTTGGCCAGATCGGCCCACTTCGTCGGACCTCCGGCGGCGTACAGTGCGCTCAGGAGCGAGAAGTTGGTCTTGAGCGTCACGGCGCCCGGTTTGTCGACGAGCCCGGCTACGACGATGCGCGGCGCTGCGGGGACGGTTACGGCATCACTCGGCTCGGCGGGTTGTTGGAAGACCGGATCGCCAAGCGCGACGAGTTGGATGGTGCCGCCGCGCACTAGCGCGATGTGCGAGGTCGCGGCCGAAATCGAGAGGCCGCCAACCTGCGTGAACGCGTCGGAGAGCGCTTCGTCGCTCCAGAGATATGCGCTCCCGGGCGTTCTGACTTCACCGCTAACGCGCACCGCAATCGGCTTGTCGACGAGCACGACGGTGTCGCCGGGATGCAGCGTCGGCCCGCTGCCGCCGCCGGCCGAGAGCGCGGTAAGATCGAAGGTCCCAAGCGTCTTGCCGTCGCGCATGACGCCGACGCGCCGCAGATCGATCCGGGAGGTCATGGTGGCGCCCAGTTGGGTGTCGGCGCGCACCGCGCCGTCGCTCGAAGCACTCGCGTCGCGACCGTTCACGGGCAAGTCGGCGAGCGCCGAGGCGAGGGTTTCACCGGGCTGAAACTTCAGAATTCCGCCCGGTCCACCCGAAACGAAAATTCTATCCGGCTGCGCTTTCAGTTGAACGTCGACCGCCGGCTTGATGACATAGCGCGCGAGCGCCACTCGGACGCGCTCGGCCACTTGTTGCGTATCTAAGCCGTGAACGTCGACGGTCCCGGCCAAAGGCAACGAAATGCGCTCGGCGGCATTGACGCTGAACGGCCCGGTCAACTCGGGATGGCCGTACACCGTCACGAAAAGTTGATCTCCTGCGTGAATCGCGGGCGTCGCTGCGATTGCCGCTGAAGCAAAAAGTAGCGCACTCGCCACGAGCAGTGACCGTAAAATCGCTTGGATTCGCAACCGGACCGCCTCCTTCGAGCGACGCGCCGTACGTGCAGCGGGGTGTCGCCTTCGACTGTAGGCTTACAGCCTAACGCGAATGCTCAAGCCTGCCAATAACCCAAACCGGGGATGCAGACGAACGCGAGTCAGTGTGTGAGGATTTCGTCGCTCGTCGGCCGGACGCCAAGCGCGCGAGCGGGAACGGGCGCCCGAGAAGCGGCGCCGCGGATCGCAGGACCAGGTCCGGCTCGGGTCGTGAGCGCGTGCGCTGCCGCGAAATACGCTCGCAGATACAACCGCGCCGATTCTTCCAACGATAAACGCTCGCCAACGTACCGGCGGGGCGCGTAGCTACCTAAGTTGTTCAAGAACTGGTCGAGAGCGGGGACGAACTCTGCCGGTCTAGCGAAACGTTCGCCGCACGCCTCTGAAAAATACGGAACGGACGTCGCTTTGACGGGATTTATTCCCCAACGTTCCCGATTGGGGTCTAACCAAAGACCTGGGTCCCAGGCCAAAATTGGTAGATCGCTGGCCATGGCCTCCTGGTAGGCCATACCCTGAGTCTCGTGCTCGCAGAGAAAAAGCATTGAGCGGCTGCGGCGTAGCAGCGCGCGGTATTCGGCATGCGTATAACGGCCGTACCGTACCAGTTCAAAACGAAGTGAGCGTCGTGTCAATTCCCCCAGGACGGGTTTGAGGAGATCCGGGACGAGGCTGCTGCGGTTCCAGCGGATTTTATCGTAGACGAGCACGTCAACGTCCTTGATCAAGTGCTTGGTCTGGGGCCATTGCCCTAAATCGATCCCGCCGAACCAAGGCCGCAAGACGTCCGAATCGTACACCGTTGCGAACTCATCTCGCATCCAGTCACACAAGGTAAGGTAGGAGTGAAAGTGGGGGCGGTCCATCAAGGTTGGGTTCTGCTTGGGGTGATCGTAGAGCCCCGGGCCAAGAACGGCCGGGTTCGTGAGATTCCAAGCATCAAGGATGTGCGGGTAGCCGCAAACTCCGACTGGATAGTCGGGATGGCGCCGGGCTAAGCCATAGTTATTCACGTGGACCGTTTGGTTTGAGCGCCTCAGCGCTCGGCAGAGGAGCAGAAACGACATCTCGAAGCCGGAAACACGCGACTTGTGCGGGCGGAAGGGCGCCGCTACTTTGCGCAAGCCACGTCGAAGTCGACGATCGCCGATCATGAACGTATCACGATCGCGGTCCTCAAAAAAAAGGAGAACGTCGCGACCGAGTAAGAGTCCCGCACGCCGCTTTTTGTCCACGCTAGCCCTTCGATTCACGAGCTAGCGGCGAGACGCATGGCGAGCTGCGTCGCCGCCTCGGTGACTTCAGGCGAAGTTCCGGTATAGCCGGCGATCGAGAACGCGACGTCTTCTGCGCGCATGGACCGCGTGAATTCTTCGACTTTCGATTTCGAGAGCGGTCCCGGGCCCCAATACGTGTGACACCAGGAACGCTCGTCGGTCCACACGCCCGCCGCCTCAGCTCCAATCACCTTATCGACGTAGAGTCCATACACGAGCTGCTCGCCGACCGAACGCGCACGGGTGAATGCCACGTGCCATGGTCGTCCGGTGATCCGCTCGATCCGCTCGAGCGCTCCTAGAACAATCTCGCGATCCCAGCTGATGACGTTTCCGACGTAGTCGTCCATCGGCA
This sequence comes from Vulcanimicrobiaceae bacterium, assembly GCA_039923715.1. Taxonomy (GTDB): domain Bacteria; phylum Vulcanimicrobiota; class Vulcanimicrobiia; order Vulcanimicrobiales; family Vulcanimicrobiaceae; genus JBDTCF01. The sequence goes on from JBDTCF010000026.1 coordinate 45,484, forward strand.
GCTCGTCCGCCTTGACGCCCAAAAGCCGGCAGACGTTGCGGTGCCACTTGACGTGCGGCATCCCCGCCCTCACCCCGCCAGGCAGGCGGTACATTCTCGTGCGTCCGTCACGGACAAATAACGCCCGATCGACGCGGCGTACGAAGCGCACGTCAGAATCGACGTTGACCAGGAGAGATTCCTTTGCGAGGGTCGGCGCACTCAGCTTGACGATTTGCTGAACGAGCCAACCCTTCGCCGGCACCATTGCCGGCATTGCAAACCACCACTTCTTAGAGAATCGAAGCTTGACGTAGCCCTTCGGAATGACGTCTTCGACTGCGACGACGACGGTCCGACTGTTCTGAAGTCCTTGAAAGAGCTTCAGGTCGCAGGCGTCGACGATGATGTAGTGCTTCGCTTCGGGGGTCGCAAATGTAAGGATGCTTTCATTGAGGTCCCGACACGACTCGAGATCTCGTGAAAAACTCGGCGTGATAAAGGCGATGCCTTGTTCGTTCAAAGGAATGACTCCACTATCTCCTTTAGGCTCCTAGCACGGTGCGGAGGGTGCTAGCGAGCTCCTCGATGCGCTCGTGTACGGCCCCGACGTGCCCGCCGCGCATGGACACGAGGTCGACGCGTTTGGCTACGGCGCCCCAACCCATGGTCGGGTCGTCAAACATCGTGGTCTGATCTTCGCCCCAGAGAAGCGTTACGGCACCGTCGTAGATCTTCGGATGGTAGGTAAATGCGGCGACGAGATGCGCGAATGAGCTTTCGGTTTCTCGCGCGCCGCGCCGCTTCTCGAAGGGTTGCGGTTCTTGCACGCCCGCGGGGCGGTGCGAGCGATTCGCGAGCGAGCGAAGGGCGCGCCAAGCCGCGGGAAGCCCGGCGAACGGACCACTCACGGCCGCGGCGTGAAGCCGAGCGAGGTTATAGCAGAAGCGGTCGCGCAGTCGTGGGTTCAGACGCGCGTCTCGACCAAAGCGTCGGATGACTGCGTCGAAGAAAGCGATCTTCTTGCTTGGCATCGGCGAAGAATTCATCAGAACGAGGGCTTCGACGGTCTCGCCGTCGGAGCGCAAGATGCGGGCGAGTTCGAATGCGACCAGGCCACTCGCGCAGAAACCGCCGAGACGGTATGGTCCGCGCGGCTGCACGCTGCGAATCCGGGCTGCGTAGTCGGTTGCCATGTCTTCGATCGTCGGCAGCAAGGGTAAACCGGCGGTCGCGTGCGGTGCGACGGCGTACATTGGTTGATCGGGACCGAGCGCGGTTCCCAGTCGGTGAGCGTAGAGACCCTCGGCGAAGAGATCCCCGTGGAAGAAGAACAAGGGCGGACGAGAACCGGACCCGTTCAACGTCACGATCGGAACTGCAGCCGTTGCGCGGCCATCGGAGAACGCGTCGATCGTGGCCGAAATCGCGGCAATCGTTGGCTGCTCGAGCAGCGGGCGAAGACGTAACTCGACGCCCCACTCTTGCTGCACTTGTGCGGCAAGGCGCACGGCGAGCAACGAGTGAAACCCGAGCGCGAAGATGTCAACGTCGCGATCGATCCGCTCGAGGCCGAGCAGCCGCCCGAGAATCTCGGCAAGGCGCGCCTCCGTCGGGGAGGGCTCAGCGCGGGGCTCCGCGGCCCCTTGACGAGTGGGATGAGGCAACGCGGAGCGGTCGAGTTTCCCGCTCGAAAGCCGCGGAAGCGTGGGCAGCAGCACGATCGCGGAGGGGATCATGAACGCCGGAAGACGCGCGCCGAGCCAGACCCGCAGTTCGTCGACCGTAAGCCCCTCGCGGTCCGCGGTCCGTGGCACGACGTACGCCCAAATCGCTTTGTCGCCCGACGGCTCGGTCCCAACGATCGTTCGTGCGTCCGCGACGCCGGGGTGGTTCGACAGCACCGCTTCGATTTCGCTCGGTTCGATCCGAAAGCCGCGGATCTTCACTTGGTCGTCGAGTCGGCCAAGAAATTCCAGGTTCCCATCGGCATGCTGCCGGACGCGATCTCCCGTTCGGTACAACCGTGCGCCGGGATCGTCCGAGAAGGGATCGCGGACGAAGCGCTCCGCCGTCAAGCCGGGCAGATTGACGTAGCCGAGCGAGAGTCCGTCGCCGCCCACGCACAGTTCGCCGACCATGCCGAGCGATACCGGCTGCAGTTTCGCGTCGAGCACGTATGCGCTAGAGTTGGCGATCGGCCGTCCGATCGGCACACTGTGGCCGATGGCATCCGGCGACGGAATGACGTAGGCACAACTGAAGGTCGTGTTCTCCGTCGGGCCGTAGCCGTTGATCAAACGGCAATTCGGATATTCTTCCACGAAACGTCTCGCGTGGAGCGGCGAGACAACGTCGCCGCCGACGAGCAGGCGCCGCACGCTACCGAACGATTGGAAACCTCGTTCGACGGCCTCGCGGAAGACCGCGGCGGCAAGCCAGAGCGTCGTTACGCTGAAGCCCGCGACCGCTCGGTCAAGCTCCGCTAACGTCAGGATCCCGGGCGGGGCGACGGCCAAGCGTCCGCCGTTCAGCAGAGCCGCCCAAAGCTCGAACGTCGAGGCGTCGAACGCGAGCGGAGCGTACTGCAGGACGATGTCGTCGGCGCCGAGATTCACGTAGTTCGTGTGGCGCACGAGACGGGCTATCGCGCGATGCACGACCGTCACGCCTTTCGGGCTGCCCGTCGATCCGGACGTGTACATCACGTAAGCCGGGGCATCCGGCCCGCCAACCTCGTCCAGGGCGTCGTCGCGTTGAGCGCCGATCGAAGCGGACGCCTCGGCGAGATCGACGATGGTAGCGCCATCTTTTGGCAAGCGATTGAGCGACGTGCGCTCTGTGAGGATCAGGCTTACGCCCGCGTCCGCGACGATGAACCCGATGCGTTCCCGCGGGAACTCGGGTGCGAGCGGAACGTAGGACGCGCCCGCTTTGAGAATACCGAGTAGCACGACCGGAACGTCGGGCGAGCGCTCGAGTGCGACGCCAACCGCGGATTGCGGGCCGATGCCAAGGCCGCGTAAATAGCGGGCGAGCTGATTCGAGCGCCGGTCTAGCTCCGCGTACGTCAGCGTGGCGGCTTCGGCGCTGACCGCGATCGCCTGCGGAGTGCGCGCAACTTGACGCCCGAATATCCGCTGGACGCTCAGGCCGCGTTCGTACGCGCTCGACTCGCCCGCGCCGAGGGTTATGACGAGTCGCCGCTCGTCCTCACCCATAAGCGATAGCTCCGAGAGTGGGCTGTGCGGCGCACGAACCACCGAATCCAGCAGCGTCAGAAAATGGTCGAGCATCCGCTCGACGGTCTCGAGCCGATAGAGGTCGGTATTGAACTCGCACGACACGCGCCAGCCTTCAGGGCGTTCGACCATGAAGAAATTCAGATCGCAAATTGGGCCGGCGGAACGTGACGGAAGGTCGACGAGTTTGAAGCTGCCATACGTGGCGTTCTGAATGAACGAGCGCTGGTAAACGAAGTTGACCGAAAACAACGCGTTGCGACTCAAATCGCGCTTGGGGTTGACGATCGCTACGAGATCCTCGAGCGGGACGTGGCGCTGTTCCAGCGCGTCGGTGACGGAGTCGCGTGCCCGAACGAGCAGGTCGCTAAAGGGCGGATCGCCCTCTACGTCCGTGCGTAACGCGACCGTGTTGACGAAGGTCCCGACGAGTTGCTCGAAATCGACCTCTTCGCGGCCCGCAACTTGTGTCCCTAACACGATGTCGGTAGCGCCTGAATAGCGATGAAGGAGCACGAGCAGCGCCGCGTATGCAGTCATGAAGAGCGTACAGTTGTTCGCTCGAGCCAGCTCCGCCAAACCGCCGGAGAGGCGACGTTCGAGCAACCGGGAGACGATGTCCCCGTTCGCAGTCTGGATCGGTGGCCGTGGCTTATCGGGAACGATCTCGAAACGCTCGAATCCCTGTAGCATCTTGCCGACATCACTATCGAACTCCGTCGACGACAGCGACTCCTGTTCCCAGGCCGTGTAGTCGACGTAGGTTGCGGTGAGTTCGGGCAGCGCAGGCGGCCGGCCGGCGGCGAGGTCGGCGCAGACCTGTCCCATCTCGCGGGCGAGGACCCCGACCGACCACCCGTCGCAGACCGCATGGTGCGCGGTCACCAAGAGCGTCGAAATACGCGGCCGTACACGAACGTGCGTGACCCGAACGAGCGGCGCGGTGGCCACGTCGAACGTGCGCTGCGCTTCGAGCAGGGCGACCCGATCCGCCTCGGCGTACGCTTCGTGCTCCGGCAGCGTCGTCAAGTCGATGAGGGGGATGTGAAACGCGACGACCGTCTCGACGACTTGCTGCGGCTCGCCCGCGACGGTCGTGAAGCGCGTCCGTAGAGGTTGATGGCGTGCGATGATGATATCCCACGCCTGCTCGAGCCGCGCGTGCGGGACGTCGCCTTCGAGACGCCAGCGTACCGCAACGTTGAGCCCGGGATTGTCGGGATGGAGCTGCGACTCAAACCAAAAGCGCTTTTGCGACTGAGAGCACGGTAACGACGGCGCGTACGGCTCGTCGCGCACAGGACTGGAGGTCATGGTGACCTCTGTTCGGCGGCTCGGCGCAGGCCGGCACGTTCGGGTTGCTGCGTGGGCCGCAAGCGCGCGACCGAAGCGGACGGGACGTCCGAGCGCCGTTTATCCGATGTTCGGGCCAACTCGTCGAGGCGCAGCGCCAATGCGGCGATCGTCGGGTGCCGCAGCAGTTCTTTGGCAGCGAGACGAAGGCCGGCCCGGTTCGCCCGTGCCGTGATTTGGAAGAGCTGGATCGAATCGCCGCCGAGCGCGAAGAAGTCGTCGTCGAGTCCGACGCGTTCGAGGTGGAGAACATCGGCCCAGACCCGCGCGAGTAACAGTTCCGTTGGCGTGACCGCGGCCCGAAAGCGGTCGCTGTCAGCCGTCGGTTCCGGCGCTGGTAGCAAGCTGCGGTCGACTTTTCCGGCGACCGAAAGCGGCATGCGCTCCAGCTTGGTCCAGACCGATGGAATCATGAAGTCCGGAAGGTGCGCCGCCGCGAGCGCCCGCAGCTCTGCCGGTGTGCGACCAGGTTCCTCACGGTCGACATAGTAGGCCGCCAGCCGGGGCTCGCCCCCTCGATCCTCACGCAGTACGACCGCGACTTCGGCCAGCCCGCCTTCTTTTTGAACGACCGTTTCAATTTCGGCCAGTTCGATCCTGAAACCGCGAAGTTTCACTTGACGGTCGAGGCGACCTAAAATCTGCACGCGTCCATCGCGCGCGATTCGCGCGCGGTCTCCAGTACGGTACATACGGCCGTTACCAAACGGATTGGCGACAAACTTCTCGGCGCTGAGCTGCGCTCGGTTCACGTAGCCGCGTGCGACCCCGTCCCCGGCGACGTTCAGATGACCCGGAGCGCCGATCGGTACCGGGCGATCGCGGCGATCGAGAACGTAGAACTGCGTGTTCGCTATCGGCGTCCCGACGGCAATCGGCTCGTCGCCGATTTCGATCTTTCCGCACGACGACCAAATCGTCGTCTCGGTCGGGCCGTAGACGTTCCAGAGGGTCCCGCCGCCGGCGAGCAGCCGGTTCGCAAGCTCGCGCGTGAGCGTTTCGCCGCCGCAGATCATTGTGAACCCCGCATGCGACTGAAAGCCGGCAGCGAGCAGCAGCTGCCAGAGCGCCGGAGTGGCCTGCATCGCCGTCGCTCCGAGGGCTCGCGCGCGCCGTGCGAGGGCGAACGCATCGGAAGTCTCTTCGCGGGATGCGATCGCGACGGTCGCACCGACGACCAGCGGCAGGAACAACTCGAGCGCGGCGATGTCGAACGAAACGGTCGTCACGGCCAGCAGAAGGTCGTCCCTACCAAAACCGGGCGTCCGCGACATTGACGTCAGCAGGTTAACGACCGAGCGGTGCGCGATCTCGACCCCTTTCGGCTCGCCGGTCGAGCCGGAGGTGTAGATGACGTAGGCCGCGTCGTCGCCCGACCGAGCGACGGCAGGCGCCTGCGAAGATGCAGCGCCAAGCGCTTGGGCGGCTTCACTCACGTCGATCCGTTCGACTGTGCCGGACGCGATCGCGGCGTCGGCCGTGCCGTCGTCGATGAGCGCGGCGACGCCGGCATCGTCGAGGATACGGCGTAGCCGCGCGACCGGATGGGCGGTGTCGAGCGGCAGGTAACTACACCCGGCGGCGAGTGTTGCCAGCATGGCGACCAGAAGGTTGGGCGTGCGGTCGACGCAGATCGCAATGCGCCGGCCGGCCCCGACGCGCTCGAGCAGGTGGTTCGCCATCTGATTGACGCGTCGTTCCAAAGCGGCAAACGTCAGCGTCTCGTCGCCGAAACGCACGGCGACGGCATCCGGGTTGGCCGCGGCGCTCGCGCGGAACAGCTCGTGCACCGTCTGCGCGACCGGATAGGCGGCGGCGGTGGCGTTGAGGCCCGCGAGCAGTTGACGCTCGTCGTCCGGAAGGAAATCAACGCCGGCCACGGGCTGCGAGGCGTCCTGGCCGATTCGTTCGAGGAGCGTACGGAAGTAGCCGAGCCACCGCTCGATCGTTGAGGCGTCGAAAAGATCGGCGTTGTAGTCGCAATCGAGGCGCAGGCCGTCACGCGACTCGACGACGTTGAGAAAGAGATCGAAGTTTACGAATGCCTTCGGATTCGGCTCGACCCGCGCTTGCAGGGGGCCAAAGTCCAAGTCTTCGGCCAGGCGTTCCAGATTGAATTGAATCTCCGCAATTGGGACGCGGTTGTTCTCGCGCTGCACGGCTAAGCTGCGAACGAGGGTGCCGAGCGTGTATTCTTGGTGCTCGTACGCGTCGATGACTTGATGCTTGAGGCTGGATAAGAGGTCGCGAAGCGTGGTCTCGGACGTTCGCCGAGCGCGGATCGGCAAGAAATCCACGCAGTGGCCGACGAGCGTATCGCCGCCGAGGAGCGCCTGTCCGGCGGCCGGCACGCCGACGACGACGTCGTCCCGATCGGCAAGGCGTCCGACGAGCACGTCGAACGCCGCCAGCAGCGTCACGAACAGCGTACAACCGTGTCGCGCGCCCGCTTGTTTGATCGCGCGGGAAGCGTCGTGGCCGACGAATGCGGTCCGGGTCGCTCCCCGGTACGTCCTCGTCGCCGGTCGCGGCCGGTCCGTCGGTAGGTCGAGGACCGTCGGCAGATCTTCGAACTGCGCGAGCCAATAGGACTCGACCTTAGCACGCTCCTCGGGATCGCGCGCGGCTTGGCGGCGCGCGTAGTCCGCGAACGCAAGCGCTTCGGGCAACTGCGGCTCCTGCTGCTTGGAAAGCGCGGAATAGGTTTGCGCCAGTTCGGAGAGGATCACGTTCATCGACCACCCGTCGCAGACGATGTGGTGCGCCGTGAAGACGAAGGCGTGTTCGTCGAGGGTGAGCCGAACCAGGTGTCCGCGCACGAGCGGCCCGTTGCTTAGGTCGAACGCAGTTCGAGCATCCTCGGCGACGATCGCGCAGAAGTCCGCCTCCCGTTGGGAGGTCGAACCGCCGGAAAGATCCGTCCGTGGATACGCGCGCGGGCTGGGGGACGCGAAGTGCATCATTTCGCCGGTCGTGCCGAAAGCGGCGCGCAAGGCATCGTGTCGGGCGATGACACGTTCCCACGCGGTCTGAAATGAGGACTCATCGAGCGATCCGCGCAGACGGAGCGTAACCGACTCGTTGAAGGCGCACGAGGCGTCGTCGCCAACCTGCGCCGAAAGCCAAATCTCGGTTTGTTCCTCCGTCAGCGCGACCGAGGCGAGGTCCGTCCGCGGAACGATTACCGGAAGGGCCGGCGCTCGCGCAACGAACACGCCGGCGCTCTGCAACTCGTCGAGGCTCTCCGAAAAAGCGGCCACGATCGCGTCGACATCGGCATCGTCGTGCTCGGTGCCCAAGAAACTCGGGAAGCCTTCCTGCACGTAGATGCCGCGCAGGCGGAGGTGATAGTAGAGCAGGCTCGCGAGGCGGTCCTCGGTAGCGAAGTTCAGATAAAAGAGGCTGCCGTAGGTTTCGATGCGCGAGACGATGCCGCGTCGTTCGAGCTGTGCGTTGAGGCGTTCGACGAGTCCGGCGGTGCGGCGTCCAAGCGCGACTTGGAGTTTCGGTCCCTCGGCTTTTACCCGCTGCAGCACGGCGAGCACGGCCGCCATGGCAAGAGGGTGGCGCACGAACGTACCGGCGATGAACGTCGGCGCGACTTGTGGGAAGGAATCGTCTCCGTATTGCCACGCGCCGCCATCGAGCGCGTCCATGAACCGGGCCTTCCCGGCGAGAATGCCGATCGGAAGACCGCCGCCGACGACTTTGCCGTAGGTCGCGAGGTCGGCCTTGATGCCGAAGATCGCCTGCATGCCGCCCGGATGCATGCGAAACCCCGTGACGACCTCGTCGAAAACGAGCGCGGCGCCAGAAGCTTCGGTGATCCGACGCAATTCGAGCAGAAAGTCTTTTGGCGCGAGCCCGGGATGCCGGCTTTGGACCGACTCGACGACCACGGCCGCCAGCTCGTCCCGGTGTTCGCGCACCCAGACCAAACTCTCATCGGCTCCGTACGGCAGGACCGTAATGTTCGCGACGGCCTCGGCGGGAATGCCGAGCGCAACGGGGAGCGAGCGATTCGACGTTCGTGAGCCCTTCACGAGGACTTCATCGAACTGCCCGTGATACGCCCCTTCGAAGATGACGACGCGGTCTCGGTTGGTCACCGTCCGCGCGACGCGCAGGGCCGCCATTACGGCCTCGGAGCCGGTGTTGCAGAAGGTGATTCGCTCGTTGCCGGTCAGTTCACAAAAGAGTTCCGCCGCTTCGCCGGCGAGCTGGGTCTGCGGCCCGATCGCAAATCCGGTGCGTAGCTGTTCGGAAACGGCGTCGACGACGAAGTCGGGTACGTGTCCGAACGCCGTCTGACCGAAACCGTTGAGCAAGTCGAGGTACTCGTTGCCGTCGGCATCCCAGATGCGCGACCCCTTCGCACGCACGCAGGTGATCGGATAAACCATCTCCTTCCACTCGCTGCGGAATCCGGCGGCGACGCGGGGATCGGCCAGCACCTTGCGGTAGCGCTGGGTCAAGCGCTTCGATTCGCCCGTGCGAGCGACGGTGCGCGCGACAAGATCGTCGATGTGCTCGCGTTGCGCGGGCGTAACGTCTGCTTTTTGCGCCCCGGCGATGCCGAATGCTTCGGCCGGCGAAGCGGCCGCGGGCCGGCAAGCCTCCACCGCGGGAGCCGCCGGTTCTAGCGTCGGCGCAGCACGTTCGAGCGCCGGCGCAGCGGACTCGATCCCGAACGCCTTGAGCGTTTGTAACTGCTCGCGCAGCAGGCCCTGCAGCGCCTGCAGTTGCTCGCGCATCAGGCCTTCAACCGCCTCCGGAAGCGGCGCGGACGCGAGGGGTGCGCGCGGCGGAATTCGCGAGCCGGTTTCGGTGGAAACCGCTTCCGTCACCGGGCGGGCCGGCATCCGAGCGGCAAGGTGGTCCGCCAGCGCAACGATCGTGGGGAGGTCGCTAAGAAGTTGCCGAAAGCTCGCGCTGACGCCAAAACGCAACTGGACTTGCTGGACGAAGCGGCCGAGAAACAACGAGTCGAATCCGAGTTCGAGAAAGGTCGCACGCGGATCCGCATCGGCGAGCCGCTCTCCCGAGAGTTCCTCCAGCAGCGCGAGCAGTTCGGTACGCGCGCGCGCCGAGGCCGCGGTGGTTTCCACGTGACCGGATTCAACGTCATGATGGTGCATGCTCTCCGTCCGCGGCGGTGCCGCTACGCTCGAATTGGGTTCGAGCCAGTGGCGTGTGCGCTCGAATGGATACGTCGGGAGGGAAACGCGCGAGCGGACCGTACCGCGCGCAAGCGCGTCCCAGTCGGGCGTCGCACCGGCGATCCACAAGCGACCCAGCGTCTCGAGCAACCCCTCGAAATCGCCGATCTCGCGCTCGCTGCCGGGCAACGTGCGAAGGACAATCGCGTCGCCGTTCTTGGCGGCGCCTTGTAACGCGAACGTCGAGAGCGTTGCGCCCGGTCCCACTTCGAGCAGCACATTCACGCCGCCGTCCACGAGCGTCTGCAAAGCGTCCGCAAATCGAACCGGGACGCGACAGTGCCGCGCCCAATAGTCCGCACTGGTCGCTTCCGCGTCTTCGATCCACGTACCGGTCACTCCCGATACGTACGGTAGCGAGGGTGGCGAGAGTAGCTTCCCCGCGACGCGTCGCGAGAGCGGCGCGAGCACCGGCTCCATCATTGCCGAATGGAACGCATGCGACGCGTGCAACCGTCGCGAGCTGACGCCCGTTGCGGCGAGGCGCAGCTCCATTTCTTCGATGGCGTCCAGCGTTCCCGAGACGACGGCTAGTCGTGGCGCGTTGAGCGCGGCGATGTCTAGGTTGCGCTCCAGCAGCCTGCCGAGCTCGGATTCGCCGGCCCGCACGACCAGCATTGCGCCTGCCGGGAGGTCCTGCATCAGACGGCCTCGCTCGGCGACGAGCGTAAGCGCGTCTTCGAGCGAGAATACGCCGGCCAAACACGCAGCGACAAATTCCCCGACACTGTGTCCGACGACGGCGGCCGGCTCGATGCCGTAGTCTTGCAATACTTTCGCCAAGGCGTACTCAACGGCGAACAGCGCCGGCTGCGCGATCCGGGTCGCCGTCAAATCGGCCGCCTGGTCGCCGGCAAACAGCAGCGTGCGCAGGTCTCGCCCGAGCAGCGGCTGCAGGATATCGGCGCAAGCATCGAAGCACGTTCGAAACGTCGTAGCGCGCTCGTAAAGGCCACGTCCCATCCCGAGGTACTGTG
>JBDTCF010000027.1:0-11693 GCA_039923715.1 Vulcanimicrobiaceae bacterium
CTTCGGCGGGTCGTCGGCCGCGGCGACGACGCCGACCGTCACGACGAAAAGGATGGCCAAAAGTGCAAGCCGCGTAGACGCTCGTTGCATATGATCCTCCTGGCGCCGATTTCAAGCGGCGCAGGCACGGTGCCTCTCGCCGGCTCCCCCGTTCTGACAAAGAACACGTTTTCTCCGTGTCCGTCGCGGTCAGTTTGGGAAAGCCAGCCTCCGATTTGTGTCAAACGCCGGAACGTCTCAGTACGAGGCAGGCGCCCGTCGCGCCGTCCGTGTTCGTGAACAGTCGCCCGCTCGAAGCCAACAGTAAGCTCAAAAACCTCCCCGACGCGATCTACGCGGCGATCAAAACAGCCGCAAAACACGAACCCCAGCCGGAGCGCGGCGACCTTCACGCGCTCTGAAAATCCGGCGAACGGGAGTCGCACCGAGGGCGACGAACGATTTCGCATGGACGCTCGCAACTGCGTGTTGGCGGCCTCCCTTGGCGCCATCGTGACGCTCTTTCCAGCGCCCTTGTGGGCCGCGGGAGCTCCTTTGCGCCATCTCGTTTTCCACGTCGATACCCAACTCAATACGCGAACCGAAACGGCCACCGCCGTCACGCGCAACGCCGACCCCGCCCGGCCGGATATCCCCTCGAACGGCATGCAAGTCGATACGGCCACGTCGGCTGCCTCTGGCACGATCACGATCGACGTGGTCGCAGCGACGGCCGACGACGGACTCGTCGTCGATGTCTCGGAGGATGCGCCGCCACGGCGAGCGCCCAAGGTCCGCGTCGCGATCACGCTCAGCGGGATCCTTATCTACGACCCTCAGGCCAACATCACCGACGAAGAGAACTCACTGTTGCCGTTCCTGGCCCGCCAGATGATCCCACCGGGTGCGCTCCAAGTCGGTGCGACCTGGTCGCGGCCGGTGCGAGCAAAGAATACGACGATGACCGACGACTTCCGGATCGCATCGTTGGACGGCACCACCGCAACGATCGCCGCCGACGAACACGTCGTCGTCTCCGGGGCCAGCCCACTCGACATCGTCGCCCAAGGCCGCGCGACCTACGATGCCACAGCGCTCGTCCCTATCAGGTTGCACTTTAACCGACGACTGCGCCAAGAATCCCTCAGCGCTACGACCACGACCGATATCGGCATCGACTACGAACTCCGAGTAGACTCGCTCGCTACAAAATAGCTCCGCCGCGCGGTTCTACGAAATCTCCGGCCTGCTCGGCGGCCACGGCGAGTACTTCGGCCGTGCGACGTGCGCGCGTCGCGCCGTGCGCCCGCACGGCCGCCGGTGCCCCGAGCAACGTTTCGTGACGAGTTGCCCACGCGTCGGCTTCTTCGCGCAACCATCGGAGCGTAGCCGGTGCATCTTGGGACAGCAGCGCTCGCAGAATGTAGCGACGTTCGCCGTGCCGGACTGCGAGCCCAAGCCGCTCGCCCGCGCGACGAAGGTCGGCGCGCGTGAGGATCGCCCCGCTGCGCGCGAACGCGAGCAGCGAGTTAAGGAACGCATCGAGGTCGCCGTCGTCGCCGTCGACCGTCGGCACTTCCCGAACGACGATGGGGACGCCCGGTACGTTTCCGCCTTCCACACCTTCCGCCACGAGGGCCTCGCACGCGAGCGTCGCCCAGGCTCGGTAGAACGGCGCGCCGAGTTCCCGTACCTTGTCCAAATACGCGAACGCCCACGGCGCGACGTGCTCCGCAAGCAACGTGTCCCGGGCGTGCGCAATCAGCAGCCGCCGACCGTCATCCGCCTCGCTCGCTTCCCGTTCGCGCAAACTCGCGTAGAGGCCGAGCAACGCCACGAGATGGTCCGGTTCGCTCGGTGGAACGAGGCCGAGCGCGCGCCAGAAACCGGCGATCCGGTCGCGCGCCTCGCCCCCGAGCATACCCTCCGCACCGAGGTAGACCGAGGCGTAGGGATAGAGATTGAAGGCGAACAGTTCGGCGTGCTCGGCAGCGCTCGGCGCGGTCTGTAGGCTCAACGCCGCGCGAATCTCCGCGTGCGCCGCCTGGGGTGTTTCCGCCAGAACCGCCAACGCACGAAAGAGTTCGGCGCGCGCGTCAGCGATGGGCGGGAGCCGGGGGAAGCCGGTAAGCGTCCCGCGAGGGTTTGAGCGGACGCAGCATCCAGTGCGGGCGACGCGTGCCGTCGGGTGAAACCAGCGTGGACGGCCGCGTCAGGGTCAGCCATTCTCGATAGATTGCATGCGCTTTCGCGGTATCGGCCACGATGTCGCCGTATGCGTCGCTCGGTTCGGCGCGCGTCACGCGGACGGCTTGATGCCAGCAATGCATCCCGGAAATCGGATCGGGATGGACCGGGAACGTCAGGTTTTGGTGAACGCCAACGTCGGTCCACCAAATGCGCTGCGTATCGGGATCGCTCGAAACGTATGGGCCGACGCCGCGCTTGCGGTGCATTTCCCATCCCCGGTCGCTGCGATCGAGCGATACCGTCGCCGCCATTTGCCGCTGTCCGTTGTCGTGCACGCGCCACCGCCCCATATGATGGCTGCAGGCGACGACGCCAGGCCGGATGCCCTCCGTGACCCATGCTTTGACGATGAAGTACCCGATCTCCGTGGTCACGCGCAGGAGTTGGCCCGTCCGTACGTCGTCGAGCGCACGAGCGTCCGAAGGATGGATCCAAAGCGGATTCGTGTTTGCGAGTTCGTCGAGCCACTTTGCGTTCGCGCTGCGCGTGTGAACCTGGGTCGGCAGGCGAAAGGTCGGGATGAGAACCATCTGTCCCGCTTCGAGCGCGTCTCGGTGAACGTGGCTCTTGATGTACGTCGGCAAAGCATACTCGGGCCAACCCCAGTCGGCGAGCGTCCGCGAGTAGAACTCGAGCTTACCGCTTGGGGTCGGGAAGCCGCGCACGACGGCCCCGTCTTGCCGCACGCCGACCGGGCGACGACCCTCGGAATCGTGCGCTGGGGTGGGAACCGGGACCACGTTCGGATGCGGCGCCTTCTCGGCGCGCGTGTAGACCCGGCCGAACGCTCCGTCGGCAACGTCGAGAAGCTCTTCACGCGGTACGGGCTCTTCGTGGAGGCGCCCGATCTTTCGTTTGACTTCAAACGCGCCATACCGTCGCATGTAGGCGAGCGGCGTGAGTCCCTCGGCGGCGGCCTTCTCGGGGAGTCCCGGTACCGAGTTCTCGAAGATGTAGCCGTAGTACTCGTCGACTCCCAGCTTCTCGCCGGGGTCTTGCTTGGATTCGAAGTACTTGCGGATGCCGAGCTTCCCGTCGGCGTCGATGCGCCACGACAGTTCGATCCAAAACTCGTTCTCTTCCCACACCTCGCCAGGGTTCGCGGTCCGCGTATCGTGCTGCGCCTCACCCAATCGCTCGCGTGCCGCACGCAGCACGGACTGCCGGAAACCCAGCCATTGCGCGTCGTGCGTCTCGTATGAGTGCACGTCGTGCCGCTCCGGACCGTGGCCCATCGGCAGCACGTAGTCGGCGAAGAAGGCCGATTCGTTCCAGGTGGGCGTAAGCGCGACGTGGAGGCCAATCTTCGCCGGGTCTGAGAGCATCTCGATCCAGGCGAAGCCGTTGGGATTCGTCCAGACCGGGTTATAGACGCGAGAAAAGTAGACGTCCAGCTTTCCGCGCCCTTCGGCCAAAAAGTGCGGCAGCAGAATCGACATCTCGTGCATCGCCAAGGGATACTCGAGCGGCCACGTTAGCGGGTTCCACGTGCTCGGATGCGGTGGCGTGTAGATGGGTTTCGGAACGAACTTGTTCCAGGCATTCGGGTACACGCCGCCCTCGGTTGCGATCGCACCGAGGAGCGCGTTGAGCAAGAACAGGCAGCGCGCGACTTGCCATCCACCCCGATTGCCGGCTGCCGCCGAGCGCCAGTTGTGCGATGCAAAGCGCGACCCCGCGCCGGCCACGATGTCGGCGACGGCGGCGATCATCGCGACATCGAGGCCCGTTTCGTCGGCGGCGTACTCGAACGTGTACGCCGCGTATTCCACGGTCAAGAGCGCTTCGAACCGTTCGAAGGCCAGCTCGACGCCCGGCTCGCGCACGGTGAGGAACTCTTCCCAATTCCACCACCGGCGCACGAAGGCACGATCGTACCTCTTGTTCGCGATCAGATGGTTCGCGATCGCGAGGAGCAACGCGGCCTCGCTGCCGGGATGTGGCGCCAGCCAGTGATCGGCGTGCGTCGCGGTATTGGAGAGACGAACGTCGACCACGATAACCTTCGCGCCGGCCGCCTTCCCCTCGACGATGCGCTGAGCGTGTGGATTGAAGTAGTGGCCGGCTTCCAAGTGCGCGCTGATCAAGAAGATCACGTCCGCGTTGGCGTAGTCGGCGCTGGGCCGATCGAGGCCCATCCAAAAGGCGTAGCCGCAGCGCGCGCCGGCGGAACAGATGTTCGTGTGCGAGTTGTGGCCGTCGACGCCCCAGGCGGCGAGCACGCGTTCGGTGTAGCCGTCTTCGCCGGGGCGGCCGACGTGGTACATCACCTCGTTCTCGCGTTCCTCGACGATCGCACGCCGAATGCGCCCGGCGATATCGTCGAGCGCCGTATCCCACGAAACCTGCTCCCAGCGTCCTTCACCGCGCTCGCCCGCACGGCGCAGCGGGAAGAGAATGCGGTCCGGGTCGGTGATCTGATTCAGGGTCGCCGGACCCTTGGCGCAGTTGCGGCCACGCGAACCCGGATGCTCGGGATTCCCTTCGAACTTCCGCACGGTCAACGTGTCGCGATCGACGTAGGCGAGCAAGCCGCAGGCGGATTCGCAATTGAAGCACGTCGTCGGAACGAGCATGTAGCGCTTCTCGACCCGCTGGGGCCACGCGCGCGAATCCAGCTCGACCCAGTCGTCCCAGCGTTCTTTCGGCGGAAAGGCCGCCAGATGAATGCGGCTGGCGCCCGGGTAGAACGTTTCGCCGCGCGCTTCCGTCGCGGCGCGTGCCGCCTCGACCCGCCAGCCGAGTTGCATGAGATCGGGTCGCGCCTCCGATGCGTCGCTCATGCCAACGGCACCGATTGGCCGGCCTGGACGTACGCATGCTCGTGCGCGAGTAACCCGACAAGCGCGAGCGGAACCGCAGCGAGCCCGATCCACGGCGCGGCGATCGCGAGCACGACCATAGCCAGGCCGGCGCGAAAGAACCTCGCAAAGCGCCCGCGCGTCAACTCGTGAACCGCCAGGGCCGCATGTGCGGTCGGATGGGCAAGCGTGATCTCGCCGACCGTAAACAGAACGTGCAGTGCGGCGGCGATTGCGATAGTCAGCAGCAACGTCCCGAGGGCTCCCGGGTCGAGCCAAGCCGCGAGCGGCGCAAGCGCGGCGGCGCCGGCCAGCACCGCTTCGACAAAGAAATGCGGCGGCAGCAGCGGGTTCTGCCACAGATCGCGCGCTTTTGACTGCGCAAAAAGGTATCCGGTATAAACGGCCGTCATCGCGGCGAGCGGAACGCCGACGATCGCGAGCCACGTGGTAAGCGCGATCGCACCGAGCAGCGACGCAACGAGGTGAGCGGTCAAGACCGCGCCGTACCCGGCGATGACGAAGGCCCCGCGAACGAGCCAACTTCGCCACTGCGGCCGCGTAAAGATGAAGTAAAAGCGCTCGGGATGTTCCAAATCGGCGATCAGGATGACTCCCGTGATACCGAGAAACGCGACGCCCAGAATCGGGACCGCCAACGACCACAGGGGACCGCTCCACGCGAGCGCGCCGACGAGCCCCAGCAGCACGCCCACGAGATACGCGCCTGCCGCGATGCTCTTGGTCCAGGTATAGAGGCTGACGCGCCAGTCCCACGGCGCTTTGTGCGAGACGTCGTACGACAACAGCGCGGCCGCCGACGAATTCCACGTCCCCGGATGGCCCGAGCCGACTTCCTGCGGCCCCGCGGGCTGCTCGTTCCAGGCGTAAAGGCCGCCCTCGGGTCGCCGCGCCGCCAGCGGATCGAGCGTCGTTTGATGCGCGCCTTTGTAAAAGACTTTCGGGCGGGTACCCTTCTCTGGGCGACGCACGGCGACCGGCTCCCGGTTGACGATCTGCGCGACTTTCGAAGTCGGATCGTTGAGGTCGCCGACCAACAGTGCTTCGGCCGGACAGACGACGACGCACGCCGGCTCGAGGCCGACATCGAGCCGGTGCGCGCAGAAGTTACATTTTTCGGCCGAGTGATCGGTGGGGTTGATGAAGATCGCGTCGTACGGGCAGGCCGCCATGCAAGCCTTGCAGCCAATGCAAGCGCTCTTGTCGAAATCGACGATGCCGTCCGGCCGCCGATACATGGCGGAGGTCGGGCAGGCCGTGACGCACGGGGCCGCCTCGCACTGATTGCAACGCGTCACCTGGAAGTTTCGGCGCACTTGCGGGAACGTACCTACGTCGACGGACTTGACGTACGTGCGCGTGACCGAGAGCGGAACTTCGTTCTCCGATTTACAGGCTGTCGTGCACGCATGGCAGCCGATGCAACGGCTCTGATCGATCACCTTCGCCCAGAGCGGACCCGCCGAAGTCTCCATCGACTCACTGATACGGCGCGCGCGTTAGGGAGCCTCCGCCCAAGCGAGCAGCGACTCCCAGCGCGCGAGCGCGACCTCCGCGGCGGCTTCGGTCGCGCGTAGCTCGGCCTCGAGTGCGGCGACGCGCTCGCGATCGCCGTAGATTGCCGGATCGGCAAATTCCACTTGAAGTTCCGCGCGACGCGCGTCGAGCCGCGCGACCTCACTTTCGGTGTCCGCGAGTTCGCGTTCGGCTCCGCGCCGGCGCGCGCGCTCGTCGAGTTCCGGCTCGGCGAGGCGCGGCCGCGCGACCGTTTTCGGGGTTGTCGACGGCACGCCGCCGGGCCGCCGCATCGCTTCGTAGGCCTCGTAGCCGTCCTCGATCCAGCTCGCGGTCCCGTCGTGCAGCCAAAGCGCGCGATCCCCGATGCGCCGCAAGAGGTAGCGATCGTGCGATACGACGATCGTCGCTCCTTCGTACGCGGCGAGCACGTCCTCAAGGGCTTCACGACTGTGGATGTCCAAATCGTTCGTGGGTTCGTCGAGCAACAAACAGTCGGAGGCCCGAGCCATCAAGCGCGCGAGCATAATGCGCCGTCGTTCGCCCCCCGAGAAAGACTCGACCGGTTTGTCCGCTGCCTCGCCGCCGAGCCCCATGCGTCCGAGGAGCGCCCGCGCCGTTTCCGGCACGACGCCCGTTTCGAGGACCGCTTCGACGGCGCTCCGCCCGCGCGGCAGTTCGGCTTCGGACTCCTGCGAGAAGTACGCGAGCCGCACCCCGTCCATCACCTGCACCGTCCCCGCATCGGACGGCGTGAAGCCCGCGAGTATTCGCAGCAAGGTCGATTTTCCGCTGCCGTTCTCGCCGATGACTGCCAGCCGACCGCCGCGCTGAAGTTCGAACGAGAGATTGGAAAACAGGTCGCGATCGTACGCCTTCGCGAGCTTGCCTACCCGCAGCGCGAGACCGCTGGTCGCGCGACGCGTCGCCTCGAGCCGCACGCCGATCGTTCTCGGGCCGCTCGCGGGCGGCGCCTGGGGAACCACCAGCTTCGCAAGGGCCTTCTCGCGACTGCGAACGTGCGAGTAGTTGTGCGAGCCGTGCGTCCGCAGTTCGGCGATGACAGCGCGCTGCCGCGCATCCTCGGTCCGCGCCGCTTCGTAGACCCGCCGCGCTTCCTCTTCGCGCACCGCCTTTTGCGCGCGATAGTCGTCGTACGCGAAACCGGGCCGCGTTGGATACGCGACCAGCATCCCCCGCTCGAGATCCCAGATCTGGGTGGCGACGCGCTCGAGAACGTAGCGGTCGTGCGAAATAAGGATGCACGGGCGCGGGTCGTCGAGCAAGAAGTCTTCGAGCCAGCGCACGGTCTCGATGTCGAGATGGTTTGTCGGCTCGTCGAGCAGCAGGACGTCGGGATCCTCGAGCAGCACGCGCGCCAACATCGCGCGGGTGCGCTGACCGCCGGAGAATTCGCTCGTCGAACGCTCCAGATCGGTGGTGCTAAATCCGAAGGCCGCCAGCATTGCCCGCGTGCGGCTCTCACCCCGGTCGCCGCCGCGCCGGTCGAAGGCTTCGCGGGCTTCGCCGTACGCATGCAGCAGTTTCGCTTCGCGCACGTGATCGCCCGCCTCCGCCGCAGCAGCCAGGTCGCGTTCGAGCGAACGGACGCGCGCTTCTTCCGCGTGGAGCCGTTCGAACGCTCCGCGAACGAGCCCCCCGAGCGTCGTGCCGGCATCGTCGCTGGCATCCTGCGCCAGGTAGCCGAATCGGGTCCCGCGGGCGCGAACAAGCGTCCCTGCGTCGGGCTCGTCGACCCCGGCCAGAATGCGGAGCAACGACGACTTTCCCGCGCCGTTTGCACCGACCAAGCCGACGGTTTCACTCTCGCGCAGCGTCCCCGAGAGGCCTTCGAACACGTCCTGCGCTCCGTAGTTCCGCCTCAGCCCCTCGAATCGTAGCCATTCCACGCCCGCTCTCTTCGCCGCAGTAATCACTACGCTCCGGCGTCGAAGGCCGCGAAATGTCCGCAACTTCCGCCACCGCCACCTCCGCACGCTTGCGCGAGCGCTTCGCCAACCTCGACGAGTCGACGTACCTCGTCAGCCACTCGATGGGGGCGGCCCCGCTCGCCGCGCGCGAAGCCCTGGTGCGGTACTGGAACGAGTGGTCGCGCGAAGGCCCCGAGGCATGGGACGCCTGGCTTCCCGAATGCGGCGAGATCGCCGACAACCTCGGCGCGATTTTCGGCGCGCCGCGCGGTACCGTCTCGCTGGCGCCAAACGTCTCCCTCCTGCAAGCGGCGTTGGGCTCGGCGCTGAGCTTTACGCCGGACCGAAACGAGGTCATCTACGAGGAGCTGATGTTCCCGTCGATCACCTACGTCTGGAAGGCGTGGGAAAAATTCGGCGCGCGTACGACGGTCGTTCGGTCCGACGACGGGCGTACGACCTCGATCGACCGGCTATGTTCCGCCGTCACGGAACGCACGAAGGTGGTCGTCGTCTCGCACGCCGCGTTCGTTTCGGCGGCAATTCTCGACGTTGCAACGCTCGCCGCGCGGTGTCGCGACGTGGGCGCGCTGCTCGTTCTCGACACCTATCAGACCGCCGGCGTCTACCCGTTCGATGTCGTCGAACTCGGCGTCGACGTGGCGACCGGCGGCAGCCACAAATGGCTCCTTGGCGGTCCGGGCTGCGGCTACATCTACGTGCGGCCGGAGCTACGCAACGACCTCGCCCCAGCGATCACCGGGTGGATGGCTCACGCCGCACCGTTCGCGTTCGAGCCCGCACCGATTCGCTACGCGACCGACGTTCATCGCTGGAACTCAGGTACGCCCACTATTCCCGGCTACCTCGTCGCACGGCCCGGTCACGACCTCATTCGCGAGGTCGGCATCCAGAACATTCGCGCGCACAACGTCCGTTTGACGGATCGCATCGCGGCGCTGGCGCTCGAGCGCAACTTTACCGTGCCCACGCCCCTCGATCCACCCAAGCGGACCGGCTGGGTCGGCCTCGACTTCGCTGGGGCCGATCGCGTGGCCAAAGCGCTTCACACGCGTCGCATCTTCGTCGACTATCGACCCGGTTGCGGAATCCGCGTTAGCCCGCACTTCTACACGACCGACGCCGAGATCGATACCTTCTTCGCCGCGGTCGACGACCTGCGCGTCTCAACCGCATAAGAGTTCGGCGAACCGAGCGGCGTCCCGCGGCGCGGCGCCGAAGCGATGGTTGTTGAACAGGACGTAGACGTCACGCGCACGCTCGCTCATCTCCGCGACCCGCCCCACCCACGGGAGCAACTCTTCATCCGAGTACCCGTAGGCGTAGCGCTCGGCCGCATCACCCTTCCACCACGAGCCGGCATTGCGTCCGTGGAACCGCACGTACGCCAGACTGGTAACGACGTCGCTGGAAGGGTGCAGCAACGTGGGAAACGACGGCTCGTCGACGTTAACCCACGCCAGGTCCAGCTCCGCCAGCAACGCGAGCGTGGCAGCCGTCTGCCACTCACGGTGCCGAAACTCGACCGCGAGCGGCACTTCCCCAAACGCCTCGCGGAGGCGTGCGAGGTGTCGCCGCGCCCGTTCGTTCGGTCGAAATCCGTTGGGGAACTGCGCGAGTCCGGCGTGAAGTTTTCCGGCGTATCGTAGCGGTTCGATGGACTCCAAGAACCGCGTCGCATCGTCGAACGATGGTTCGAGAACGTTCGCGTCGAGATGCGTCAGCGAACCCGGGACTTTTGCGGTGAAGCGAAAGCCCTCGGGCGTCCGCGCCGCCATCGATTCGAAGGTCGCGATCCCGGGAATGCGATAGTAGGTCGCATCGATCTCGACGAGCGCGAAGCGTCGTGCGTACGCCGCGAGCATCGCGCCGGAGGTGGTCGCGGGCGGATAGAACGGCCCGACCCATTCGCGGTACGAGTACCCGCACGTCCCGACCCAAATCGTGCTTTCGCCGAGTGGAATCGGCGCGATCCGATCGCCCGCCGGCACAGGCGTGAAACCCGCCAGCGGAAGTTGCTCGCCGGATTCGTCCATCGTCCCGGCCTTTGGTTACGTTCGAGCGTCCGCCCTGGCGAAAGGCGCCGCCGAGGTTGGAGGGAAGGTCAGGCGATGGTCCTCGACGCCGATCGACTCGGACTTCGAAGTGCCTTGCGCGTGGCGATCGTCACCGGCGGCGCAAGCGGAATTGGGAAGGCCACCTGCGAGCGTCTCGCCCGCGATGGCTTTCGCGTTGCCGTCGCCGATCGCGACGAACTCGGCGCGCATGCCGTCGCCGATGCCGTCGGCGGCCATGCGTTCGTGATCGACGTTACCGACGAATCGGCGCTCGTCGCCCTGTTCGAGCGCGCGCTCGAAGCGTTCGGGCGGCTCGACGCGCTGGCGACGCTGGCCGGCGTCTCGGATCCGACGCCGTTTATGAACGTGTCGGCGAACTCGCTGCGCCGCGTTTACGACGTCAACGTGACCGGCACGATTCTGTGCGTTCGCGAAGCAGCAAGTCGCATGCCTTCGGGTGGCCGCATCTGCACGCTGGTTGGAACGGCACGCGACGCTCCGCCCGAGCCCAACGCCACGATCGCGGACGCGGCGGGAACTGGCGCGCTCATCGCCGCCACGCGCTACGCGGCGCGCGTCCTCGCCGAACGCGGAATTACCGTCAACGGTGTAGCACGCCATCCTCTTAGCGAAGGCCCGGCCAGCGTCGCGGCGCTCGCGGACGCGATCGCATGGCTGCTATCCCCCGCCGCCTCGTTCGTTCGCGGAGAAATTATCACCGTAGACCCCGCCCCCACCCGCGAATAGTGGCCGCCGGCCCCATTGAACGTCGTAGCACCTGTGCTACAGTACACATATGGGACGGGAGACCACACAGCGCGAGTTACGCAATCGAAGCGGCGAGGTGATGCGTGAGTTGGACGCCGGCGAGTCCTTCGTCGTTACACGCAATGGAGTACCTGTCGATGAACTGACTCCACTGCGGCGTCGCGGGTTCGTTTCCAAGGCCGTCGTCCTTTCCGCGTTCGCCGGAGCGGCGCCGGTCGATTTCGACCGCTTCCGAGCCGACCTAGACGTGCTTGCGACGCAGGATCCCACCGTCCGTGGCTGAGCGCCCGCGCGGACTACTCGACACCTCCGTCCTCATCGGCCTCGAATATCTCGACTCGGCCGACCTC
>JBDTCF010000028.1:0-33268 GCA_039923715.1 Vulcanimicrobiaceae bacterium
GCTTCGCCGTATCCGTACAGCGATTCGAAGCCGACTTTGAACATGACGCCGAGCGGCGCGAGTGCGGCGATGAGGTCGCTGGCGCGGCCGAACGTCGGCGCATCCAAGGCTACGACGAGGCGCGCGCTCTCGTTCACGGCGCCACCGGCCGCAAGCGCGCGCCGGGATTCGCGCGTCCGACCGCGTCGTCCAACGACACCCACTTGCGCGCGATGAGGTACTCCCGAATGCCGTCCGCGACGCGAACCGGCGCGCGCGGGTCGGTGAAGTTACCCGTCCCGATGCAAACGGCGCTCGCTCCGGCGAGGATGAATTCGAGCGCATCGCGCGCCGTCTCGATCCCGCCCTGACCGATAATCGGGATCGCGACCGCGCGCGCGACCTCCCACACGGCTAGGACGGCAATCGGTCGAATCGCAGGCCCGGAGAGTCCACCGCTCTCGTTCCCGAGGCGTGGTTCCAACCGGTCGACATCAATCGACATCCCGCGAACCGTATTTACGACGGCCAGCGCATCGGCCCCGGCACCCTCGACTTCGCGCGCGATGCTCGCGATGTCCGTCACGTTCGGCGACAGTTTGACGATCAGCGGTTTACGGGTCGCGGCGCGCGCAGCGCGCGTCGCAGCCCCCGCGAGACGCGGGTCGCAGGCGAAGGTTTCGCCTTCCGAACCGACGTTCGGGCACGAAATATTTAACTCGATCGCGTCGATCTCGTCGCGCGCGGCTAAGCGGTCCGTGACGTACGCGTAGTCGTCAACCGAAAAGCCCGCCACGCTCCCGATCACCGCGCACGGACGGGCGGCGAACTTCGCGACATCGTTGCGGAGATACGCATCGATTCCCGGATTCTGCAGACCGATTGCGTTCAAGAGGCCGCTCGGAGTCGGAACCAGACGCGGCGTACCGTTTCCCAGCCGCGGCTCGCGAGTCACGCTCTTGAGCACGACGCCGCCGATGTGCGCCAGGTCGACGAACGGGGCATACTCGGCCCCCGAGCCATAGCACCCGCTCGCGCCGAGCGTCGGGAATGCAAGCCGCAGCGTTCCGATGCGAATCGAAAGATCGGGCTCGCTCGGCGCCAGCCTCACCACCGCAGCTCGTGCGCCCAAAACACGGGACCCTCCGTGCAGATGCGGGCGTGCACGTACGCGCGTTCTTCGCGCGGCGAGGCAGGCGGGAAAGCCGGCGCCTGCGCGCTCGCGCGATCGAGCGGAACGACGCATCCCCAGCAGGCGCCGACGCCACAAGCGAACGTTTCCTCGAGCGAGAGTTGAGCGCGAATCTCGCGACGTTCGGCAAGTCGGGCGACCGCGCGCAACATCGACGAAGGTCCGCAAGCCGCGATGCCCTCGAACGTCTTCGTCGACAACTCGGGGATATCGGTAACGAATCCCCGCAAGCCGCGCGAACCGTCGTCCGTGGCGAGTACGACGCGCGCGCCCAACGCCTCGAACCGTTCGGCGTCGACCAGCGCGTCCGCATCGCGCGCGCCGTAGTACAGGGAGGTGCGTGCGCCGCTCGCCCGCAACGCTTCCGCTAAGAGATACAACGAGGCGATGCCGACTCCGCCGGCGAGCAGAGCCACCTCCGCACCAAGCGCATCGAGCTCGAAGCCATTGCCGAGCGGACCGGCGACCTCGAGCCGAGCGCCGACGGTGAGCGCGGCGAGTTCCGCCGTCCGATGCCCAACGACCACGAGCATCAAGGAGACGCGCCGCCCGCTCGCTTCGTAGATCGCGAGCGCCGTCGCGACGCGTTCGCCGCCCACAGGAAGCGCCATCACGAACTGGCCGGGACGAACCGCGGCCGCAAGCGCGGGTGCGTCGAGTCCGAGGATGACGACCCCGGGCGCCGCTTCGCGTCTATCGGTAACGCTCGTCGCGTGGACCGAAGGCGAAGTTTCGAGCACGGGCATAGGCGGTTGCCTTCCCTCCGGCGTAGCCCGGTTCCGCCCGGTCGCAACCCGCGGCCGGCACGGACGGAGGCCTTCGTCAAAATTTAAGGTCACTCCACGCAACGAAATAGAACATTTGCGTTCGCCGTCCGTTAACAGAGTAGTGGCAACATACCGAGGAAGGAGGGTCCCACAACATGGCAGGTCTGATGGTCTTCAAATCGCTAGCCGACGCACTGAGAGCGGGCTTCCAGATTTACGAACGCACGCAAGACGGCTATCTCGTGCGGACGAAAACCGCCAACGGTTGGGCGATGGCGCTCGTCTTCTGTAAATAGCGAACCGCGCCCCGGCGCAAACGAAAAGGACCTCGGGTAGCTCAGGCCGCCCAGGTCTTTTCTTTATTCCCGTTCCGTCGGCCGCTCTGGGGCCGGCGCTCGGCCGCTCCTCACCGTCGATCGGGCGGAGAGGCCGGGGGCTGGAGCTCCTGGATGTTAGGGTCGGGACGGTAGGCGTACGGGCCGCTGTACGCGCCGGCGGGCGGAACCTGCGCGCCCGGCGGGGGTGCGGACGGCGGCGGCATCGCTCCATACGGAACGTGCGTCGGCGTAAAGCTGGCGCCCGAAAGAAGCGCGCCGATGATCTGAGCGACGCCGACGAAGAGCGGAATCAAGCCGCCGAGCAACTGCGGGCCCGTGCCGGTAAACGAAAGACCGGTGGTGATCGCCAAACCGATCAGCGCGACCGTGATCCCCTTACGCAACTGCCGCTGCGCAGCATACACGTCCGGCGGCGACGGCACGTGCGCCGGCGCCGGGCCGGCCTTCTGCTGTTGTGCCCAGTCCGAGGTCCACGCTTCTGCTGCGCCCGGCCGAGGCGTCATACCGTGGCGAATCATCTCCATTCGCTCGCGATGCTTCATCACGCGGAACGCGATCCAACCCAAGACGGGGAGGATGAAGATGCCGAAGACGGCTAGCGCGCCGATAAAGCTGTCGTTGTTGTCCATGCGAATGCGGATCTTTCTCGTGCGGATGGTTCGCGGCTTCAGCGGTCGAAACCGCTAGCCGCTAACCTGTGCTTTGCGTCTCTGCGAGCCGGGCTAGATTCGGGGGCCCCAGCCGGCGAACATCGGGGCACTCTGCGAGGTCCCCAAGCCGCTAGGCTCCCGGGGACGCCGGATCCGGGGCGAGTCGTTCGAGCGAATGATGATCACGTTGGTCCTCCTTGGTTCGGCCCGGTGCCGTTCGGGATGCTCCAGATACGGTGCGGCGATACCCCGGGTTTCGGGGGGTCGGGCCGAAACCCGGGGCCGGTCGCGCGCGTACGTGCCGACGTGGCGCTCGCAGTTGCCGAAGTCGAACCCGAACCCGAACCCCCTCCGAGCCCGCCGTTGACGCTCGTTGCGGACCCGACCGATGCCGAACTCGTCGCGCGCACGCTGGCGGGCCGCACCGACGCGTTCGGAACGCTCGTCGAACGGTACGATCGGGCCGTCTACAACCTTTCGTTGCGCACCCTGCGCAATACCGAGGAAGCAAAGGATGCCGCCCAAGAGGCCTTCTTCAAGGCGTTCCGCAGCTTGCGGACGTTTCGCCCCGAGGCCAAGTTCTCGACCTGGGTCTTTTCGATCGCTTATCACGCGTGTTGCGACCGTCTCGCCCAACGCAAACGTTATACGGATGCGGAACTTCCCGACCGGGCCGATCCCGGACTCGGCCCCGAGGACGAAGCCGAGCGCAGCGACGAAGCCCGCCTCCTCCGAGCCGCGATTGACGACCTGCCGGAGAAATATCGGGTTGTGATCGCCCTCTACCATCTACAAGGCAAGCACTACGAAGAGATCGCGCAGGTTCTCGACCTGCCAATGGGAACGGTGAAGACGCACCTGTTCCGAGCCAAAGAACTCCTCCGCCGGCGTTTGAGCGCCGATCCCGAAGGACCGCAGCCGACCGCCGAGGTGAACGATTGATGTACAAAGACGATGACGATGACGCGCTCGACCGAGCTCTGTTCGCGCTCCCGCTCGAAGCGTTGCCTCACGGCTTGCGAGCCTCGATCCTATCGGCGACCGTGGCGTCCGCACCGGCGGCGATCCTGCGGCCTGCCGAGGTCGGCGCAGTCGGCCTGATCTTCGCTTTGGTGAGTTGGTTGTGCGTCCTTGCCTTCAGCGGGCAGATCGGTCTGGGCGCCGCACTCGCATCTCTCGGCTCCCTTCTAACTCGTGCCGCTTCGGACCCGACCGTCGTCCTCTGGCTCGCCGTCGGCGCCTCGAGCGCCCTGGCGCTGTCGCTCGCGAATGGCATCGGATTCGGTCGGGTCGCCGTCCCGAGCAACCGCGGATGACCTGCAGGCCGGGGGGAATTCCCGGGCTCCCACCCACGGGAGATCGCGGGTGACGGAAACCCAAGCTACCTCTGCGGGGGCACCCGAGCGCCCGTTTCGCATCCTGGTCGTCGAGGACGACAAGCAGATATCCCGCGTTCTCAAGCTCGAACTCGAGCATGAGGGCTACGTCGTCGACGTCGCCTTCGACGGCCTGTCCGGCCTTGAGAAAGCACTCAAAGAACCCGATCTGATCGTGCTCGATTTGATGCTTCCCAAGCTCGACGGGAGCGAGGTCTGCGCGCGCGTCCGGGCCAAGAGCCGCGTTCCGATCATCATGCTCACCGCCAAGGACCGCGTCGCCGACCGCGTCGGCGGCCTCGACGTCGGCGCCGACGACTACCTTACCAAGCCGTTCGCGATCGAAGAACTTCTGGCGCGCGTTCGCGCTCGGCTACGCGAGCGCCACCCCCAACCGAACACGCTGCGAGCAAAAGATCTTGTGATGGATCGCGATCGGCACGAAGTTCGCCGCGCCGATCAGCCCATCTCTCTGACCGCGAAGGAGTACGCCCTGCTCGAGTACTTGTTGCTCCACCGCAACAAGGTTCACACGCGCGACGAACTCTTCAACGGAGTTTGGGGGAGCGACTTTCTTGGCGACTCGAATCTCATCGACGTGTACATTCGCTACTTACGCGGCAAAGTGGACGACGGCTTTGAGGACAAGCTGATTCACACTGTTCGCGGCGTCGGGTACACGCTGAAAGACGCGTAGCCCGGGTCATGTTCGCGCTGATCGGCTCGTCTTTGCGCTGGCGGATCGCGACCTGGTACGCCTTGCTGCTGCTCGTCGTCATCGGCGCGGTCATGGCCGTGCTGGTCGTGCAGTTGCACGCGCTCCTTTTCGATCAGGCGCGCGCGCAGGTCGATCGCACGGGAAACGATATCGCGGGAATCGTCGAGCGCTCGAGCCCGTTGCCGGCGATCGGCGACTCGATGCCGATCGAAGAACAGTTGACGATGCCGGGCAACCTCGAACACTGGGCGTCGCCGACGACGTACATCCAAATCGACAACGGCGACGGGTACCCGATTGCGAAGTCGGCGAATCTTGGTGCGATGACGTTCGGTTCGCTCGGAACGAGCGAACCCCTCGGCGTCGTAACGTACGGAACGGTGCAGCTTCCCTTCGGCGAACTTCTGCTTCGTGACCAGCGGCTGCGCCTGCCGGACGGCGGCGCGATCGTCGTCCGCGTCGCCGAACGCCTCGATCTTTTTAACGAAACGCTCCGGCGAACGCGCGAACTGCTGTCGATCGTCTTCGCGCTGGCCGTCGTCGCGGTCGTGGCGGCCTCGTTTGCCATCGCCTCGAGCGCGATCCGTCCGATCGGCGAATTGACGAACGCGATGCGCGCCATCTCGTCGCACGAACTCGATCGACGCCTCGGCTGGTCGCATCGCCGCGACGAGTTGGGCCGCTTAGCCGATACGTTCGATCAGATGCTGGCGCGTCTGGAAGAGGGTTTCGCCCGCGAACGTCAGTTCATCTCCGACGCTTCGCACGAACTCAAGACCCCGCTCACGGTGATAAACGCAAACGCTCAGATGCTCGCGCGCTGGGCCGACAGCGACCCCGAATTGCGAGCCGAAAGCTTGCGTGCGATCGGTGAGGAGAGCGCGGCACTCGCCCGGATCGTTAACGGAATGCTGACGCTCGCCAAGGCCGCCTCGGGCGACGACATTCCGCGCGAGCCGCTGGCGCTCGACGGCGTCGCCGCCGACGTCGTACGCGCGCTCCAAGCGCCTGCAATCGCGAAGGGTTTGATCTTGCAGTTCCGCGGATCCGATTCGCCGATCGTGTTCGCCGACGCGAATCTCGTGCGCCAACTCGTAACGAACCTTACGGAGAACGCGATTAAGTTCACCGAGCAGGGCTCCGTGACGCTCGACGTCCGTGCCAGCGGCGAGTGGGCGATTCTCGATGTCGCGGACACCGGTCCCGGTATCGAAAGCGAGGCGCGTAGCCACGTTTTCGATCGCTTCTATCGAACCGACAAGTCGCGCTCGCGGGCCATCGAGGGAACTGGGCTCGGTCTCGCGATCGTGCGGAGCATCGCGCGCGTCCATGGGGGCAGCGTCGAAGCGCTCCCCAATTTGCCCCATGGGTCGATCTTCCGGGTCACGTTGCCCGCCATGTCCGGCACGAAGAACGTCTCTGCGGTGCTGGATGCGGCCCTAACCAGCTGATTTATCTCGCGCCAATGACGCGCTCCGTGCCGCTCCGGTACCCTAGAGAGGTGCGCTCCGCTCGACCCGGCGGCCTGGCCGCCGGCCTGGCCGCACTCGCATCCTTGACCGTCGCGCTGGCCGGGGCGGCCGGCCAAGCCGCGCGCGCAGCCGAACCGGCGGCGACCGTCACGGCGCCGGGGCCCGTCCCTATGGGTCCGGCCGGGATCGTTCGCATCGTGGCCTCGCGCGGTGTGGTGACGGTCCGCACCTGGGATCGCCCCTCGGTGCAGATCGGCAATGGCGCCGGGCTCGACGTTCGCCGTTCGGTCGCGACGATTCAGGAATCGCAGAGTCTCGTACCGATTTTAGCCGGCCGGGTAGAGGGACCGCACGGTTCGATCGACCTGCCCGAAGACACGTTCGCCGTCTCGAACCTCAGCGAAGGCGCCCACGACGTCGTCACGATCCGCGCCGACGACGCATCTTCGACCGTCGACGTCCCGCAGAACGCCGCTCTGGTGACCGTCGTGATGGAGAGCGGCCTTGCGATTCTACGCAACTATCACGGTACGGGCGCGTTCGTCGCACGCGTGCGAACCGGCTCGATCCGCCTCATCGACGTCACCGGCGAGGGGTTCGTGCAAGTGCTGCGCGGACCCATCGTCGCACGGCGCTCGTCCTTCGCGCGTTTGCGCGTCCGCTCGGGGACCGGTAGCGTCACCTTCGAACGTTGCCACGCAAAGCAAATCGAGGTGAGCAGCGTCGAGGGTTCGATCGTCTACGATGACGGAAGTTTCGAACCAGGTCTCGCGCGGTTCGAATCCCAGCACGGCGATGTGGCAATCGGCGTCAACGGCGCATCGCGGCTCAGCGGGCGCGCGAGTGGTGGGCGCGTGTACACGCTGTTCGACCGCGCCGTACAAATCGACAATAAGGACGCGCAAGCGACTGCGACTGCAGTCACCGCGGGCGGGGGACCGGTCGTTAATGCATCGAGCGGAAGCGGGAACGTATATCTCTACGACGGTGCGCTCCGAACGAGAGCGCACCTCCCACCTGAGTGGAGCGCGACGCAAGCTACGCTACGCCGCGCTTTGCAGAGGCGTCGTGCAGAAAACGCGGGCGTGGCGGCTCCGCCGCCTCCCGCTTCCCGCGCGGCTGCCGGGGCGGTCCCCCCCGCGGCGCACGCCGGGCCGCCGCATCACGCCGAGCGCGAAGGCCACGTTCGGAATGCTCCGAGGAGAGCTCCGCCGCCGCGCTATCGACGAGACTCGCCGCGCGCCGGCAGCTCCCGCGCGAGATCGAGCGTCCAGCCGTCGGTCGCGGCGTAAACCTTTAACCCCAGCGCGTCCTCGAGTTCGAGCGCTAGCACTCGCGGGTTCTGCGCCAACATCGAAGTTCCAAAGTGCGTCAGCACGGCGACGTGCGGGCGAATCTCACCGATCAGGCGGCGCGCGTCCTCGAACGTCAGGTGGTCTGCGCGGATCGTTTCGCGATAGAACAGCACGTTGACGATCAGCACGTCCGGAGCGAACGACCGGTAGTCCTCGATTTGGGCTTCGAAGAACCTCCCGCAGGGGAGATACGAGACCGTCGTCCCCGCGCGAACGAAGTGCAGCCCGTACGTCTCGACCGCGTGCCGGTGCCGGACGGACGCAAAGACGTCGACATCGCCCACGCGATACGGTCCGCCCCGCGAAGCGAGGACGTGGTGCGTCGGCACGAATCGGGCTGCGTACGGGAAGATCACCGGCTCGCCCTCAAACGCATCGCGTGGAGCGAGCAAGGCGCCTCGCGGCTTAAAGCCCCCGTGCGTCATCGCTTCGATCATCGCGTTCACGTCGCCGGCGTGGTCGAGGTGCTTGTGCGAGAGCGCGATCGCGCTCAGTTCGGAGGGAACGCAGGGCGGAACGCTCGAGAGCGCGCGCGCGAGTGCGCCGGGACCAGGGTCGACGTGAATCTGGGTCTCCCCGAAACGCATCCACATCCCGCCCGACGCGCGCAGTTGGCGGGCGACGACGAACCGCGCCCCACCCGTCCCGAGAAACCGGACGCTTGCATCTACCAACCCATGTAGATGCCGCCGTTGATGTTCAGCGACTGACCCGTCATGTAGTCCGCCTCGACCACGAGGAACCGGACCCCCCGCGCGATTTCTTGAGCCTTGGCAACGCGGTGCATTGGAATCCGTTCCAGAATCTTCTCCTGGATGTTCGGCGGCACGGATGCCCACATCTCGGTTTCGACGAACCCGGGACACACGGCATTCACGGTGATATTGTTGCGCGCCAGCTCGATCGCGAGCGACTTCGTGAACCCGATGATGCCGGCTTTCGCCGCCGAGTAGTTGGCTTGCCCGAAGTTCCCCATTTGGCCGACGAACGACGATATATTGACGATTCGCCCCCAACCATTCAGAGCGAGCTGCGGGACCGCGACGTGACAGCAGTTCATCACGCTGGTGAGGTTCGTGTCGATGACCTCGTGCCAGTCGCTCATTTGCATCTTCTTAAAGGTTCGGTCCCGCAAGATGCCGGCGTTGTTCACTAAGATGTCGAGCTTGCCGAAGCGGGCCACCACGCGGTCGACGAGCGCGCGAACATCTTCGACGTTCGAAACGTCACCGGCTTCAGCCGCGGCGCTGCCGCCCTCGGCTTCGATCTGCGCGACGACGCCCGCGGCGGCCTCGACCCCGCGGATGTAGTTCACGATGACCGTCGCTCCGCTGCGCGCGAGTTCGCGCGCGATCGACGAGCCGATGCCACGCGAACTTCCCGTCACGATTGCGACCCGTCCGACCAAGGGGCGGGCTAGGCTTGGATCCGGTGCCGGGCTTACTGAGGTCGTTTCCATCCGCGCCCCTTAGCCGCGGGATGAGGTGCTTCCTTAGTGCGATTCGTCCTTATCGAACGCGCTCGGGCCGAACGCAAAAGAGCGGGCGACCGTCAATGCCGGCCGCCCACTCCCTGCTCAATTCCCCTTCGCTCCGCCTCGCGGAGTTCGAGACCTTACTTGGCGGCTTTGCCGCCGACGTTCTGGATGTCTTCGACGCGCTTCGTGAAACCGTTAATCTGCGTTTCGGTGGCTTCGCGAACGTAGCTGATGTTCGAAAGGCCGGTCGCCGCGACGCCATGGACGGCGTGCGAGACCTGCTCTTGCACGGCGTTCGTCTGGGCGACGAACCGCTCCGCGAACTCCGCGTTCTTGGTGGCCGCGGTCCGCAATTCGGTGACGGTTAGGTCGGCGATTTGCTTGAAACGATCGAAACCGTCGCGGACGGTCGCATCGGGTGCGCCGGAAGCGAACGGGCGCGAAGCGATCTCGTAGAGGGACTTCGTGTATCCGAGCGCGCGCTGGTTCGCCGAGGCGGCCGCGTCGATCATCATGGCGTAGCCCTGGCTCGTGAGTTCCAGGTAGCTGGCGGTGCGTTTGGTGGTATCGTTCATGCTTACTCCTTGGGTTGGTGATCTTTCGACCACGTGCCGGTGTACAAGCTGAAGAACGCGTCGAGGTTCGCCCGGTACTGCTCGAGGGCGGCGCTCCACATTTTGAGCGCGTCGGTCCCGGCATCGGTGAGCGTGTAGATGCGGCGTGCCGGGCCTTGCTCTTTGGGGTCCCACCAGGAGCTGATGTAACCGTCGCGCTCGAGTTGGCGCAGCGCGCGGTAGACAGTCCCCGGGTCGGAAACGACGGCGAAGTTTTCTTTAAGCTCCTTCATGATCTCGTACCCGTGGAGGTTGAGATCTTTGAGCATTACGAGCAGCCAGGCCATCAGGTAGTTTTTGGGCGTTCCGCGGGGAGGGAGTCCGGCTTCGGGTTTGGCGTTACCGTCCTCGCCTCGGCCCTCGGCTGAGTGGTTGGACTCCGGAGCCGCCCGGTCGAGAGCGTTCTTCATGCTGATAGATGCATTTTACACATAGATGCCTCTCACGTCAATGACTTGCGCCGACCGGCTGGCGGATCTCGGAGGGCTGGCGGGGTCCGGTCAGGTCGCTCACCAGGCAAACTGCCTGCCCTTCCAAGACCTTCTCGCCGTCCTGGTTGCGGCACTCGGTCGCGAGCGTCAGGATGGCCTTTTCGGGCCGGTACGCCGTGACCGTCGCGGTCACGGTGAGCGTGTCACCCAAGAAGACCGGCTTGCGAAACGAGACCGATTGGCTCAGATATATCGTCCCTGGGCCTGGAAACTCGGTCCCGAGCAGGGCCGAGACGTACGAAACGGCCAGCATCCCATGTGCGATCCGGCGCCCGAAACGGCTCTTGGCGGCGTATGCTTCGTCCAAATGAACCGGGTTCACGTCGCCGGTGACCCGCGCGAACGCCTCGACGTCCTCCGCCATCACCGTCCGGACCAACGACGCCGACTGCCCCAAGGAAAACTCCACGCACCCCTCCGCTCACACGTTTGCGGCAAACTGCCGCTAGGTGCATATTTCCGCCAACCAAGGGCTTCCCCCTCACCGCCGGGCGAGTCGTGAGCCACCGCGCTGGGAGCGGCGGCGCCTGCGGCCGAAGCGAGCAAGCCGATGAACCGAATCGAAACGTGGATCGACCCTAACTCCCCGGAATTCGCGCGGAACGCCGCGCGCATGCGCACCATGGTCGCCGATCTGCGCGAGCGGTTGAGCGCGGTTCGCGAAGGTGGGGGGCCGGCCGCCGTAGCGCGCCACCGGAAGCGGGGCAAACTCACGGCGCGCGAGCGCATCGATCGGTTGGCCGATCCGTTCACGCCCTTTCTCGAGTTTTCGGCGCTCGCCGCCGACGGCGTCTACGACGGCGCTACGCCGTCCGCGGGAATGGTTGCCGGCATCGTTACCGTCGAGGGCCGGCACTGCGTCGCGATTGCGAACGACGCGACGGTGAAAGGGGGAACCTACTATCCGCTGACCGTCAAGAAACACTTGCGCGCGCAGGAGATCGCGCGCGAAAACCATCTGCCGTGCATCTATTTGGTCGATTCCGGCGGCGCGTTCTTACCGAAACAGGACGAGGTCTTTCCCGATCGCGATCACTTCGGGCGCATTTTTTATAACCAAGCGCGCATGTCGAGCGAGGCGATTCCTCAAATCGCCGCCGTCATGGGTTCGTGCACCGCGGGCGGGGCGTATGTGCCCGCGATGTCCGACGAAACGGTGATCGTGGCCGGCTACGGGACGATTTTCTTGGGCGGACCACCGCTGGTCAAAGCCGCGACCGGCGAGATCGTCACCGCTGAAGAGCTGGGCGGCGCCGACGTTCACACCCGCATTTCCGGTGTCGCCGATCACTATGCCGACGACGACGAGCACGCCCTGGCGCTCGTGCGCTCGATCGTAGCCAACCTAGCTCCGCCCCCGCTGCGCCCACGCGATACGACCGATCCCGCGCCGCCGGCATATCCCGAGCATGAAATCTACGGCGTGATTCCGAGCGACTCACGAACCGGTTACGACGTGCGCGAACTGATCGCGCGGCTGATCGACGGTTCGCTTTTCCACGAGTTCAAGCCCCGTTACGGAGCGACGCTCGTGTGTGGCTTCGCGCGCATCGAAGGCCACCCGGTCGGAATTCTCGCCAACAACGGAATTCTTTTTAGCGAAAGCGCGCTGAAGGGCACGCACTTCATCGAACTGTGCGCCCAGCGCGAGACGCCGCTGGTGTTCCTCCAGAACATCACGGGCTTCATGGTCGGCAAAGAATACGAAAATCGGGGAATCGCCAAGGACGGCGCGAAACTCGTGACGGCCGTGGCCTGCGCGGAGGTTCCGAAGTTCACGGTAATCGTGGGAGGAAGCTTTGGCGCCGGAAACTACGGCATGTGCGGCCGCGCTTTTTCGCCGCGACAACTGTGGATGTGGCCAAACGCGCGCATTTCGGTGATGGGCGGCCAGCAAGCGGCGAGCGTCCTCTCGACGGTTCGGGGCGCGCTGTCGGCCGAGGAAAAAATCGCTTTCGAAGCGCCCATCCTCGAAAAGTACGAGCGCGAAGGCAGCCCGTACTACTCGACCGCGCGGCTTTGGGACGACGGCGTCATCGATCCGCTCGACACGCGCCGCGTGCTCGCGCTCGGCCTCGAAGCCGCGCTCTACAAAGCGCCCGTCCCAACGCACTTCGGCGTCTTCCGCATGTAGCGACCCGGGGTCGTTCACCGTGCGTTCGTGCAACCGCTCGCGCGTTCGGCGGGTTGCGCGAAGGTGGCACTCTTACGGCGCGAGCGTTCGGCGTTTTCTAGTCCCTTGGAATTGCTGCTCGTCGTTCTCGCGTACGCGGCGATGGTTTCCATTTGGGGAACGACGTGGCTGGGCATCAAGGTCTCTCTGATCGGGTTGCCGCCGCTGTGGGGCGCCGGCCTTCGCTTCTTACTCGCGGGCGCAGTGTTGTATGCCATGGCGTTCGCTCTGCGCGTCGATCTCCGCCGGCACGCGCCGCCCTTGCACTTGGTCTTCGTTCTGGCGCTCACGATGTTTGGGATCAACTATGCGCTGACATATCTCGCGGAAACGCATCTGGCGTCGGGGCTCGTCGCCGTCTTATTCGGGACGCTCCCTTTCTTTGTGTTTGCTTTCGCCCATCGAATGGTCGAAGAACGCCTCACGCGCAGGACGACCGTGGGTGCGTTGCTCGCGTTCGGCGGCGTCGCGGTGATCTCGCTCGCGGGCGGCGTCCGCGGCGAGTTGGTCTTCGTTCTTGCGGCGCTGGTCGCCGCAGCGTCCTCCGGGTTTGCGAACGTTTACCTCAAGAAATACGCCGACTCGGAGCCGCTCGCGACGCTGCCGCCGGCGATGCTCCTCGCCGGCGCCGGACTGACGCTCGGCGGCTTCGCGTTCGAGCGTGTTAATTGGCACGCCGCGGCCCAGCCGCCCACGATCGCAGCAGTCCTCTACCTGGCGATCCTGGGTAGTGCGATTGCGTTCTACCTCAACCATTGGCTCTTGCAGCGGATCGACTCGGGGACGGTCGGGCTCTCGGCGTTGATGATCCCCGTGCTCGCAGTCATGGTCGGCGCGCTTCTCGGCGGCGAGACCTTCGGCGTTCGCGAACTCGCCGGAGCCCTGCTGGTGGTGCTCGGCGTCTGGACCTCGCTCGCGGCTCGAAGGTAACGCGCGCCGGCAGGCCAACTTCGCGCCGGGGAGGTGCTGATGTCGTACGTTCGTTCTTACCGCGCCGCCGCGAGCATTTGCGGGCTTGCGCTTCTGTGTACGGCGCTCGCGCCCGCGCCGGCGCGGGCGGTCACGCCGCAGGTCGGGAAGATTCGGCACATTGTGATCGTCGTGCAAGAGAATCGTTCCTTCGACGACCTGTTCCAGGGCTTTCCGGGCGCCGACACCGTTTCCACCGGCAAGAAATCCGATGGCACGACGATCCCGCTGCAACCGATCCCACTCGAGGCCGGCTATGACATCGACCACACCTCGGGCGCGTTCTTCGCCGCCTACGATAACGGGAAGATGGACGGCTTCGATCGCGAGCATACCCAGGGCGGTACCGATTCCCAGTACGGATACGTGCCACGCGCGGAAGTCCAACCCTATTTCGACATGGCCTCGCAGTACGTGCTTGCCGACCGCATGTTCACCTCGCATCTCGACGCCAGCTTCATTTCACATCAGTACATTATCGCCGGTCAAGCGGATCACGAAGTCGATCTACCGAACTCGTATTGGGGCTGCGACGGCGGTCCGAGCGATACGATCGGGACCTTGACGAGCAGCCGGCAGTACGGTCCCAGTCAGCCCGTCTGCCAAGACTATCAGACGCTCGGCGATGAGTTGAACGCTGCGAAGCGCTCCTGGCGCTTCTACGCGCAACCGATCAACGGAGACTCGGGCGACATCTGGTCGGCATATCAAGCCGTTCGCCACATTCGCGACACGCAGCAGTGGACGATCCACGTGAAGTCCCCTTCGTCGCAGTTTCTCACCGACGTCGCAAACGGTTACCTCGCGAACGTCACGTGGGTGACGCCGAGTCGGGCCGATTCCGACCATCCCGACGCCGGCGGCAAGACGGGGCCGTCGTGGGTAACCTCGGTCGTTAACGCCGTCGGCCAGAGTCCATTCTGGGACTCGACCGCGATTTTTTTGATGTGGGACGATTGGGGCGGCTGGTACGATCACGTCGCGCCGCCCCAAGTGGACTTCGACGGGCTCGGCATGCGCGTGCCGCTCGTCGTGATCTCACCGTTTGCCAAACGCGGTCACGTCTCGCACGTCCAGTACGAGCACGGTAGTATTCTGCGCTTCGCCGAAAACACGTTCGGGTTACCGCGGCTCGCCGCGAGCGATACGCGCGCAAACGATCCGAGCGCCGATTGCTTCGACTTCTCGCAATCGCCGCGAAAGTTCACGCCGTTCGCGGCACCGTACGGCCCGGCGTACTTCTTGCGCGAACGACCGACGGGCGAACCGCCCGACGCGCAATAGCATTCGCAGCGCTCGTTTTTTACCGCTCTCGTCATCTGCGCGCTGGCGGCGTTGCGCAGGTGACGGGTCACGTGCAGCATGTGCTGCGGCTTGACCTTGAGCGCTCGGGACTCCCGCGGCCGTTTACGCCGCTTGCAACGCCGCTCGGGGGGACCTAACAGTTTCGGTGAATTTTCCCGAGGCGGACGACTTCGAACGCGCTGGCAGGGACGGTCTTGAGTTGAGCGAGGTCGCTGTCGTTCCAACGCGAGTCCGTCGTCCCGCCGATGTACCAGTCGCTGCCGTTATCGGCCAACATCATGCCGTACGCCTTGAGCGTTTGCAAGATCACGAGCGATTCGCCATGGAAGCCCGACAGCCCGAAACTCGCTTTCAGACGCACGCGCAGCCCCATCGGCGGATCGTTCGGATCGGTCGAACTACTCGCGTCGTGACGCGCCGGCGATACGAACGCGCGCTGCGTTTTGGCGACCGTGAAACGCAGCGCGTGATCCATCGCTCCGCTTTGCACTTGATCGAAGTCGGCGAGCCCGGCGGCGATCGGAAGGCCGGCGGCGTCGGCCGATGTCCAACAGATCGGTCGCAGCGCGTCGGACGACAGGTCGAAAACCGCGCCGTTCCCGGCACGCCACCCGCGGCCGACGAAGTGTGAGTCGTAGGTCTCGTAGAGGTGGCAGTTCCCCTGGTAGACGACCAGCACGTGGCGATCGCCATGCGCGTGCGGACCGCCCTCAATGCGAGCACCGGGCGGAAACGGGTACGGGCCGGGGTCGCTCTGATCCGGGTAGAGGAAGAACTTCATCGGCACGTACGGCGTCGAGGGCGGCGCGACCGTGATCGGAATACCGTAGTGCGGATCGTGCCCGAAGTCCGGGTGGAGAAACGTCGTGCCGGCGTTCATGTGGGCGAGATAGTTTGCAGAGTTCGGGTCGACCGGCGCCTGCGAGATGTTCGCGTTCCACGGGTTGTCGGCCGGAAAGACGGCACATCCGCCGAGCGTCGGCGGGCTGCTGGCAAGCGCTGCGCGGACCCTGGCGGCGTCGTTCTCGAAGACCGCCGAAGAAACGATCGTTTGGAACGCGGTCGAGCAACCACTCCCAGCCGTGACCACGGCAGCGAGTGCGGCAACGACGATGGCCTGGCGCATCCGGTACCCCCCCCTAAATATCGCTGTCCTTCCGCGATTGGACGGGCTCGCCCCCGCGGCCAGTCCGCGAAGCGTGATGCCGTTCACGGTTTGGCGAGGACCGCCATGCGTCGTCCACCGAAACCTGCTTGCGATGAAGCGGGAAATCGTGACGTTGAACGGGCGCGTTCAGGGGGTCGGGTTTCGCGAGGCGATCGTCGCGCTCGCGCGCGTATTTCCCGTCTCCGGCAGCGTCCGGAACCTACGCACCGAACGCGCGGTCGAGATCGATCTCGAAGGAGAGTCCGCCGATATCGACGCGTTTGTCGTCGAACTCATCGCGCATCCGCCGGGCTTCGCCCGAATCGAAGGTATAGACCGCCGCGAAGCGCCCACGCGCGGCACGGTCGGCTTCGAGCGCGCCCCAACCGGGTAACGCTGCCACCTCGGAAGGTTCGGAGCTTCCACACGTTCCGGCGGCCGCGGCGCCTCGACGACGCGGCGCAGACGACGATCAGATTATGTCCAGGGATTGATGACGGTCGTCCCCGTCCGCGAGAAATCCGCTTCGTTGTTGGTCACGACCGTCAAATTATGATGGTGGGCTGTCGCGGCCAGCAGGCTATCGATCACCAGTAGCTTGCCGGCGCCCAGGCGCGCCGCGCCTTCCGTGCGACCCCAATGTTCCGCAACCTCCATATCGACCGGTAAAATCCGCCCCGCGAAGCGGGGAATGAGATCGGAGACGAGCCACGTCTCAAGATCGACTCGCTTACGCGCCATACCTTGCATTGTGATGCCGATTCGGATTTCTCCGATGGAGAGGACGCTGAGAAACAGTTCACGCTCGTCCACCGCCCCGAGCCAGGTAACGAGCCCCGCATTGGGCAGAGGTTTTCTCAGGTCCGACATCACGTTCGTGTCGAGGAGAAACCCGCTCACAATTCGACGTCTCTTCCGGTTTCTCGACTACGAATCGGAGCGATTTCAACGTCGCGGTGCGGCGAGCGAGCAAAGAAATCGACCAGCGATCCGCGATTGCCCTCGATCTTGGCACGATACGTTCGGGCGGATATCACGACGACGGCCTCTTCGCCGCGACGCGTCACGATCTGAGGCTCCCCGCGGAGCGCCGAATCGACGAGGTCGGAAAATCTCGCCTTCGCCTCGGTAGCGGCCCATGTTTTCGTACGCATCGGCCCCCCAAATTTTGCCATTGGCCTGGTGGTCAACGTATAATGACTATATGGTTATTGTAGAATATCTCGGCCGCGCGGTCAAGCGGCCGGCGCGACGATCAAATACCCGCGTACCACTCGTAGCCGTTGTCTTCCCAGTAGCCGCCACCGCCGCCGAAGGCACCCTTGAGATTGGCGGCGAGTTCGAGGCGGCCGATCCACTTGGCGCTTTTGTAGCCGAGCTGCGTGGGGACGCGCAACCGAACCGGTGCACCGTGGTCGGCGTCGAGCGGCTTACCGTTGAGATCGAGCGCGAGCAAGGTCTGCGGATGCGCCGCTTGGACGAGATCGAGGCTCTCGTAGTACGGGTCGCCGTCGGGCGAGCGGTCCATGCAGTGGAAGACGACGTAGCGCGCCCGCGCTGTCGGACGCACAACTTTAAGGAAAGCGCCGAGCGGAACGCCGCTCCAGGCGCCGATCGCGCTCCAACCTTCGACGCAATCGTGGCGCGTGATTTGCGCCAACGAATGCATCGCCCGAAGTTGCGGCAGCGAGAAAGCAGCCTTGTTTTCGACTTCACCATCCACGACCAATCGATACGCTGCGAACTCGCCGGCGAGTAGGCGGGCATAGTGCGCGTCACTCGGCGTGTCGAAGCCGTTCGTACGAAAGTCGCGGTCGACGTCCGAGGGCCGGTAGAGTTTCGCCATGCCGCGGCTGCCGATCAGCGCGTGGCTCAACGGCTCGGCGCCGAGCAGCACGCGATTGAACGGACCGGCGGTGAGCTTGTTCTTTAAGCCGCAGCCCGCCAGCGCGCTCAGGCTGCTCGCGAGAAAGAGCCGGCGCCTCACGGACCCGTCCCTTC
Source organism: Vulcanimicrobiaceae bacterium (assembly GCA_039923715.1). Taxonomy (GTDB): domain Bacteria; phylum Vulcanimicrobiota; class Vulcanimicrobiia; order Vulcanimicrobiales; family Vulcanimicrobiaceae; genus JBDTCF01. The sequence goes on from JBDTCF010000028.1 coordinate 18,025, forward strand.
GCCCGGATGCGGACGATAGCGCCCGGTCACCATCGAACGCAGGTTGTTCCCAATCCCGGTCGTCGCAACCAACACCATATGGCCGAAGAAAAACCCGATGAACGCAAGCATGAAAACGAAGTGCCACAGACGCGCGAACTGCCGGCCGCCGAAGAGGGTCGTCAGCGGTCCGGCGATCGCGTCCACGCCGGGCGAGAGCGCGAGGCCCGAGAGCACGACCAGCGGCCCGAGTACGAACAAGACGACGGTATACGCGAGTTTCTGCAGAGGGTTGTACTTGCCGTGCGGTGGCGGGTTCGGCCGCAAGCGGAAGTAATAAGCCTGCATCGGCCAGAGCTTGGGCAGATCGCTGGGACGCAGGAGCAACAGCCGAAGATCCTTGTGAAGCGCGCCCGCCAACACATACGCGAGCCCGCACGCGACGAATATCCAGGCAAAGAACAGGTGCCACCGCCGGCCGCCGGCGAGATCCTGGTAGCCGGGCAGCGTCAGCCAGCCCGGGAACGCGCGGGCCGTTTGGCCGCCTTGGCCGTCGTCGGTATAGCCGAGGACGTGCGTGGTGCGAAACGTGCGTCCGAACAGGGTAACGGTACCGACCGCGGCTCCGCTCGCCAACGTGCCGCCCGCGACGGCAAAGACGCGATGGCTGGGGTCGCTCTTATCCGATGCGTCGAGATACGGTGCCGCATTGAAGATCTGCAGCCCGCTCATCACCAGCACGAGCAGGGCAAGCGCGGCGGTCCAGTGGGTCAGCCGCGTGGCGAGCGAGTGTCGCTTGACGAGCGGCGCGTCCTCGGACGCGCGCTCGGCGGTCCGCACCGGTCCCGAGACGGTGACTTCCATCGCACCAAGTCTATCATGCCCGGTCCACCTGCGTCCGTAAGGGAGCCGACCTTTAGGCGCGAAGTCGGCGGGATGGAGTCCCCCCTGCTCGACGTGCGGCGCGACGGAGCGATCGCCCACGTCGTTCTGACGCGCCCCGAGGTCCGCAACGCGTTCAACGCCCCGCTCATCGCCGATTTGGAGCGGACCTTTGCCGCGCTCGATGCCGACGACGGCGTTCGCGCCATCGTCCTTGCCGGCGCCGGCAAGATCTTTAGTGGGGGCGCCGACATCAACTGGATGCGTGCTTCGCTCGACCTGAGCGAGGGCGAGAACGTCGAAGACGCGCGCCGCCTCTCGCGGATGCTGCGTCGAATCGACGGCGTCCGCAAGCCGGTCATCGGCCGCGTCCACGGCGCCGCTCTCGGTGGCGGCGCAGGACTCGTCGCCGTGTGCGACGTCGCCATCGCGGCCGAGGGAACCATCTTCGGCTTCACCGAGACGAAGCTTGGAATTCTCCCGGCGGTCATCTCGCCGTTCGTGCTCGCGAAAATCGGTCGCTCGCACCTGCGCGCTCTTGCGCTGACGGGCGAGCGTTTCGACGCACGCCGCGCGCTCGCGATCGGCCTCGTCCACGAAGTCGTTGCAGCCGACGCGCTCGACGCTGCCGTCGTCCGCGTGACGGGCGAAGTCCTTGGCGCGAGCCCGAGCGGCATCGCCGCGGCGAAAGCGCTGTTCGCCCAAATCGCCGAGACGCCGTACGACACGACCCTGGAGCCGACAGCCCGCGCGATTGCCGCGCAGCGCACTTCCCGCGAAGGCCAAGAGGGACTACGAGCATTTCTCGAGCGGCGCCCCCCGACATGGTCGCGATGACGCCGATTCGCCGGTTATTGATCGCGAATCGGGGCGAGATCGCCGTGCGGATCGCGCGCGCGGCGCGCGATCTCGGCATCGTTCCGCTCGGCGTGTACTCCGACGCCGATCGCGAAGCGCTGCACGTCACGGCGATGGACGAAGCGGTCCGCATCGGGCCGGCCGAGGCCGCGGCGTCGTATCTCGACGTCGATCGCATTCTCGCGGCGGCGCACGACCTAGGCGCCGACGCCGTGCATCCCGGTTACGGCTTTCTTTCCGAGCGCGCGGTGTTCGCGCGCGCGGTCCGCGATGCGGGCCTCGTCTTCGTTGGACCGACGCCCGAAGCGATCGCGGCCATGGGCGATAAGGTCGAGGCGAAACGGCGCGTCCGCGCGCACGGCGTTCCGGTCGTCCCCGGATACGACGGCGACGACGTCGCACTCGAACGCTTGCGCGCCGAAGCCGCGCGGATCGGAACGCCGGTCCTGATCAAGGCGAGCGCCGGTGGCGGGGGCCGCGGCATGCGCGTCGTCGAGAACCTCGCAGCCTTTGACGAAGCCCTCGAAGCGGCCCAACGCGAGGCGAAGGCCGCCTTCGGCGACGACCGGGTCCTGCTCGAACGCTACGTGGCGCGGCCACGGCACATCGAGTTTCAGATCCTGGCCGATGCCCACGGAAACACGATCCACCTCGGCGAGCGCGAGTGTTCCATCCAACGTCGGCACCAGAAGATTCTCGAGGAGGCTCCCTCGAGCGCGCTTGCCCCGGAGCTTCGCGCACGCATGGGAGAGGCCGCGATTCGCGCGGCCCGTGCCGTCGACTACACGAATGCCGGGACCGTCGAGTTCTTGCTCGACCAAGAAGGCGCGTTCTACTTCCTTGAAATGAACGCGCGCCTGCAGGTCGAGCATCCGGTAACGGAGGCCGTCCACGGACTCGATCTGGTCGGCTGGCAGTTACGCATCGCCGCGGGCGAACGACTAACCATCGTGCAGCCGGACGTCGTCGCGCGGGGGTGGGCGATCGAAGCCCGGCTGAACGCCGAAGATCCACGCCGCGAATACCTTCCTTCGAGCGGCACGATCTCGGCCTGGGAAGCACCCGACGCGCCCGGCATTCGCGTCGACGCCGGAATCCGCACCGGGAGCGAGATTTCGATTTACTACGACTCGATGCTCGCGAAGATCATCGCGTGGGGCGCGGATCGCGCCGGCGCGGTCGCCCGCCTCGGTAACGCGCTCGATGCGACGCGGGTCGAGGGCGTCGCAACGAACTTGCCGCTACTCGCGCGCATCGTGCGCGAGCCCGACTTTCAGGCCGGCGCCACCACGACCGCTTATCTCAACGAACACGCCGCGCTACTGGATCCGGGCGGATCGGGCGACTCGGACGCCGCGTTCGTCTTGGGAATCGTCGCGACGCTCGGGGACGCACGCTCGTGGCGCATTGGCGGCGTGGGCATTCCGATCGTGTTGTGCGATCGCGAGCGGACGCTCTCGGTCCTCGCCTCGCGCACCGGCAGCGACGAGGCTTGGGCGCTGTCCGGCGACCTGCACGGAGAGCTGACGTTCGAGCGTCGCGCCGAGCGCGCGGTCGCGCTCTTCAACGGCGCGCGCTATGCGGGCAGCGCGCGTTCGAGCGAAACCGGCGTCGAAGTCGAGGCCGGCGGCACCCGCACGCAACTCACGTTTGCCGAGCCGCCACGGTTGGGAACGACCGGAAGCGGGCACGGCCCGGCGCGTCGCGGAAAGATCGTCGCTCCGATGCCGGGGAAGATCGCCAAAGTTCTCGTTCGCACCGAGCAAGCGGTCGGCGAACGCGACCTGCTCCTGATCCTGGAAGCGATGAAAATGGAACACCGAATCGAAGCGCCGTTGGCCGGCACGGTCCGCAAAATCCTCGTCGAGCCGGGCGCACTCGTGGCCGCCGGCGCCGAGCTTTTAGAGATCGAATGATGTCGCCAGGCACCTCGAAGGATGCCGCGGGTCGCGTGCGCGTGTGCGAAGTTGGGCCGCGCGACGGGCTGCAAAACGAAAGCGGCACGGTCTCGACCGCCGACAAGATCCGCTATATCGACTTACTGGGCGCAAGTGGTCTCGAAACGATCGAGACTACGTCGTTCGTCTCGCCGAAAGCGGTGCCGCAGATGGCCGATGCGAGCGAGGTCATGGCCGGCATCGCACGACGAGCGGACGTTCGGTATCTCGCCCTCGTACCGAACGTGCGTGGACTCGAGCGGGCTAAGGAGGCGAACGTCGACGCGATCGCGGTTTTTACGGCCGCATCCGAGTCGTTTACCCGGCGCAACATCAATATGACGATCGACGAGTCGCTGGCGGCGTTCGAAGACGTCGTCGCAGCGGCGCGGCCCGACGGCATCTGGGTGCGCGGTTACATTTCTACGGCATACGGCTGTCCGTACGAAGGAGCGGTTCCGATCGCGAACGTGGTTCGCGTCGCTGAAGCACTCTGGAAGATGGGCGTCGACGAACTTTCGATCGGTGACACGATCGGCGTCGGTACGCCGAACCACGTCGTCGCGCTCGTCGCGGCGCTCGCCGGCTGCCTGCCGCTCGAGCGCGTGGCGATGCACTTTCACGACACGCGCGGAACCGCACTTGCGAACGTGCTCGCGGCCCTTCAATCGGGTGTCGCGAGCTTCGACGCGTCGAGCGGCGGGCTCGGCGGTTGCCCGTTCGCTCCGGGGGCGACCGGTAACCTTGCGACCGAGGACTTGCTCTACATGCTCTCTGGAATGGGAATCGAAACCGGCGTCGACCTTGCCGCAATTCGCGTGGCTTCGCGTTTCATCGCGGGCGCGCTCGGCCGCGAGCGGCTACCGTCTCGCGCCTTTAACGCTCTCGAAGCCACCGAGCGACGGTCCGCATGAACCGCGAACGGTTCCCCGCGGTCATGGCCGCGGACACGCGAGGACGAGTCCTGGCCGACAACGCCGCGGGGGCGCAACTTCCGGATACCGCACTCGAGCGTACCAACCGATTCTTGACCTACGACAACGCGCCGAAGGGTCACGGTTTTTCGCGCTCCGACGCGACCTACGCGCTGGTGGCCGAAGCGAAAGGCGAGTTCGCCGCGCTCATCGATCGCCCGCTCGAGTCGGTCGGCATCGGCCTCAATGCAACTTCGACGGCGCTCGCCTTCTCGCGACTCGTTGCGCGCACCGTGCGGCGCGGCGATCGCGTTGTGGTGACGGCAGCCGATCACTCCGCGAACGTGACGCCGTGGACGTGGCTGCGCCACTTCGGGGCGCAGATCGAAGTTATCCCTGTCGACGACCGGGGCGATCTTGACGAGACGGCGTTTGCCAGCGCCCTCGCGCTCGACCCCGTGCTGGTCGCGCTCCCGTGGGCGTCCAACGCGACGGGTACGATCTTCGACATCGCCCGCTACGCGCGCGCCGCCAAGAAATCTGGAGCGCTCGTCGTCGTCGACGGCGTGCAGGCGCTGCCACATTTCGCGCTCACCATCGATCCGACGATCGACCTTGCGTTCTTTTCGGCGTATAAAGTGTACGCGCCGCATCTCGGCTTTTGGTATCTCGGGCCGTCGGCTCGAGATCGTTTTCTCGAACAAGGAGATGCGCAGCCGGCGGGTGGCGACCCGCGTCTTTGGACCCTCGAGGTTGGAACGCAGAGCCACGAAGCATTGGCCGGTTGGCTTGGTACCTGCGCCTACCTGCGTGACATCGCGCCGACGCCTCGCGAAGCGATGGCGAAAATCGCCGATTACGAAGCGGAACTAGCGTCCTACGCGCGGGAGAGATTCGCCGAGCGTGCCCCGCACGTGCGTCTCTACGGCCGCCCGCCGAACGCGGGGCGTCTGCCGCTCTTCGCGTTCAACATTACCGGCGTCGCCAGCGACGAACTCGCCGCCCGCTTCGAGCGGGCAGGCGTCGAAGCGCGCGTCGGCGACTACTTGAGCCCGCGCTTGATGCACGCCGTGGCGCGCGACGCGCACGGCCGCGCCATTCGCATCTCATTCGCGCACTATACTACCACGACCGACATCGACCGGTGCTTCGACGTGGTCGATGCGGCGAGCGAGCGCCGGCCACAGGGCGTCACGGGCTGAACGAGCGGGTGGAGTAATCCATCCCGGGCCAACGGCTCGTACAGGCTTATGAACCTTGGCCTGATCGGAGGAACCCGTATGTCCGTGCGATGCCAGTCGACGTCTTTGGCCGCGCTTGCCGTCGGTGCTCTCGCAGTCGCCACGCTCTCCGCTCCGCCGGCTGCGGCGGCGGCGAAGTCGCCGATCTCGCACGTCGTGATCGTCGTGCAGCAGGATCGCGGTTTCGACGATCTCTTCCAAGGCTACCCGGGCGCCGATACGTCGCCTGACGGCAGGCTGTGCAACGGCCGCAGCATACCGCTCGCACCGATCGGTCTTGAGGCGTCCTATTCGCTCTCCAATACGGCGGAAGACGCGTGGCGCGCCATCCAGGACGGGTGCTTCAGTCACGAGCGCGCCTTCGGTGACCCGATTCCACCGCATCCACCGTACGGATACGTTCCGCACGGCGAGACGACGCGGTATTTCGCCGCCGCCGGGGCGTACGTGCTTGCCGATCGGTTCTTTTCTTCGACGGTCAACCCCGCGTTCGAAGCGCTGCAGTACTTAATTGCGGCGCAAGCCGACGATGCGCTCGACAATCCGGTCGGCGGATGGGGGTGCGACGCGCCCAAAGGCGCGTACGTCCGAACCTTCGACGGAAAACGCAGACGGCCGTGTTTCAACTACCGCACGCTGGCGGACGAGCTCGTCGGTGCGGGGCTGAGTTGGCGGTACTACGTCGCCGCGCCCGGATCGCCGGGCGGTCAGTGGTCGGCGTTCGACGCGATTCGCCACATCCGTTACGGGGCAGCTTGGGCCGGCGTGATTTCGCCGGAAACAACGTTTTTGAACGATGTCGCAAACGGGACGCTCGCGAACGTCACATGGGTTCTGCCCTCCGGCGCAAATTCCGACGCACCTGGCTACCAGAGCGCGAGCGGTCCCGCTTGGGTCACAGCCTGCGTCGACGCGATCGGGACCAGTTCGTTTTGGAAGGATACCGTGGTGTTCGTCGTCTGGGACGACTTCGGCGGCTGGTCGGACCACCTCGTGCCGCCGAAGCTCGATCGCGAAGGGCTCGGATTCCGCGCCCCCTTGCTGGTCGTCTCGCCCTATTCGCCGGCCGGTCGCGTCGCGCACACGAGCTACGAGTTCGGCAGCGTCCTGAAGTTCGCCGAAGGAACCTTCGGCCTCGCGCCGCTGGCCGCCAGCGACTCGCGCGCGAACCCGTTCGGCAAGGACACCTTCGACTTTTCAGCACCGCCTCGGGCTTTCGTACCGATCTGAGCGGGGTCTGACGGACTCGAACGCGCCGCGGCGAACACCCTCGACTCTCGCGCCCTGCGTACCAAGGAGTTCTTAGCCAATGCGAATGCGTACTTTGCTCGGCACGTTCGTCCCCTGCGTGCTCGTCGCGACGGCCGCCGGTTGCGGGAGCGGCGGTTCGGAGCGCGCTTCCCTTTCCCAACTGCCCTCCGCCGGTACGCGGTCGCAGGTGCGCCAAACGCTGCAATCCTTCATCGATTCAATGCCGAACGTGGCGCCCGCGGTCCGGGCACGCATGCACCTGCAGCGGCACCACCTAGGTGGCCCGGGTTGGCTCTCGGCCGCCGCGCGCGCAAAGACCGCGGCGAAGCTCTACGTCGCGAACAACTACAACGACTCGATCGGCATCTATAACGGCAATCTCCAGGGCGGCAGTCCCATCGGAACGATCACCAACGGCGTGAGCGGCCCCGAAGGCTTGGCGGTCGACGCCGCGGGCAAGTTGTACGTCAGCAACGCCTATAACTCGACGGTGACCGTGTACCAGCCCGGCCAAACCTCACCCTCGACGACGTACTCGAAGAACCTGACCTTTCCGGTTGCAGTCGCCGTCGATACCGCCGGAACCGTCTACGTCGCCAACGCAACCGGGTTCTCGTTCGCACCCGGCAGCATCGTCGAGTACCCAAAAGGAAGCACGAATCCGTCGCTGACCATCACCGATGCGAACTTTCAAGTCGTCGAATCGGTCGGCCTCGATGCGTCGAATAACCTGTACGTCACCTACATGAACCCCAACGAGACCGGACAGATCAACGAATACGCGCCGGGCCAGTCCTCGGGAAAGAACCTGAACATCTCGCTCGGATTTGCCGGGGGCATCACGCTCGACAGTGCCAAGAACCTGCTGGTCACCGATCAGAGCCTACCGGCGATCGAAGTGTTCCCGCCAGGGCAGACCAACCCGTCGAAGACGTTTGGAACCACGAACGCGACGGTGGCGCTCGCCTTCAACCATCCGGGGAAGAAACTGTTCGCGGCCGACGTCAGTGCGAATCAGATCGACGTTTACACGTATCCCGCAGCGACGCTGTACACGACGTTCACGACCGGCGTCGAAGCGCCGATGGGTGTCGCGCTCAGCCCCACACACGTCTGAGCGACCCCCTGGTAGGAGCGGACTGTGCGCGCGACCTGCACGGACTTCGCCTCGCCCTGCTCGCGCCGATCTCGTATCCGACCCCGCCCGATGGGTACGGTCCGTGGGAATTGGTCGCGAGCGGAATCGCGCAGGGCATGCGCTCGCGCGGTCTCGACGTCACGCTCTTCGCAAGCGGAAATTCGCGCGCGCCGGGGCGGCTTGCTTCCGTCGTTCCGGTAAGTCTGAGCGAGGATTCGAACCGAAATTCCGAGGTGGCAAGTGCACTTCACGCGGCCGCGCCGTTCGCGCGCGCGAGCGACTTCGACCTCATCCACAACAACTTCGATTGGAAACCGCTGACGTACGCGCTCGCGACGCGCGAGCCACCGCTCGTCACTACCGTGCACGGCTTTTCTTCACCGCCAGTGCTCGGCGCGTACTACGCCGCCGCCGAACGGAGCTTCTACTGTTCGATCAGCGACGCCGACCGCGATCCGGGGCTCGACTACCTGGCGACGACGTATAACGGCATCGACCCTACCCAGTTCACCTTCGTCGATCGGCCGGGCGAGTATCTCGTCGCACTCGGACGATTCCACGAGGAAAAGGGTATCCATCACGCGATCGAGCTGGCGCAAAGAACCGGCGTCCGCTTATATATCGCAGCAATTCAGCAGGACGACGTCTACTACCGAACCCGGATTGCGCCGTTTGTCGACGGGGACCGGATTCGCTTTCTCGGGCCGGTCGCTGGGGCCGAGCGCGACGCTTTGCTCGGAGGCGCGCTCGCGCTCGTCCACCTCACGACGCGTCCCGAGCGATTCGGCCTCGTACTGATCGAGGCGATGGCATGCGGCACCCCGGTGCTGGGTGCGCGCACGGGCTCCATCCCGGAGATCGTCGTCGACGGTGTGACCGGATTTCTTTGCGACGGCGTCGACGAGGCGAGCGCGCGCGTCGGATCGCTCGCCGGGCTGGATCGTCGTGCTTGCCGCGCACGGGTCGAAGCGGAGTTTTCGGTCGAGCGAATGGTCGACCGCTATTGCGAATCGTACCGGGCGGCGTTGCGCCTGCGTACGCCCGCGCCGCCCGATGCCGAGCGCCGGCGCTGGCGCGCCCACGATTGGTGGGATCGCCCGCAAGCCTTTACCGACTTGCCGCCGCGTCCGCGCGACGCCGCGCTTTAGGACCTCCGCGTCCAGTGCAGTTGCGAGCGCGCGGCGACCGCGCGCGCCAGCGCGTCGTCGATCGAACGGCCCAGGACGGTAAAGTGTCCCATCTTCCGTCGCAAGGCGGCGTGCGCTTTCCCATACAGGTGCAGTGCGAGGTCAGGGTCCCGCAAAACGAGGTCTAGCCCGGCGAGTTCGTCGCCCTCGCCCGTTCCCAAGATGTTTGCCATCACGGCGGGTGCGAACAGACGTGGCTCGACGAGCGGCAGGCCGCAGATCGCGCGGACGTGGGTTTCGTACTGCGAGATTTGGGTGGCGTCAAGCGAGTAGTGCCCACTGTTGTGGACGCGCGGCGCGATCTCGTTGACGAGCAGCCGCTCCCCGGTCAAAAAGAACTCGACGCAGAACGTCCCGACGATCCCGAGCTTTCGAGCGATGATGCGCGCGCTCTCGCGGGCACGCTCGGCAATCGTTTCGTCAACGCGTCCGGGAACGATCGACGTCGCTAGCACGCCGTGATCGTGCTCGTTCTCGCTGAGGGGAAACGTGACGATCTGGTCGTTCGCGTTGCGCGCGACGATGATCGAGAGTTCGCGCTCGAACGGAACGAAACGTTCCCAAATGAGGGGTCGTCCGGGCGCCTGCCGCCTGGCCGCTTCGGCCTCGGCGGGCGTGCGGACGAGCCACTGGTTCTTGCCGTCGTACCCGCCGGTCGTGGTTTTGAGAACGCCCGGAAATCCGATCTCCTCGGCAGCTCGCGCGAGCGAGCCGTCATCGCCGACTTCCGCGAACTCCGTGGTCGCGATCCCGCAATCGCGAACGAACGTCTTCTCGAGAATTCGGTCTTGCGCGATGCGTAGTACGTGCGCGTTCGGAAGAACGAGCCGCCCGTCGTTCTCGAGTTGTTCGACCGAAGCGAGCGGAATGTTCTCGAATTCGTAGGTTACCACGTCGCTGCGCGCGCCGAGTTCGCCGATCGCGCGCGCGTCGTCGTAGGCGGCGACGATCTGTTCGTCGGCGACCTGCCCCGTCGGTGAGTTCGGAAACGGTTCCAACGTCACCACGCGGTAGCCCATCCGTTTCGCTTCGAGCGTCAGCATACGCCCAAGTTGGCCGCCACCAAGGATCCCAATCGTCCGCCCCGCCGTCATGTGCTAAGGAAGCTCGGTTGATTCGACGGCGGCCGCCGCTCCGGTCGCACGCGCGCGCAAACGATCGGCAAGCGCGGGGTCGTCGAGCGCGAGGATGCGCGCGGCGAATAGCGCCGCGTTCGTCGCGTTGCCGATCGCCATGGTCGCGACCGGGATGCCGGCGGGCATCTGTACGATCGACAGCAACGAGTCGAGCCCCTGAAGATGACTGGTGACCGGAACGCCGATGACGGGCAGGATCGTCTTGGCCGCCGTCATCCCCGGAAGGTGGGCCGCGCCGCCCGCACCGGCGACGATCGCACGCAAGCCACGCGCCGCGGCCGTCTCTGCGTAGCGAAAGAGGAGATCCGGGGTCCGATGCGCCGAGACGACCTTCATCTCGTACGGCACGCCGAGTTCCTCGAGCGTCGTGGCGGCAGCCCGCATCGTCTCGAGATCCGACGTGCTGCCCATGATGATTCCGACAAGCGGTCGCTCGGCCATGACGTTTTCGGTTCGCGCGCCAGACGACCGCGACCTCGCGTGAGCCTGCAAGCAGGATCGCGTCGCATCGCGCCCGGAGGTGCGAACCGTGCCGGACTTTCTGTTGGGCGTGAACTATTGGCCTCGCGAGAGCGCGATGGCGATGTGGACGCGCTTCGATCCCGCGGCCATTGCCGCCGACTTCGCGCAGATCGCGAAACTTGAGTTGCGGGTCGTGCGCTTCTTCTTGCGTTGGGACGTCTTTCAACCCGTTCCCGAGACGATCGACGCGATTGCACTCGAGCGCTTCGCCACCGTTCTCGACCTCGCCGATGCCGCCGGTCTAAGAACGGTTCCGACCCTGTTTTGCGGCCACATGAGCGGCGCGAACTGGCTGCCGTCATGGACGCTCGATCCCCGCATCGGCGCCGGCCGCTTTCGAACGATCAGCGAAGATGGTGAGTCACCGTACGGAATCGGCGATTTTTACACGAACGAGCGGTTGCTCGCAGCGCAATTCACGTTCGTTCGTGCGGTCGGTCGTCGCGCACGCGGTCGCGACGCAGTGCTCGTTTGGGATATCGGCAACGAGTTCTCGAATCTACGCGCGGCGGAGACGCCAAGCGATGGTGCGTCGTGGAGCGCGCGCCTGACGCACGAACTCACCCGCGTCTCGAAGCGGCCCGTAACCGGTGGCATTCACGGCGATGACGTCTCGGGCGAACGCGGCCTGCGGCCCTCGACGCTGTGCGCACCTTGGGATCTCGCGACCATGCACGGCTATCCCGCGTACAGCGAGTTCGCGCGAGGGGTCGACGATCCCGAGGTCGTTCCGTTTCTCTGCGAACTCATTGCGGGGCTTGCGCGCAAGCCGGTCCTCTTCTCCGAATTCGGCAATCCGCAGTGTCCCTCGCAGGGTTCGGCGATGCCCTGCTTGGACGAAGCGGCAATGGCAGACTACGCATACGCGGTGCTTGACCGCTTGCACGACCGGGGCGCGCTCGGCGCGCTGTGGTGGTGTTGGACCGACTACGCCCACGCGCTCGCGCAGACGCCGCCCTTCGATCGCGCCCCGCACGAGCTCCGCTTCGGCCTCGTCCGCAACGACGGTTCGCCCAAGCCCGTCGCAGCGGCGTTGCGGGCTTTCGCGCGCGAACGGCGAGAAATACGGCCGGCGGCGCTCCGAGCGCTCGTCGATGAAACGGCCTACTATGCCCACCTCCCAACCTCGCTCGCGAACGCCTACCGCAACTACGTCGCGACGCGCGAGGCGACGCGGTGAGCGCGCGCACGCTGGTGATCACAGGCGCTTCGTCGGGCGTCGGCCGGGCGCTGAGCGAACGTGCCGTCCGTGCCGGTTACGACGTCCTAGCCGTCGCACGACGCGGAGCATTGCTCGGCGAACTCGCAACCGAACTCGTGGGCGCCGCCGGCGGAATCGCGACCCTCACGCTCGACTTGCGGGCACCCAATGCCGCGGCGACGATCGTACGCGGCGCTCTCGCGCGCTTCGGCCGCATCGACGTCATCGTCAACAACGCCGGCGCGGTCGCCGCCGGCCCGATCGCCGAACAAAGCGACGCAGCGCTGCACGAACAGTACGTGGTGCACGCGGTCGCACCGCTCGCGCTCGTCCGCGAAGCACTCCCCGAGCTCCGCAGCCACCGCGGGCACGTGTTCTTCATCGGTTCGGGTGTCGCACGCATACCGGTTGCCGGGCTCGGAGCATATCCGAGCGCGAAGGCGGCGATTCGCTCGGCCGCCCGCATTGCGCGCGTGGAACTACGCGCGGACTCTATCGCGGTGACCTATGTCGACCCAGGAGCGATCGCGACCGGATTCATGCGCCGCGGCGGATTCGTGGGACCGCCCGGACACTTGACGGTGTCGCCGGAAACGGTCGCACAACACATTCTGCGCGCGCTCGGAACGCGCCAAGCGACCGTCAATGCGGTGCCCTGGCAAACCGCCGCAGTAGCGCTCGGCGAACTGCTGCCGGCGGCGACCGACGCCCTGCTGGCCCGTTTTCCGCAACTGGTGGGAGGCGACCGGCTCGCCATCCCTTCTGAGGACCAAGCCGAACCGCCCAACACGCAGAATACGTCGGCGCCCGAAGAACCTGCGCGCTCGCCGGTCGAGGTGGCCTTGCTTCCGCTCGACAACCGGATGCGCCGGCTGAACATGCACGTGGAGTTCGTCACGGGGCTTTTGGAACCGGGCGCGTCGCTGGACGCCGGCGAGGTCGCGCTGCGCTGGGCCGGGATGCCGAACAAGAACGAGCGGGCTTTGGCGCGCGAGGTTCTGGCTGCGCTCGCCGCGGCGGGCCTGCTGCGCGAAATCGGCGACGGCCGCTACGAGGTGCCGGCGCGCTAAGCGGCCGGGCCGGCTACCAGTACGTCGCCTCGCGTCCTTCGGTGTTCTTGAACTTTCCGAAGACTTGCGGGTTTGCAGCAAAGAGGTGCTCGAGATCCGTGATGCGCTGCGAGTCGAACGGGTGATTCTGTTCCCAGTACGCGCCGTGACTGCCGTACGTCTTTTCCATGACTTCGAAAAACCAGATCATGCCGTACGGATTTAACTCGTTCGTCGCCGCGACGATGCGTGCGCCCTCTTCATCGGCTTGAGCCTCGATGTGCCGCGAGAGGTTGTTGTCTTGCGCGTCTTGTAGGGTGTTCAGCGCGTACTGCGCGGGGAGCGCGCCCAGCGGCCCCAGCAGGATTTGAGCCGCGACGCTGCCGATCGTGCCGATAATGCCGGCCGCCTGCGCGTTTTTCATCCCGCGCGCGACGTGGTGCAGAACCATGTGCCCGGTCTCGTGCGCGAGGACGCCGCCCAGTTCGTCGCGGTTGCGCACAAGGCGTAGCAGCGGCTCGTTCACGTAGATGTTCCCACCCGGTACCGAAAACGCGTTCGCCGAGTCACCTTTGACGATGTAGTAGCGCAACGGGTACGGGTAGCGCCCTTTCACGGCGGCGGCGATGATTTCGCCGACTTCGTTGAGGTGCTCGTAGTACGGCGAATCGAAGAGCAGGTCGCCGCCGTCGCGGAGTTCGAGAAAAACTTCCTTGCCGATCTCACCCTCGTCGAGGGCGAGGGCCGGCGCGACGCCGGCAACTTGCGCGGCGGCGGCGGTGGCGACGAGACTCTGGACGAAGCGACGACGTTGCATGAAAAACCTCGCTCGAAAGCGGATACGATGATTCTTGTACCTCGACCGGTCGGCCTGCGCGTCGCCGGAGTTAAGGTGGCTCTCATTTTAAAGGGATTCCAGGCGTTCGCCATCGCGCTTGCGCTGCTCGCAGTGACAAGCAACGGCGTGCGCGCGGCCTCGAGCCGCTTTTCGCCGCCCGCACCGCAACTCGAGGGACTCACCCGGCAAACGCGGCTCGATGCGGCGCCTCGGATCCATCTCGTCGTCGAACTTCAACCGAAGGACCCAAGCCTCGACGCGCTCGCGGCCTCGATCCTCGATCCGGCCTCGTCTTCCCATCGCGCCACGCTCTCGAAAGCGGCTTTCGACGCGCGCTTCGGCCGCTCGCAAGGCGAAATCGACGGACTGGCTACGTGGATGCACGTCCACGGAGCCGAAAACGTGTACGCATCGTCGAACCGCTTGGTCGTTGGGGGAGACTTCACGCTCGACCAGGCGGGGCGCGCACTGCGCACCGTGTTTGCACTCTATCTCGCCGGGCCACGCCGCGTGATCGCTCCGACGACGCCGCTCACCATTCCGGTCGACGGTATTCGCGCCGTGCGCGGAACGATTTCCGCCTTTACGCCACGGCTCGCCGACACGCCCACGCTGCCGAACGACTTTCGCGGCGCGTGGTTCCTGCCCACCCGTTTTCGCGAAGCCTACGATGCGGTCGAGAACGGCGGCGCCGGGATGCGCATCGCGCTGATCGAGGATGCCTCCGATGCGATGCGCGCCGGTGACGTCGCCGCCTTTCTCGCGGCCGACGGCGCGCCGCCCGGCGCGAGCGGCGCACGCGTCAGCGAACGCGTTATCGTCGCCCCTTCTTCCGACGCTGGCTGCGGTCGCGACGACCGCGGGCAGGAAGCCACGATCGACGTCGACGCAGCGCTTACGCTGGCGCCGGGAGCGAACGTCGACGTCCGCTACGATCAAGTCTGCCTGCGCGGCAGCGAAGGCACGCTCGCACTTCAACGCGCGCTCGACGATGCCAACGCACCGAACGTCATCGTCTTTCCCTTCACGGTCGGCCCGACGTATGACGCGGTCGCGACCGATTGGGGACCGACCTCGATTCCATATCTCGAAGCCGCAGTGCGCGGAATCC
>JBDTCF010000029.1:0-12515 GCA_039923715.1 Vulcanimicrobiaceae bacterium
ATATCGGCTGCGGTTACTACCTCCGTCAGATGCGGTGTGACGTGACCGGGGGCATCGTTCCCCGCCCGCCGCAACCGAGACCGTGCGAATTCGGGACCTGGGCCGGAGGGTACGTCGTCCAGGCAACGGGCTTTGCTCGCGCCATTTGTACGAGCGACACGACGCTGGGGGCCACTCACGTGCTGCCGTACGGCAAGAGCCGGCGTGTTCCCGGCATCACGTGTAAGTCCGAGCGAATCGGCGTAACGTGCGCGAATCGGTCCGGCCACGGCTTCTTCGTTTCGAAGGGCGCCTCGCACACGTTCTAGCAGAGCCTTCCGCCGCTACCGGTACGACACCGACAGATGCAGGACGAACGGGTGCCTGACCGGGGGGAAAAGTGCTCTACGCTCGCACCTTTAGCATCGCCGCGTTGAAATACCAATGCGGAAGAACCGGATTAGGATGAGTCAAGTATTTCTCGCTTTCGGTACCGACAGCATATTCGCAGCGGCACTTTTAGCGACCGCCTCAGCCTACGGCCTGCAAGGCACGAACGCGTCGGCCACACGGCGTATCCTGCAAGTGCACAGCGCGAGTCATCTGTACGTCGGGGTCGCTGGGGATGGCTACAATCAAGGAACGGGCAAGATTGAAGCGTTCGACCTGAGCGCCAGAGGGGACGCTAAACCCGAATGGACTCTGATGGGTTCGCGGACCTTGCTTTCCAGATGACCTTACTGCCGGTCGGATGCGGATTTGGAACTTCGGCTATTTTCGCCGTGGACCGGCGCGTATACGTAACAGGTGGTGCTCACGGCCAGATTGACGGCCTTCGGCGCGTGTCGTCACATTTTTGGGCACTTGACGAGACGATTCACGTTAGCGGTTCAGCCTATTCGATCGCGATTCGCGGCGGTGTCGCTTACGTCGGGGAGGGGCCGTTTCCACACGGTTTCGTTGGGGTCTATTCACTGCCGACGTTCACCGAGTTGCGTACTCTCAGCCTCCCATCTCCGCGCTTCACCACGCCCGGCGCCGTGACCGTCGACGCCGAGGGGACCGTCTACGTTGGGGCCCGTCCGCATCGGGGCAAGCCCGGCGCGATCGCAATCTTTGCGCCGGGCCAGACTCAACCATCCGGGTACATCGAAGGGCCGAATACGGGGTTCTCGTCTCCCTCCGGGGTCCGAGTCGGCCCGTGACCCTAAGCTCAATCACAGCCGTCCGCGCGCTTTGACTTCCAGGTAGGCGTCCAACAGGGCAACGGTTAGCCGCGGCGCCGGAACGTCGACGACGATGATCCCGCGGGTGCGCAGGGCGGCGATCGCGGCGGCGCGTTCGTCTTGCAGCGTAAACGCGGCACTCGCACGATAGGCATCGTGCGCGTTCGAGGGCGCGTGCGCGAGCGCGCGTTCGATCGCGGCATCGTTCATCAACACGCAGATCACGAGATGGCGCGGCGCCAGCGCGCCCAACGCCGTCAGCACCGTCTGCGAGGCGAGCGGATCGAAGAAGTCGGTAAACGCGACGACCAAGCTGCGTTTCGGATAGCGCCGCCGCAGGTTCGCGAACGCCGCCTCGTAGTCGGGCTCTTCGAATTCGGGTTGCAGGTCGCACGCGACGCGGACGAGCGCCGCGTGGTGCGCGGTCCCGCGGCGCGGCGCGACGTGAAGGCGCTCGCGCGCACCGTACACGACCAATCCGACCGCGTCGTCGAGCTCGCTGGCGACCCGCGCCACCGAGAGCGCGGCGGTCAAGGCGTAGTCGAACTTGCGCGCGCCTCCGATCCGCGGATACATCAACCGGCCCGCATCGAGCGCGACGATGACTTGCTGGCTCCGTTCGACCTCGTACTGCGCGACCATCAGGCGCCCGCGCCGCGCCGACGCCTTCCAATCGACATTTCGAAACGCATCGCCCGCGGCGTACTCGCGCAGGCTCTCAAACTCGTTGCCGACCCCGCGCAACCACAGTTTCCGCAGGCCAGCTTCGAGCAGCGTGTTACGCCGCGCCAGCACGCCGGAAGACTCGACGGCCGAGAGATTCGGATACACGCGCACCTCGACGTCCGCCGGAGCGGCGAACCGGCGCCGTAGAACCCCGATGCGGTTCTCGACCGCAAGGTACAGCGTTCCGAAGTGGGTCGCGCCGCGCTCGCGCGGAACGAACGTCTGCTCGACGGTCGCCCGCGCGAAGCCGTCCACGCGCGCGAACAACATCGGTTCTTCGAACGCAATCCGGGCCGCGGGCGACTCGACGATGCCGACGCGCAGCGCGCTTCGACTACGGTTTTCGAGCACGTAGCGCGCGCGCGCCGGCCGGGCGAGCGCCAGATAGCCGAGCGGTTCGCGCACGATTCGGAGCGCCTGCGCGGTCGGGCCGAGCACAACGTCGGCGGCGATCGCACCGGCCAGCAGCGCGACGCCGGCAACGAACGCAACGACCATCGCCGGGACGACCGCCGCCAACGCCAGCAGCACGCCTAAAATCACCAGCGCCCACAGCCCACGCGGCGCGAGCCAGAGCGCGGGGAAGACCGGCCTCACGTCGCGGCGACGCGCAACGTTGCTTCCTTCGGAACCTCGACCGTCGCGAGAACGGTGGCGACGACGCGCTCGGCGGTCGCGCCTTCGATTTCGGCTTCAGGACGAACGATTGTTCGGTGCGCCAGGACCATCGATGCGACGGCTTTCACATCGTCGGGCGTCGCGAAGTCGTTCCCCTCGAGCGAGGCGTGCGTTTGAGCCGCCACCAGCAGCGCGATCCCCGCGCGCGGGCTCGCCCCGAGCGCGAGTTCGGGCGCGCGGCGCGTTCGCGCTACGATGGCTCGAACGTACTCCACGAGCGACTCCGAAACGTAGACCCCGCGCGCGACGCGCCGGGCGGTCAGCACGTCTTCGACCGATGCAACGGTTTCGATGCCGATCGCGGCCAGATCGCGCGCGTCGAAACCGTGCGCGACGCGCGTCAGCAGCGCGCGCTCTTCGTCGTCGCTGGGATATTCGGTCTGCACGCGCACGAAGAAACGGTCCAGCTGCGCTTCCGGGAGCGGATAGGTGCCTTCGAACTCGATTGGATTTTGGGTGGCGCAGACGAGGAACACCTCCGGCAGGGGCATGCTCTCGCCGTCGATCGTAACCTGACGCTCCTCCATCGCTTCCAGCAAGGCGGCTTGCGTTTTTGGCGGCGTGCGGTTGATCTCATCGGCGAGCAGTACGCTCGCAAAAATCGGCCCCTGTCGCACCGAGAACGTCGCCGTCTGAGGATTCCACACCGTCGTCCCGACGACATCGGAGGGCATGAGATCGGGCGTGAACTGAATGCGCCGGAATGGCGCGCCGATCAAGCGCGCCAACACGCGCACGAACAGCGTCTTGGCGGTCCCTGGAACGCCTTCGATCAAGACGTGACCGTCGCCGATCAGCCCGAGCAACAGCGCGAGCGCCGTGCGCTCGTTGCCGACGACGGCGCGTGCGAAGCCGACGCGCAACCGCGCCGCGAGGTCAACCGGTGCCATGCCGTTCCAATTCCTTTCGGATGACGAGCGCGAGTGATAGCGCGCGAACGAGGGTTGCTTCCGTCGGGTGCGCAACGCTCGCGATTCCCTCGAGTTCTCCCAGCGATGCCGCTAGCGCGCCGTCGGCGGAGGTCGTTTCACGACGTGCGAGCGCGCGCCGGGTCGAAGCAAGCGCGTCCTCGAGCGCACGCGGAACGGCGCGCGCGCGCTCGTAGAGCGCCGCCAGCGCGTCGAGGTACGCTTCGGACGAGGTTGCGCGTTCGTCGGTGACGACCAGCGGCGGACCCAAGCGAGTCGCGGACCCGAAGAGCGCGACTGCGAGAACGACCGCGATTAGCCCGATCGCCGCGACCAACCGGCGCGGCAGCGCGTCCCACCAATGCGCCGGCACCAAGTGTCCGCGCACGGCTTCGTCGAAGGCGACGACCCCGCGCACCCCACGCGGTCGCGCGAGCGCGTAGGCGAGGCGCGCGTTGTCGTCGTTCGCGAGCGAACCGTTCTCGAAGGCTGCGGCGTCGCGAACGAAGACGATCGCTCCGCGCCCGAACGCCTCGCGCGCGATCGCTGCTTTGCTCTCGTTGCGGCGCTCGCGCGAGCTGCCCAGCGCCTCGCTCGCAATCATCCGCAGCGGGCCGTCCCCGAGGAACACCAGCCGCCCGCCGGCGCGGACCCAGTCGGCGAGCGCCGCGGCGTCGGCGCCCGAAAAAGATGCGCCGAGGAGGTCGAGCGGCGCGACGTCGGCCAGGATCAGCGTATCGATCTCGCGGTCGAGAAAGACGGGCCGGTTCTCAAAGCGTGCGACGCGAATTCCTTCGCGCCCCAACAGTTCGTACCAGGCGCGATAACCTCGCGGGTCCGCGTCGTAGGTCGAGCGCGACGGCCCCGGTTTGGCCGATCGGCTCGACGACCAAACCGCCACGACAACGAGCGCGAGCAACGCGAGCGCCAGCAGCGCACCTTCGCGAAACGAGACGCGCGCCGAACCGCTCACGCGGCGAGGGACCCGGCCGCCGTTAGCGCCGCGTCAAGGCGCGTTAGCGCGAGCCGGGCCGCTTCGAACTCGCGTCGCGAGGGCGCCCGGGCGGCAAACGATGCGTGCACGAAGCGCGCGCTCAACTCGTCGAAGGGCGCAGCCGCTTCGCCGGCGCGCGCACGAACCAGCCTTCGATACTCGCCCGGCGTCCGCGCCGCGTCGAAGGCGACCGCGCCGGCCGCGTCGAGCCCGAGCAGCGCGGCCCGAAAGAGCAGGCCGACGGCGTGCGCGTACTCGCCACGCTGCGCGACCTCGGCGGCCGCCGCTCGCATGTCGGCGGCGGATCCCCGAGCGTCGAGCGGAACTCGCTGGGTTCGCGCAGCGCGCGGCCCGGCGTTCGCCCAACTCGCGATAACGCGATACGCTAACACGGCGATTCCGAGCCCCGCCGCGATCAGCAGGACGATGCCGAGCACCTGCGTCGCCGTCCAAACGCCGTGAACCGGAACGTGCACTCCTCCGAAGAGACGCTGTAGCGCCTTCCCGATAATGTCCACGAGCGACTGCAGCCACGAACTCGTCGGGTCGTCGGGCGGCTGCGTCTGCCGGTAGGCCGGCTGCGCGAGGATCGCGCGCGCGACGACGTTCGGATCGCCGTGCGGCCACGGCGTCACGTCGCGCCGGGCACCGCGAGCGCGTCGGCCGCCGCTGCGCGCTCGAGATCGAAGCCCTCGCTGCGCACGCGTACGTCGAAGTAGGCGATCTCGAAAAATGCCGTGATCACGATTGCGCCGGCGATGCCGATCGGAACCGCCGCCACGCTGCCGGTGATAACCGCGACGGCTGGGTCGTGCCGGGCGATCGAAACGACGGAAAAGAACAGCGCCGATACGAGCCCGACGACGAGCGTTTGGAGCAGCGAGAAGCCGGTGAGGAACGCGGTCCCGGCGAGGCCGGTCAAAAGCGAACGCCAAAACGAGCGCCCGAACGTGCGCGAGATGCCGGAGCTGACGGCGTTGACGAACGCAGCGTTCTCGAGGACGACCGCAAAGTACGAGTACGCAACCGCCGGATAGGCAACGGACACGGCCGCAACGAGCGCGACGAAGAAGAGCAGGATGCCGATGACGCCGAGCGCGATACCCAGTGCGTGCACTGCGGCATACACGAGCGCCACGACGAGACCGACCGCGAGCGCGGCCAGCAGCAACCCCAAGTAGGCGAGCGCGCCGATTGCGAGCCAGACGAGCGTAACGCCGATCAGTGGAAGCCACACGCGAAACCCGCGCCGGTACGCGTCTCCGAGCGTCAGTGCGCTGCGGTCGAGATACGCCGCCCCGATCGCCGCCACGAGCGCGCCCTGCGCAAGGGGCATTGCGAAGATGAGAACGGCATACAGCATCAGGCTGAGGGTGCCGGAGGGACTGGACACGTGCGCCATCATTTGCGAGATCTCGCGACTGCTGGCGTGGCGCTGCATCGCCTCTGCAATCTGGACGAGGCTTCGCCACATCCCGGCGGATGCGTAGAACGAGACCAGGCTCACCGGGATCTGGAAGACCGCGTAGACGAGCGCCAAGGGCACGAAAAACTTGACGCCGAGAGTAACGGCGCGATCGAGCAACTGACCGATGCTCGCCGGGCGCAGATCCGCGACGTTCACGTTACGTGGTATGCGGCTATAGCGTGCGGCGTCCTTCTAAAGCGCGCGTTAACGTGACCTCGTCGGCGTAGTCCAGGTCGCCACCGATCGGGAGGCCGTAGGCGAGCCGCGTAACGACCAGACCGATGGGGCTCAGCAAGCGCGAGAGATAGAGCGCCGTCGCCTCGCCTTCGGCATTGGGGTTCGTCGCGACGATCACTTCGTTCGTGCCCTCGCTCCCGACACGTTCGACCAGTTCTTTGGTTCGCAACTGCGCCGGGCCGATGCCGTCCATCGGCGAGATGAGGCCGCCCAAGACGTGATAGCGTCCGCGATACGCCCCGGTCCGCTCGATGGTGTAGATGTCTTTTGCTTCGGCCACGACGCACAGGGTCGTGGCGTCGCGTCGCGCATCGACGCAAATCGCGCACGGGTCGTCCTCGGTGAGCGCAAAACAGCGCGAACACAGACGCACCCGGTCCTTGACGGCGACGATCGCATCGGCGAGTTCCTGCGCTTCAGCGCGCGGGCGCGAGAGCAGAAAAAACACCAGTCGCGCGGCCGTCTTCGGCCCGACCGTCGGCAGTTTCGCGAACTCGTTGATCGCGCGCGCGACCGGCCCCGAGAGCCCGTTGGTGCTCAACCGAGGCCGGGGATGCGCATTCCGCCGGTCAGCGCCCCCATCCGCTTGCTGGAGGTCTCGCCGGCAGCCGCGACGGCGGCATTGAAGGCAACCGTTACGAGATCTTCCAGGGTCTCGGCGTCGTTGGGATCGATTGCCTCCGGTGCGATCTTCACCGACTTCACGTTGTAGTCGCACGTCATCTCGACGCGAACGGCGTCGCCGCCCGCGGTTCCGACGACGAGGGTCGAAGCCAACTCCTCTTGCGCTTTCGCCATATCCGCCTGCATCTTGCGGACTTGCGCCATCATTTGATTTTGGTTCATCGTCGTTCTCCGCCGAGGTTCTTGCGTGCGTAGTCAAGGAGACCGAGTTCGTCGTCGGTACCGTCCGAGCCGGTCGTGGGTTCCTCGGGCCTCGCCCCCCGACCGCCGACGACGACGTGTATGCGCAGCGGCGCCCCAAGAACGCCTGCCACCGCGCGTTCGACGATTGCGGCGTATTCGCGCAGAAACCCCGCCATCGTTTCGTCGTTCAGAACGAGCGTCAGCGTCTCGCCCTCGAGCCCGTCGACTTGCGCGCGCGCAAGCGGAGCGGCGAGCGAGCGCCGTTCGTCCTCGGCGCGGGTCCGAATGTTCCGCCACGCCTGGCGGACCCGATGGAGCGTCAGCGGCAAATCCGGCGCCTGCGACGGGACGGGCGTCGGCACCGGGATCGGCGTCGGCACAGCTACGTGCGTCGTCGGCTTCGGCGGGTCCGCAGCCCGCGGCCGCACCTGCGTCGTCGCGGGCTGCGGGCGGGCAGGTGCGTTCTGGCCACGCGCGAGGGTCGCTTCGAGTTGGGCGACGCGACTGGCCAGCGAGCCATCGTTGGAAGCATCCTCGGCGGCGACCAGGCGCAAGACGGCGGTCTCCAGAGACAGTCGCAGATCGGCTGAGGGCCGCCGGTCCGCGACGACCTCCGCGAGCAGCCGCAAGGCCCGGACTAACTTGTGTGGAGGCACCCCCTCGGCGGCCATTTCGATTGCGGCGGCGTCTTCCACCGAGAGTTCCCGGGCGAGCAGTGCCGGCTCGACCTGCGCGACCAGCAAGTGCCGGTACCCTCGGATCGTCGCGGTCGCCAGCCGCTCGGCGGCAATCCCGGCCTGCGCGGCGTCGTCGATCGCGCGCAGCGCCGCGCCCGCATCTTCGCGCAACGTCGCGGCAACGAGCGCGTTGACGTAGGCGTCTCCCGACGAACCGAAGGCCGCTTCGACGACCGAGCGGTCGACCGAACCTTCAGCGAACGTGGCCGCCTGCTCGAGCATCGTGAGCGCGTCGCGAAGGCCACCGTCGGCCCGATACGCGATCGCCGCGAGCGCACCGTCGTCCACGACAATCCCTTCGGCCGCGGCGATCGTCCGCATGCGCTCGATCATCTTGCCGACCGGGATGCGTCCGAACGCATAGCGTTGGCAGCGCGAGAGAATCGTCGGAAGAAGCTTGTCGGGATCGGTCGTGGCTAAAATAAAGACGACGTGCGAAGGCGGTTCTTCGAGCGTCTTGAGCAGAGCGTTCGAACCCTCGGTGGTCAGCATGTGGGCCTCATCGAGGATGTAGACCTTCATGCGCATCTGGGCAGGAGCGAACTTCACCGCCTCGCGGAGTTCCCGAATGGAATCGACCCCGCGATTCGACGCCGCATCGATCTCGAGGACGTCCAGCGCCGTCCCCTCCAGAATGGCGCGACAAAAATCGCAGGTATTGTCGGGATCCGGCGTCGGGCCAAGCCGGCAGTTAATGCAACGCGCCAGAATCTTGGCCGCCGAGGTCTTTCCGCTGCCGCGGGGGCCCGAAAACAGGTACGCATGGGCGAGCTTGCCGCGCACCAGTGCGGTTCGGAGAGTTTGGACGACTGGGTCCTGCCCAACGAGGTCGTCGAATGTCGGAGGGCGCCACGTACGGTAGAGGGACACGCCCGAGACTTGGCAGGGACGCAACGTAATCCTACGCCTCCGGGTATCGTTTGAACCCCTCGTGGCTCGGGTAGATAGCGACGGAAACCTTTGCTTGTGCCGTCCTGTACTTACTGACGTAGCACTTCCTCATTCGCACTCGGACCTTTGGGCCCGGGGCGCGTTTCGTCACCCGAGCGAGAAAAACGAATGATCGCCGCCCTCGGCACCGCATCACCCGTTGCGACGGATTCCGCGTCGCTGGAGGCCGCACTCCGCGGTCTCTTCGGCTTCGAACGCTTCCAACCGGGCCAGGAAGAGATCGTCCGCCGGGTACTGCAGGGTGAGAACACCTTAGCGATTCTGGCTACCGGAGCGGGCAAGAGCCTGTGCTATCAGCTTCCGGCTTTGCTACTCGGAAAGACCACGCTCGTCGTCAGCCCGCTGATCGCCCTGATGAAAGATCAGATCGATATGCTGGCCGATCTGGGCGTCACCGACGTTGCGGCGCTTAACTCCACCTTAACCGACGATCAAGAAGCGGCCGCGTTGGCGCGCATCGGGCGTGGCGAGGTTCGAATCGTGTTCGTCACGCCGGAGAAGCTTGAAGACGAAGCGTTTGTTGCGCTGTTGCAAACGCTCGAGGTGCCGTTGTTCGTGGTCGACGAAGCGCACTGCATCAGCGCGTGGGGTCACGACTTTCGGCCGGCATACCTCGCGCTCGGGGGCGTCATCGCTCAACTCGGGAATCCGACCGTATTGGCCTTGACCGCGACCGCGACGCCGGCCGTCCGGGAAGACATCCTGGTGCAACTCGGGATTCCGAACACGCGCTCGATCGTCAAAGGGTTCGATCGCGCCAACCTTCGTTACGAAGTGATTCGGGCCGAAACCGAGGCCGCCAAGCTTAAGAATCTCAAGGAACTCTTCACGAATGGCTTGGCCGGAACCGGAATCATCTATACCGCCACGATTAAGAACGCGCTCGAAGTGCAGAAGTTCTTGCACGACCAGTTAAACCTGCCGGCCGCCGTCTATCACTCAAAACTTCAAAAGCACGACCGAATCAGCGTGCACGAAATATTCATGGCCGAAGCGATCCGCGCGGTCGTCGCGACGAACGCCTTTGGGTTGGGCATCGACAAACCGAACATCCGCTTCGTCATCCACTACGATTTGCCGGGGTCGGTCGAAGCCTACACTCAAGAAGCCGGACGGGCCGGCCGCGACGGCGATCTCTCGCGTTGCATTCTGCTGTACCGGATGAGCGACACGCGGGTGCAGAACTATTTCTTGACCGGGAAGTATCCCGACGTCGAAGAGGTACAAAAGGTTTTCGGAACGCTCGAGTACTTCGACGCCCAGCAAGAGGGCGTCTCGCTCACCGATCTACGCCGCATCTCGCAGCTCCCGCTCACCAAACTTAAGGTTGTGCTCGCACTCCTCAAGAAAGCGAACTTCATCGTCCTGCGGAATCGAGCGCGCTACGGGCTCTCCGAGGCCGCGCGCAAGAATCGCGAACTGGTCCTCAATCTGGCGAACTACGAAACGAAGAAGTCGTACGATCAAAGCAAGCTTGCGATGATGTTGCAGTACGCCGAAACGCAGGGCTGCCGCCGCCGCTTCATTCTCAACTATTTCGGCGAGGACTTCGAGCGCCCCAACTGCGGCGCGTGCGACAACTGCTTGGCTCGCTCGCAGCCGCACGCCGCGACGATCGGCGGGTTTCGCATCACCGACGTCGTCTCGCACCCGAAGTTCGGACAAGGCACGGTCGAGCGTGCGGAGAAGGACCTGGTGACGGTCCTGTTCCCCACAGTCGGGTACAAGACGCTCCTGGCGACCGCGGTGAACCGGGAAGCCAAGATCGCGTAGTTCGCCGTAGGGACAGCCGCTTCGTACGCGTGGGAGACCCACCATCGCGCCTCGTTTTTCGTTGCTCATCGCCGCACTCGTCGTCGCCCTAACGGGCGTCCCGATTGTCGTCGGGGCACAGCCGGAGCCGAGCCTTCCGCCGACCTCGGCTCCGCTCGCAACCCCCGCTCCGCTCGCAACCCCGGCGCCGCTACCTTCCCCGCCACCTCCCCCCGGTGCGTCACCGGAAGCATCGGCGAGCCCGACGCCCGCTCCGACCGTCCCCCCGACGCCGCCGCCGATCGTCGTCGATCCGCCCAACGCCGGCGTGAACCCGGGCGCGACCATCACGCTGCGCGTGCAAAGCGCGTTCGGTGCGATTGCGGCGACGGTCAAGGATCCGCAGATCGCTTTGATTCTCGTCGATCAGGAGGCGCGAACGGTGTTGGTCACCGGCAAGACGATCGGCGTCACCACGGTGACGGTGAGCGACTCGCGCGGCCTGACTCGCGAGGTTGGAATCCGCGTCGCCGACAATGCCGGTAGCGTTGGCGACGAGGCGACGCTGCGCATCACGGGTCAGCCCGCCACCATCGCCTTCATTGCGGAACAGGCGGTCGCCGCCGCAGTTCACCAAGCGCGCAAGAAGCCCGGCGCCGCCGTGATCGCGACCCCCGAGGACGTGACCGTTCCGCATCCGCTGAACGTCGACGATCGCATGGATGTCGACGTCCCGGTTATCATTCAGGGTGACGGATTTTTCACCGTCCAGGGAACGACGCACGTCCACGTTGAGAACGTCGCGCAGCCGCGCATACGGCCGAGTTCGCTGCTCGTCAGCGATTTTCCGGAAACGCTTCGCGAAAATGGGATATTGTTCACCGCCGATTTGGAGCGCGACGTCCCATCGCGTTTTCTGTACTACCACTACAATCCGGCTGGCCAGCCCGATCGCCGCATCCTTCTCAAAGCCGAAAACCGGTCGAACGAGCCGGCCCTGGTCCAGTTCGTTTCGGGCAGCGGGGACGCCGAGGCAAACGAGATGGAGATCGGCCATCTCTCGACGCAACGCTTTCTCGTTCGCCTCGCACAGAATGAAGGCACGGTGGTGACGATTCCGGCGAATGCGACGATGAATCTGGTCGACCAGCTCTTGCCCGCCAAGATGACGGTCAGCAACCTGCTTCAGTTGCGCGAACTTGAGGGCGCGCCGCTCCACCTCACGCTGGTCGCGCAGGATGCCACCGCTCCGACCGACGGTCCGGTCTCGGGCGCGCTCCTCGTAGGCGACGTTCCGCACGCGCGCGGCATCTATCCGATTCCCGAGTTCTTCTTCGATCCGACCTACGAGATCGGCGGCCCCGATCTGGAGATCCCAATCGGGCAGATCCCGCTTCCGAACTTGCGCGAGGGTGAGGCGCTGGCCGGCGACTACGGGGTGCTCGCCGAGATCACCATTCGCATCGTCAACAACTATCCGAGGGCGCAGCACATCGCGCTCTACGCAAGCCCGCGCGGCGGACGCGCAACCGGGACGTTCCTGATCGACCGGGTTCTGGTCCAAGCGCACGCGCTGCCCGTCTTTTCGCACTACAAATTAAGGCAGTACACCGTTCCCGCACACGGGTACATCAGCACGACGATCGTGACGATGCCCGAGGGCGGCTCGTCCTATCCGCTCAAACTGATCGTCGCCCCCGACGACGGCAGCGTCCCCCCGGAGCCCCCGGCTCGCCAATCTACTAACGAACCGTAAAAGCGGCGCCGAGACCGGCGAACCCCACTGACTCGAATGGCTCTGCCAGGTCGCGCACGTCGTGAATGTCTTTGCAAAACCATCCGCTGCAAGAGGCCAAGTCCCCGGCAGGCCGCCTTCAGGGGACGTTTCCCTCGGTTCCTTCGGTCATGTTCAGCGCTGCGCGGTAGACGTCGGCGACGGTGCGGGCGATGGCGGGCCACGCGAAGCGCGCGGTTGCTTCCGCTCGCGCTGCG
>JBDTCF010000030.1:0-5037 GCA_039923715.1 Vulcanimicrobiaceae bacterium
GGGCGGTCATACCGCCATCGAACCGGCGCTTGGGACGCTCGACGACTTCGCGCACTTCGTAACGAGCGCACGCGCCGAGGGTCTCGAGATCGCCCTCGACTACGCGCTGCAGTGCTCGCCGGATCACCCCTACGTTCGCGACCATCCGGAGTGGTTCACGTTCCGGTCCGACGGCTCGATCAAATACGCGGAGAACCCGCCCAAGATCTACGAAGACATCGTGAACTTCAACTTCTGGGGACCGCACGCACCTGCGCTCTGGAACGAGTTGCGCGACGTGCTGCTCTTCTGGATCGAGCGCGGGGTTCGCATCTTCCGGGTCGACAATCCGCACACGAAACCGTTCCCGTTCTGGGAGTGGATGATTTCGGAGGTTCGTCGCCGCTACCCGGAGACCGTCTTCTTGGCGGAAGCCTTCACCCGCCCGGTCATGATGAAACACCTGGCGAAAATCGGTTTCACGCAATCGTACACGTACTTCACCTGGCGCAACGACCGGGAAGAACTCACGAGCTATCTCGAGGAACTCACCAGGACCGAGATGGCCGAGTACTTTCGCCCCAATTTCTTCACCAACACGCCCGACATTCTGCCGACGTTTCTGCAGTCCGGCGGACGCCCGGCATTTCTCATCCGGCTCACCTTGGCGGCGACGCTGGGAAGCTCGTACGGAATCTACAGCGGGTTCGAGTTGTGCGAAGCGGCGGCGCTTCCGGGACGCGAAGAATACCTCGACTCGGAGAAGTACGAAGTCCGGGTCCGGGACTGGGACGCCCCCGGCAACGTGAAGGCGGAAATCGGAGTGCTGAACCGCCTGCGTCGCGAGCATGCCGCGTTGCAAGATTGGCGCAACGTGGAGTTTCACGCGAGCGACGATCCGAACGTGTTGGTTTACAGCAAGGTAACGGGCGACGACGCCCTGCTGTTCGCGATCAATCTCGACCCGTTCGCCGCCCGCCGGACGCGCTTTGAGGTACCGCTCGGGCGCCTCGGCTACACCTCTCGGGACCGTTTCGTGGTCGACGAATTGCTCGGTGGAAACCGCGCTTTATGGCGCGGCGCGACCCGCACGATCGAACTCGGCCCCGCCGCACCCGCCGCGATCTATCGCATTGTGTCGCCAAGAAGCGCCGAGTCCGAGGGGCACGGCTCGTGAATCGCATCGAGGACTATGCGTTGATCGGCGACACCCGAACGGCGGCGCTGGTCGGACTGGACGGTTCGATCGACTGGTTCTGCGCGCCGCGCTTCGATTCGGGCGCGATGTTCGCCGCGCTGCTCGGGACACCGGACAACGGGCGTTGGAAGATCGCGCCCTCGGAACGCACGCTGCGCGTGACGCGAGCGTATCGGCCCAACAGCATGGTCCTCGAAACGACGTTCGAGTGCGGTTCCGGAACCGTGACGCTGGTCGACTGCATGTTGGCCGAGAGTCCGGTACCGCGCCTGATCCGTTCGCTAGAAGGGCTCAGCGGCCGCGTCGCCATGGCGCTCGAACTGATAACCCGCTTCGACTACGGTTCGATCGTCCCGTGGGTGCGAACGTTCGAGGGCGCGCACGTCGCAGTCGCCGGGCCCGATGCATTAGTCGTGCGCGGCGACGTCGCACTCGAAGGTCGCGGCCTCACGAGCATCGCCGAGTTCGAGATCAGCGCGGGCGAGCGAATCGCATTCGAAGCCGTCTACCACCCGTCGTACGAGCCGCGTCCCCAAGCGATCGAGCCCGCGAAAGCGATCGCGCACACCGATGAGTACTGGCGCGCGTGGACGAAGGTCTGTCGCTACGACGGACCCTATCGCGAGGCCGTGACGCGTTCGTTGCTCACGCTCAAGGCGCTAACGTTCCACCCGACGGGGGCCGTGGTCGCCGCCGCCACGACCTCGCTGCCGGAAAAACTGGGCGGAGTCCGGAACTGGGACTACCGCTATTGCTGGCTCCGCGACGCGACCTTCGTGCTGCTGGCGCTCCACAACGGCGGTTACGATCACGCGGCCGAGGCGTGGCGCAATTGGCTGCTGCGAGCGGTCGCCGGCGCGCCCAACCAGTTGCAGATCATGTACGGACTGCTGGGCGAACGCCGCATTCCGGAGTTCGAGGTTCCGTGGTTGGCGGGTTACGAAAACTCCAAGCCCGTCCGGCTCGGAAACGCCGCCGCCGGACAGTTTCAACTCGACGTCTACGGCGAGGTCATCGACACGCTGTTCCAAGCGCACGAGGCCGGCGCGACCATCGACGAGGACGAGTGGACGCTCGCGAAAGCGGTGATCGCAACCGTCGAAGAGCGGTGGAGCGAACCGGATCACGGACTGTGGGAAATTCGCGGCAAACCTCAGCACTTTACCCACTCGAAGGTGATGGCGTGGGTCGCCCTGGACCGCGCGGTGCAGACGATCGAGAAGCTCGGGGCCGAGGGACCGCTCGAGCGATGGCGCGCGCTGCGGGACCACATCCACGAAGAAATCTGCGCGCGCGCCTACGACCAGAAGCGGCGAACCTTCACGCAATACTACGGCTCGCGCGAACTCGACGCGAGCACCCTCCTGCTCCCGATCGTCGGCTTCCTTCCGCCGGACGATCCGCGCGTCGGCACGACGATCGAGGCGATCGAGCACGAGTTGCTCGAGGGCGGCTTCGTGCGGCGCTACACGCAAACCAAGGGAAGCTCGACCGTCGACGGGCTGCCCCCCGGCGAAGGGGCCTTTCTGGCGTGCTCGTTCTGGCTCGCGGATGCGTATGCAGCGGTCGGCCGCTGGGAGGACGCGCACGCACTCTTCGAGCGGCTGTTGGCGCTCCGGAACGACGTCGGATTGCTGTCCGAAGAATACGCGCCCGACGCGAAACGCCTGGTCGGGAATTACCCGCAGGCGTTTTCCCACGTCGGCCTGGTCAACACGGCATACAACCTCTCGCAGCACATGGGTCCAACCCAACAGCGCAGCCGGCGCGAATCGACGGTTCCGCGGGAGGTTCAGCACCCGCCGGGGTAAGGGAGAGCGTGCGCGCGAGAAACGGACGAAGCGGACCCTCGCAGGACCCGCTCTGGTACAAAGACGCGATCATCTACCAACTGCATGTCAAGGCGTACTTCGACGCGAACGACGACGGCATCGGCGATTTTGTCGGCTTAACCCAAAAGCTCGACCACATCGCCGAGCTTGGTGCGACGGTCGTCTGGCTGCTTCCGTTTTATCCGTCACCGCTACGGGACGACGGTTACGACATCGCCGATTACAAGAGCATCAATCCCACCTACGGAACGATGCACGATTTTCGTACCTTCGTGCGCGCCGCCCATGAGCGCGGCCTGCGCGTGATCACGGAACTCGTCATCAACCACACCTCCGACCAGCACCCCTGGTTTCAGCGGGCGCGTCGCGCCAAGCGCGGCTCGGCCTACCGTGACTTCTACGTGTGGAGCGATGTCGACACGAAATATGCGGGAACGAGGATCATTTTTACCGACACCGAGACGTCGAACTGGAGCTGGGATCCGCTCGCAGGCCAGTACTATTGGCACCGCTTTTTCTCGCACCAACCCGACCTCAACTTCGAAAGTCCGCGCGTCGTCCGGGCCGTGATCGACGTGATGCGTTTTTGGCTCGACGCCGGCGTTGACGGGATGCGGCTCGACGCGGTGCCCTATCTGTGCGAGCGCGAAGGGACGTCGAACGAGAACCTGCCCGAGACGCATGGGGTTCTCAGAGTCTTGCGGGCGGTTCTCGAAAACGAGTACGAAGGGAAAATTTTCCTGGCAGAGGCCAATCAGTGGCCCGAAGACGTCCGCGCTTACTTTGGCGACGGCGACGAGTGCCATATGGCGTTTCACTTTCCATTGATGCCGCGCATGTTCATGGCGATCGCCGAAGAGGACCGCTATCCGATCGTCGACATCATGCGGCAGACGCCGGAAATCCCGGAGAACTGTCAGTGGGCGATCTTCCTGCGCAATCACGACGAGATGACGCTCGAGATGGTCACGAACCGCGAACGCGACTACATGTACAAGGTTTACGCGACGGACCCACGGGCCCGCATCAACATCGGAATCCGCCGGCGACTGGCGCCGTTAATGGAGAACGACCGGCGGCGGATGGAGTTAATGGCGGGCCTGCTGATGTCGATGCCCGGAACGCCGATCGTGTACTACGGAGACGAGATCGGTATGGGCGACAATATCTATCTGCGCGACCGGGACGGCGTGCGCACGCCCATGCAGTGGTCGATCGATCGGAACGGCGGCTTCTCGCGCAGCGACCCCGCTCGGCTTTACCTCCCCCCGGTTATGGACGCCGTTTACGGATACCAGACGGTCAACGTCGAAGCCCAAACCCGCAGCCCCTCTTCGCTCGTCAACTGGTGGCGTAAGCTGATCGCCGTGCGGCAGGGATATCGCGCCTTCGGCCGGGGTACGATCTCGTTCTTGACACCCGCGAACCGAAAAGTGATCGCGTATGTACGGGAACACGGCAACGAAACGATCCTGTGCGTCGCCAATCTGGCCCGCTCGCCGCAAGCGGTCGCGCTGGATCTCGCGCGCTGGCGCGGACGCATCCCGGTTGAGATGCTCGGCTGGAGCCCATTTCCAACGGTTGGCGCCGACCGGTACGTCTTGACGCTTCCCGGACACGCATTCTATTGGTTCTTGCTTTCGGAGGCCGCAGTGGCCGCGAGCTGGGAAGGCGAGCCGCGCGAGCGTTTGCCCGAGCTGCTGACGCTCGTGTTCGCGCGCGACAACCCGACGCTGTTCGGAGGCCGCACGCAGCTGCTCCTCGAGTACGAGATCCTCCCGGCCTATCTCCCCAAGCAGCGCTGGTTCGGCGCGAAGGACGCGAAGCTGCCGGGAGTTTCGATCGCCGATGCGTTCCGCTTTGACTGGTCCGACGCGCACGGCTTCTTTGCGATCGTGACCCTGAGCGGAGCCACCGAGGACGCGCGTCTACCGTATCTCTTGCCGCTCGCGCTGGTCGAAGGTGACGATGCGGAGTCGGCGCTTGGAAGCGCCGCCCTCGCCCGTACGCGGACCGGAGCGCGCGAGG
>JBDTCF010000031.1:0-5417 GCA_039923715.1 Vulcanimicrobiaceae bacterium
GAGGCCGTCGACCGGGTGCGCGGCTTAGTGCGGATCGCCGCGAACCGGTTACGAACGGTCGCGTCCCCCGATCGCCACGCCTTCGTGCTGCAAGCGATGTGCACGTTCTATCTCACGCATCCGAAGGTCTTCGCCCAGCGACTTGACGCGGAGTCGGCCGCGCTTCTCGGGGCGTTGCGGTAGTGCAGTCGGTCAGCTAACCAACGGCGCGTGGTTTGCGCCGCTTCCTGGCCGCCGCGATCGTTCCGGTCGCGACGTGCGCGCCATTAGTGGAGGTTGGGACCGCATTTCCCGCGCTGCTCGCGGAGATCCGCTTGCCGTACGCGGTTCATCTTTGGGCGCTTCCGAACTTGTGGTGGGCACGGGTAGCGGAATCCAGCCGAGCGTCGTAGGGTGGCCTCATGCGAGATACCGAATTTCTCGACGCAAGCCTCGGCGGCGCACCGTGGCAAGCATTTTCGCGGCCGGGTTGACGCTCGTTCTCGCAGCCCTGGCCCCGTTCGGCGCCGATTCCCGGCCACAGCTCCTAAACCCGGCTCGGCGCGCTCTGCAACCCGGTCGAACGGTCGTGCTGACCTGGTTCGTCGACTCTTGGGCGACTACGCCCGCACGGTCGTGCCGGTATACAACCGTGAGGGCTACACCCGCGAAACGGCCTTCGTCTACGCGCGCCAGCATCTCGTCGTTTGGGTTAAGCGCCGATAACGTTTACCGGGCGAGAGCGGAGGCGCGCTCGCAGCCCCACCAACGCAAACGGTAGAGCGGCAATCAGCGGCACCCAAGCAACTTCGGTAAGGGTTGGGGCCGCCCCGTAACGCGCGACGGCGAAACCGAGAACCGCGACGAATGCCGAACCGGCGCCGAACGCAACGCCGTTCATCAGACCCAGCGCCATGCCAAGGTTTTTCGGAAGCATCGCTTGCACGAGCGCGACGCCCGGTGCGTTCTGGATTGCGAGCAAGACGCTTCCAAGCAACAAGAACGCGATACCCGGCGAGCCGGGCAGCAGCGAAAAGACCAGTAAACATGGCACCGCGGCGCAGAGGCTCGCGACCGAGACGCGAATCGCACCAAAGCGATCGGCGAGGTAGCCACCCGCCAGCAGGCCGATCCCCGAGACGAGCAAGAACGCGCTGACGATCTGACCGGCCGCCGCGAGTGAGGCGCCGCGCCCGACCAGCGCGTTTGGCAGATACGTCATAAAGGCTGCCGTGACAAAGTAGCGTAACCCGGTGCTCGCCACCAGCAAACCGACCCCGACGCGATCGCGGCCACCCGGTTTGACGGGCGCATTCGTCGTTGCTTCGCCGTGGTCGCGCGCCGCTTCGCGATCCACGCCACGCATCGTCGCAAAAAGAATCGCGACCAAAAGCGCTCCCGGGGGAAGCAAGACCAGCGTTCCAATCCCCCCGAACCTCGCCAACAGGATCGCCACCAGCGCGGGCCCGATGGCGTAACCGATCTGTCCGCCGAGTTGGAATATGGAAATACCACTCGCGCGCCGCGTGCCACTGAGCATTGCGGAGTACTTCCCGGCCTCCGGATGCATGATCGCCGAGCCGATTCCGCCGACGATGATACACGTCGCGAGCGCGGCCAAGCCGGTAGCGACGCCGCACAGCGACACGGCGATTGCGGTTATGCCGACCGCGCTCGGGAGAAACCACCAGCGCCCGTGACGGTCCGTGTACGCGC
Source organism: Vulcanimicrobiaceae bacterium (assembly GCA_039923715.1). Taxonomy (GTDB): domain Bacteria; phylum Vulcanimicrobiota; class Vulcanimicrobiia; order Vulcanimicrobiales; family Vulcanimicrobiaceae; genus JBDTCF01. The sequence continues at coordinate 1,696 of JBDTCF010000031.1, forward strand.
CGAAGAAGGGTTGCACGACCGAACTCGTGAGGTACCACAAGAAACCAAGCGCGCCTTGATACGCCGGGGAGAGCCCGGCACGCGTCACCACGTAGAAGATCGCGAAAGGGACGATTCCGGAATAAAAATCGGAGAGCCCGTGCGCGAAGGCGATCACGGAAAGTCCCCGCAGATTCCACGCCTTCCGGTCCGCAACGGGAAATTCGGAGGAGGACGCCGAGCCAGCCATTCCGCTCCGCTTCGCGCCGGGCGCAGCCGTGCCCGCCGAGCGGCGACCGGAAAGCGAGGGAACGGGTGAGTTCGTCCGAAGTCGAGTCGCATGAACGACGTCGAAGAACTGATGCGCCTGCCCTCGCCGGCCCCCCAGCCGCAATCGCTCGCCTTCGACGGCCAGACGCTCTGGATGGGTTCACGGGAAACGCATCGCCTGTACGCGATCGATTCGCACCAATGGACGGCGCGCGACGAGACCGAAGCGCCCGGCACACCGTGGGGAATGACCGTCGTCGGAGACGAGTTGCGGGTATTGTGCGGCGAACCTCCCGACGACAACCGCTTCATTCGGCGCTATATCCCGGGGCACGGATTTAAGTCCGAGCGCACACCCTGCCCCGACGACACGGGATCGCAACTCGCCTTCGATGGAACGCAGCTCTACCTGAGCCAGTGGTACAACCGCCGCGTCGTCGCGCTCGACGCGCGCGGGAACGTCGTGCGGACGATCGCCGTACCGCATCAGATTTGCGGCCTCGCTGCTGCCGATGGGCGGCTCTATCTGGTGACGACCGAAGACGAAGAAACCAACGACTACTGGCTGACTCGCGTCGAGTTGGGAAGCGAACCGCATTGCGAAGACCTCGCGCGCATTCCGTTCGCTGCTCGCGCACTTGCGTACGACGGCGAACGCTTCTGGACGAACCATCGCGAGCGCGACGAGATCGTGGCGTTCACGCGACCCGACGCATCGCCGCCCCAGTAACGCGATGAAACGTTAGCCGCTCGCGAGGACCGTCTCGCCGGCCCGTTCGTGTTCGAAGGCCTCGAGGTACTTCTCGGCCTCGAGCGCAGCCTTGCAACCCATTCCCGCGGCGGTGACGGCCTGCTTGTAGCGAATGTCGTACACGTCGCCGGCGACAAACACGCCGGGGACCTTCGTGTGCACACCGTCGGCCGAAACGATGTACCCCTGCGGGTCCAGCTCGAGTTGCCCCTCGAAGATCGCCGTGTTCGGGTCGTGCCCGATCGCGATGAACAGCGCATCCACGTCGAAGTCTCGGGCGGTACCGGTTTCCAGATTGCGCAGCGTCAAGTGTTGGAGATGATGTTCGCCGTGCGCGGCCTCCACAACCGTATTCCAAATGAAGTCTATCTTGGGGTGCGCGAGCGCGCGGTCGCCCATGATCTTGCTGGCACGCAGGCCGTCGCGGCGGTGAATCACAGTCACTTGCGAGCCGAAACGCGTCAGGAAAACCGCCTCTTCCATCGCCGAATCGCCGCCGCCGACGACCGCGATCCGTTTGTTGCGGAAGAACGCTCCATCGCAGGTCGCGCAGGTCGAAACGCCGCGCCCGCGGAGGGATTCCTCGCCGGGGATCCCGAGCCAGCGTGCATCGGCGCCCGTCGCAACGACGACGGTGTCTGCCATATATTCACCTTCGTCCGTCCACAAACGAAGCGGTCGCCCCGAAAAGTCGACTCGGGTCACGTTGACGTCGTGCAGCCGGCTGCCGAAACGCTCGGCTTGCTCGCGCATCGCCTGCATCAGGTCGGGACCCATGATGCCGTTCGGGAAGCCGGGATAGTTCTCGACTTCGGTCGTCAGCATCAGTTGGCCACCATATTGATGTCCGGCGAAGACGAGGGGCGCGAGGTTCGCGCGCGCGGCGTAGAGCGCCGCCGTCAGCCCGGCGGGGCCGGAGCCGATGACGGCGAGCTTGGCGTGTTCCATGGCGCCTCTTTCAACCCAGATAAGGATGCATCCGGTTCTCGCCGGCGGCAAGGACGCCCGCGGCGGCGCCGAAAGCCGCCCAGATGGCATTCGAACCTTCGTCTCTCGCGCTCGAAGACGACCCCGGGGATATCGTCCGCAAGGCCGCGCTCGGACTGCGCCGCTCGGCCGTCGAGATCGCGAGCCGAACGGGGCTCTCGCAGAGCGCCGTGGCCGCTTGGATGGCCGGAAAAGCCGTCCCCTCGCAAGATGAGGCGCGGGCGCTCGCCCGAGATCTGGACCTCGATCCCGAAAAGTTTGCGGAGGCCGCCGCTTCGGGCTGGCACCCCACGGTTGCGTTACCGTCGGACGTGCGGCACCACCCGCACAACCCGCATCCCTCGAATGGGTACCTCTTCTTCATCGAGGCGGGCCGCACGGGCGCGCTCGTCGATCCCGCCGGCTATCCAAAAACACTTCTCGACGCGATTGCCGAGGGTCCGTTCGCCCTCCGCTATATCTTGATAACGCACAAGCACGCCGACCACTGCGACGCGACGGCCGATATCGCGCGGGCGTTTCCGCAGGCGGAAATTGTGATGCATCGTTCGGATGCGGCGGCGATAGGAGCGCTCGCGACGCGCGCGCTCCCCGTCGTCGACGGCGACGAGCTTCCTTTCGGCGAAGGCGCGACGATTCGCATGCTCCACACGCCGGGTCACACCGACGGCTCCTCCAGCTTCTTGTTCCGCTCGACCGTGTTCACGGGCGACACGCTGTTTGCGGGGAGCGTCGGCGGCGCGTTCGGAGACCGTAGCACGTATCGCGACATTCTCGAGAGCGTCCGCACCAAACTCTTCGCTCTGGACGAGGCGACCGTCGTGATGCCCGGGCACGGGCCGCCGACGACGGTCGGCGAAGAGCGCGCGCACAACCCTTTCTTTTAGAGAGAGCTTACATGCGAACGATCGCGCGGACCTTCGAGGCGATCCTCTGGAACAGCCGCTTCTTGGCGCTGATCGCGGTCGTCGCGAGCTTGATCGGCGCGTTGGTCCTGTTCTACGTCGCGGTCCTGGATGTGGTTTCGGTCCTTCAGGTGCTTCTCTCTCACGGAGACGCTCTGCTTTCTCCCGTCGACCGCGTCCACGCGCGGGGGCGCGTCGTCATTGTGACCGCGGAGTTCATCGACACGTTCCTGTTCGGGATCGTACTGATCATCTTCGCGCTCGGAATTTACGAATTGTTCATCGCGAAAATCACGCAGCTAGAACGCTCCGAGCGGGCCGAGCGGATGCTACCCGTTCGCAACCTGGACGATCTCAAGGAGCGCTTGGCCAAGGTCATCTTCTTGATCCTAATCGTGCGCTATTTCGAATTCGCTCTTGAAACACCAATCCATACGCCACTCGACCTGCTTGCACTAGCCGGCGGCATCGGTCTAATCGCGCTCGGGATATTCCTCACCAGTCCCCGTGGCCCGCACGCAGAGTAGCGCTCGAGTCGCGAGCCCGATTTCCCTACTGGCTATCCGGAGGTCGACGATCCGGCGGGCTATGTAGGAAATAATCCGCATGGAGTTGCGTCTGGATCGGGACGAACGTGCGAGGTGGTTTCGTGAAGTCGAAAGCGTCGGCCGCCGGGGAATTTGCGCGCGCGTCGCTGGCAGCTAGGCGTCCGAGCCCGAACTGATCCTCCGCGAACTTGAGGATGCTACCATGTTCGTAGTGGACGTGCGAGACGTAGTTCTGTTTGGCATACGCTGAGACGATGACCAGCGGCACCCGAATGCCGACGC
>JBDTCF010000032.1:0-4560 GCA_039923715.1 Vulcanimicrobiaceae bacterium
CGCGGCCGGCATCGACGTCGCCATCAAGAACTATCCCGTGAGCCTGCTGTTCGCTCAAACCGGACCGTTGTACAGCGGACGCTACGACATGTCCTTAACCATCGAAACCAACGGGCCCGATCCCGACAACCAAGGCTTGTGGAGCGGCGCGTTCGTGCCGCCGCACGGCGCCAACACAACGTTCCTGAACGATCCGGCCGTCAACGTCGCCTCGGAACAGGCCATCCGCACGTACGATCGCGAGGAGCGGCGCCGCCTCTACCAGCGCGAGGAGACGCGGCTCCACGCGCTGGTCCCGGCCGTCTTCTTGTATTGGGAGAACGCCTGGACCGCGTACAACAGCGACCTGCGCGGCTACGAACCGGCCGAGTACATCGCCGATTCGTGGAACTCGTGGCGCTGGCATCTTTAGCAAACCCGGCCTCCGAACGGCGGTTTAGCGGCGGTCGGTGACCCGCTTGACTTTACCGGCCTCAACGCGTTCGAGCGTGCCGGCCTCGAGAATCGAGCACGCCGCGGTGACGAGCAACACGTCGGCGAGCCGCGCGCGCACGCGCGCACTCAGCGCCTCCTCATCGACGCGGCGCCCGAGCGCGCGTTCGATCTCGATCGTCAGCGCATCGAGGCCGTTCGACGACCGGTCGACGACGATCCGATAGTTCGACGTCAGGTCCTCGAAACCGAGCAGCACTTCTTCGATCGCGCTCGGAAAAACGTTGACGCCGCGGATCGTCAGCATGTCGTCGGTACGGCCGGCGATCCAGTCGATGCGCGCCAGGGTCCGCCCGCACCGGCACCGCTCGCGCGTGATGCGCGTGAGATCGCCGGTCCGATAGCGCAGCACGGGCATCGCTTCGCGCGTCAGCGTCGTGAGCACGAGTTCGCCGCGCTCGCCGTCCGGTAGGACCGCGCTGCTTTGCGGATCGACGATCTCGGGGAGAAAGTGGTCTTCGTGAACGTGCAGCCCGCCTTTGGCGAACGCGCATTCCTGCGCCACGCCCGGGCCGACGATCTCGGTGAGCCCGTAGATGTTCGTCGCGATCACGCCGAGGCGCAACTCGAGTTCCGCGCGCATCTGCACCGTCCACGTCTCCGCGCCGCAAACGGCGATCCGAAGCGCTTTGGGGGTGCGGCCTTCGGCGGCGAAACGCTCGGCGAGTAACAGCGCGTAACTCGGTGTCGAGCCGATCCCAACGACCGGCAGCGTTTCAAGCAACTGCATTTGGCGTGCGGTGTTTCCGCTCGACGCCGGGATCGCGCACGCGCCCAGCCGCTCCACGCCGCCGTGCATGCCGAGGCCGCCGGTGAACAACCCGTAGCCCCAGGTAATCTGGAAGAATTCACCGCGCCGAAGTCCCGCCATCTGCAGGCTGCGCGCGCAAACGTCGGCCCACATTGCGAGGTCGTTCGCGGTGTAGGCGCCGAGGGTCGGATTCCCGGTCGTCCCCGACGAGGCGTGAACGCGTGCGAGTTCGTTGGCGGGGACCGCCAGCATGCCGAGCGGATATGCGTCGCGTAGATCGCGCTTCGTCGTGAATGGGAGCGCCCCCAGCTCGCCCAGCGTTTGGGGCGTCGCCGCGAGTGCAAGCCTTTCCAGGTAATACGGGATCGCGGCGAGCCGCGGCCACAACGCTTGCAAGCGCGCGAGTTGGAGGGCTTCGAGTGCGGGCCGCTCGTACGTCTCGACGTCGGCGAAGGTACGCTCGCCGGCCCTCGGGCGGTGCTCCATCCAGCGCGGTTCGCCATGGGCGGACACGAGGCCCGGCCCCGCCGGAGGCGAAGCCGCGCGCTCGTGACTCTTTCCCGCAGCCCGCAGCCGGTCGAGCGTCTCCGCGACGAGCCACGCGGTGGCACGCCGCTCCACATCGTGCTCGTCGAACCGCAGATCCCGCCGAATACGGGCAACGTCGCGCGCCTGTGCGCGGCGACCGGCTGTGCGTTGCATCTGGTCAAACCGCTCGGTTTCTCGCTTGACGACCGCGCACTCAAACGCGCCGGGCTCGACTATTGGGCCGCCCTCGAGGTGATCGTCCACGAGTCGCTCGAGGCGGCGCTCACGCGCTTTACCGGCCGCGCGTGGCTTCTTTCAACGCGAGGCCGTTCGCGCTACGATCGCACGGAGTTCGCGTTCGGCGACGCCCTGGTGTTCGGCAAGGAAACCGAGGGCCTGCCGAAAGCCCTGCTCGACGCACATCCCGCGCGCTCGCTTCGGATTCCCATGCGCGCCGGCGCCGTCCGCAGTTTGAACCTCTCGACCAGCGTCGGGATCGTTGCCTACACCGCGCTGGCGCAGCTTAAGTTTCCGGGTTTTCTGGAGCCTTCCGAAACGCTCGCCCCGGAGGCCTCGGGCTCGAACGCACCGTAGGTGCTTGAACCCCTATTCTGTTACGGAGGCTTCGGTTGCGTCACCACAAGTCAAGCGCCAGGTTGCTGGCGCTCGTGGCGCTTGCTCTCGGCCCCACCCGTGCGGTGGCGGCGCCGCTCGGGGCTGACGTTGTCGCACCGGTGCCGCACATCACGCTCACCGATTTGGGACCGGCGCAGGGTAACGGGTACCTCAACCTCGCGCTGCAACTCAAGTATCGCAACCAGGCCGCGCTCGATCGGCTGACCGACGCGCAGATCGACTCCGCTTCGCCGCTCTACCTTCACTGGCTTTCGAACGCGCAGTTTAACGCGGCCTTCGCGCCGAGCGGCGCGGACTACAATCGCGCATTGCACTCGCTCGAGCGTTCGGGCTTTCGCATCACCCAAACCTATTCGAATCGTACTGTGATCGATGCTGCGGCGCCGATCAGCGTCGCCGAGCACTACTTCAACACGCAAATCCATCGCGTGATGCAACCCGGCTACGGCATCCGGTTCGCGAACAGCCGGCCCGCGCGCGTGCCCGCCGACCTTCGCGGACTGATCGTCAACGTAACCGGGCTCAACGACCTCACGTTCCTCCACGCAACCAACGTCAGCGGGGCGGGCCGGGCTTCGCGAAACGTCCGTTCCACCTCGGCGGGGCCGCTCAAAGGGCCGTACGGCGGGTTCGGCCCGCTCGCGTTTTCGCGCGCCTACGATCTCCCCGTCCAGCATGCCAGGGGTTCCGGAACCTACGACGGCTCGGGCCGCAAGTCGGCCGTTTTGATGGACGCGGACTTTCTCGAGAGCGACCTTGCGGGGTACCTGTCATACTTCAACGTAACGCGCGGCGGCCCGGCGACCGTGCGCATTCCCATCGACGGAGGATCTCCGCCGGGGCTCGGCAGCCCGGACTCCGTCGAGACGACCCTCGATGTCGAGACGATTGTCGGCAACGCGCCGGGCACCGCTTTGTACGTGTACGAATTCCCTTCGTGGAATAGCAATCAATACATCACCGATGCCTACAACCGCGTCGTGGCCGACAACATCGTCGACGTCGCGAACTCCAGCTTCGCGGGCTGCGAGCAGGGGTTTTCAGCCGACGCGAAGGCATGGGACTTGCTCGCACAGCAAGGCGCCGCCAAGGGTATCACCTTTTCGGCTTCCACGGGCGACCGGGGTTCGAACCAGTGCAACGGCCTGGGTGTTTCGGCGCCGGCAAGCGGTCCGCACTTCGCGGCGATCGGTGGAACCTCGCTGCAGACCGACGCGAACGGGAACTGGGACGGCGAGAGCGGTTGGGCGGGGAGCGGCGGCGGCGTTTCGGTCGTGTTTTCGCTGCCAAACTATCAGAAGGGGGTCGCGAATACGATCGCGAGCGGGCGCAATCTTCCGGATGTGTCGTTCGACGCGAATCCACTGACCGGTGCGGCGTTCTATTATAATGGCACGTTTGCAAACGGCTACGATCCTTTGGGCGGGACCTCGCTCTCGTGCCCGATCTTCAGCGCGGCCGTCGCCGAGATCGACCAAGTACGAAGCATGCGGTACGGTCTGGCTGCCGAACTCTATCGCGCTTGGGAAAAGCGCGGATACGCGCGCCGCTCAAAAACGTTCTTTCACGACATTACGGCGGGCAGCAACAACCGCTACAACGCCACAACCGGCTACGATCGCGTGACCGGGATCGTTTCGCTGGACGTTTGGAACATCGTCAAACCCCTGTAGGAACCGCCACGTCGGCGCTCAACGCGCTCGAACAACGGATCGTCTCTTGCGAACGCTGCCCGGAGTTGCGCGCGTACTGCGCGCAGGTCGCGCGGGAGCGCAGACGCGAGCACCGCGACCGCACCTATTGGGGTCGCCCGGTCCCCGCCTTCGGCGATCCCAACGCTCGGATACTCCTGGTCGGACTCGCGCCGGGGGCACACGGTTCGAATCGGACGGGGCGCGCGTTCACCGGAGACGCATCGGGGCTCTGGCTTTATCGCGCGCTGTTTCGCGCGGGCTTCGCAAATCGCGCCGAATCGCTCGACCGTGAAGACGGCCTCGAACTGTACGGCGCGCTGATTTCCGCCGCTATCCGTTGCGCTCCGCCGAAGAACAAGCCAACTCCGCGGCAACTAGCGAACTGCGCGCCCTACCTCGACGCCGAGCTTGCGGTGCTGTCCGGCTTGCGCGTCGTCGTCGGCCTGGGCGCGATCGGGA
>JBDTCF010000033.1:0-13429 GCA_039923715.1 Vulcanimicrobiaceae bacterium
ACCGCGGTCTCGACCGACATCCCTGGGCGGAGCGGATAGGCCGGATCGGGATCGACGAATCGAATCCGAATCGGCACGCGCTGGGTCACCTTGACGAAGTTCCCGGACGCGTTCTGCGCCGGTACCAAGGCGAAAAGGTTTTGCGAGGCAGGCGAGATCGTTTCTACCACGCCCTTAAATTTCACCCCGTGGTAGGCATCGACGCTAACGTCGACTGACTGGCCCTTGCGTATGCTTCCCATCTGCGTTTCTTTGTAGTTCGCCGTAACGTAAATGTTGTTTGACGGGACGATCGTAATCAGCGACGTTCCCGGCGAAACCGTCTGGCCGACCTCGACGTTCTTCTGACCGACGTAGCCGTCAATCGGCGAATGGATCTCGGTGTACGAGAGGCTATCCTTGGCGGTCTGGACCTGCGCGTTCGCCGTCGCGACTTGCGCGAGCGCGGCGGCCGCCTGCGACTGTTGCGCGGCGACGCGACTGGGTGCGGAGCTCTCGGCCAGCTTCCCCTCGGCCGAAACCACGCTCCCCTGGTTGACCGCAATCGTCGCTTGCGCGCTGCTCGTCTGGGCGACTTGCGCCGAAGTCTTCTGTTGGGCCGATGCTAGGTTGGCTTGGGCGGCCACGACGTTCGCGAGAGCCTGCTCGTAGTTGGACTGCGCGACCTGTTCAGCGGCGTTTGCGCCGTCGAGTTGCGCGCGCGCTACGTCTCCGGTTGAAACGAGCGAGGAGGTACGGCGCAAGTCGGCTTGTGCTTTGCGAAGACTCTCGAGCGCGCCCGGCACCGCGGCCTGTGCGGCCGCGACTTGCGCGCGCGCGCCCGCCACGGCAGCCTCGGCGACGGCGATTTGCGTCTGAGCCGAGCGCGCCTGATCGGATGCGCTGTTGACGCTCGCGCGTGCTTGGTCGATTGCACCCTTGGCCTGCTGGGTCTGTGCCGTCTGTTGATCGCGCGTTAGCGAAACCGTCGACTGAGCGGCCTGCGCCTGCGAGCGTTGCGCGTCACGGGCGGCCAGCGCCGACTGTAGCTTCGAACGTTCGTCTTGATTGTCGAGTTCGACCAACAGTTGTCCCTTGCGAACGAAAGCGTTCGTGTCGACCAGAATGCGCCCGACCCGCTCGGAGATTTTGCTCGTGATTTGAACTTGGTCGGCATCTACTTTCGCATCGTCGGTGGATTGATGCGACGACGCGTAGCTCAAATAGCGGGCGCCTGCAATCAGAAGGGCGATCAGGACGATCGCGCCGACGACGATCAGGATCGTCCGAACGATCGGCGAAGGACCCCTGCGCGTTGCGACGGCTTCGTCGTCGCTCGCAGCCGGCGTGCCGTTCGGTTTGGCGCGAACGCCCGGCGCCGTTTGGGTCGATTCCATTATCTCGCGCGCGCTCCGTTAAGAAAGATGTCAACGAGTGCGTCGACGGCCGCTTGATCCCCGAGTCCCTCGCCGCGCCAAATCTTCGGGCACATCACGTAGGCGAAGAAAAGCGACATGAAGAGGCGGGCCAGGCGACCGGGCTCGCCTCTTAGTTCGCCCGCCTCGACCCGGACGCGCATATAGTCGGCCAAGACCGACTGGGCGCTCGTCGGACCACGCCATGCGAGGGTGCAACCGTCGGGATTGCTGGACTCCTCCGCCATAGAGACGCGGATCAGGTCCTGTTTCTTGCGGATGTTCTCGAGCGCGACGCGGCCCATCGCCCGCATCTGCTCGTCGAGCGAGCCGGCGAGGTTGCCGATAAACGTCTGGAATCCCTCGGGCGGAGCCGAGTAGTGGTCGAGCATCGTCTGGATCAAAGCAACTTTCGTCCCGAAGTGCCGGAAGAGGGTCGCCTCGTTGACGCCGGCCCGGTCGGCTACTTCACGAGTCGTCGTGCCACGACTCCCCTTCTCCGCAAAGACCTCGCGCGCCGCGCTAAGGATTCGCGTCCGGGTCTCCTCGGGCGAAGACTTCGCGACCGCGTCGAGGAGCTTCACTTACCCGTTTTCGTGAAGACCGCGTCATCGAGCGCGACGTTCGTGTGGTAGTCGAAGTAGCGAGCCTCGGCAACCGCACGCACGTGTGGGATGCGGATCGTCGCGTGCTGCGCGGCCAGGACGTTGAACCCTCCGACTGCGGCGAAGGTCTGAGTCATGGTGATCGTGCCTCCGTTGTAGTAGTGCCACTCCATCGCATCGATCCGCTGGTTCGCGGGATCGATGGCAACGTCTTGGTGATCGATCATGCCACGCACCCGTTGGACGAGGCGCAAGACGACGTCGTGGTGTCCGTCGACCTCGCGCCCGCCAACGACCGTCATGGTAAAGCGGCGTTCCCAGTTCGAGGGGTCGCCGATGTCGGAGTAGAGCCGGTCAAAACCCTTCGCGTATGAAGGTACCCGCTCGAAAATCACCTCATAGTTGTTCGGCCGCTTAAAGTAGGTCGCCCCGTCGAGGTGCGGCGCGATGAACGGGAAGCTGGTCATCCGTACGTCGACGTGAACGCGCGCCTGGTACGAGCGCAGCGAGGGATTCGCATCGATGACGTTCCGGACGATCTGCACCGGCGTCTCGGTCTCTTGGGCCGCAACCCGCCCCCCAATAGCGGCAACGGCAAACAGCGCGCCGACGATTGCGCTCGCGAAGCGCGGGCGCCGCCGGGCGCGGCCGAGCGGGGTTGCGGGAAGCGCCCGGATGTCCGAGGGTGGCAGCTCGGGCTCGGGCGAGACGATTTCGAAGACGCGGTCGAGCGCGGTAATCCGCAACGTCTCGAGAAGCGATTTGCGCGCCACGGCGAGGGCGACCGTTCCGCCCCGCTCGCGCGCTTCGCGGAGGGCCGAAATCAGGGTCGCGATCGTGAGCGAATCGAGGACCGCGAGACCGTCGACGTCGACGGTCACGCGGGTGGCGCCGCCCGACAGGGCGCTCGAGACGGCGGCGCGGAGCGCCGCCAGCCGTTCCGCCGTCGCGGGCGGCGCTAGGGGGATTACCGGGGCGGAAGCGATTGAGCTGAGCACGAAACGTGGTTCCTCGTTATGGAAAGCGGAGGGGTCGCGGGGCTGGCCTCACACGCTAGCGGGTACTTGCACGCTATAAATACCAGAGTCTCACACCGAGTGCAAGTACCTACACGCATAAAATGACGTCGGAGCGCCTTGCCACGCTCGCCAAGGAGGCGGGCTTGCTCGACCCCTCGGTCCTCGTTCGCCCGCTGGAGCGGCTCGGCGAACCTTCCTGGACGGTCGCGCCGGATCGGCCGCTCTCCCCGGCGAGCATGATCAAGGTCCCGCTGGCGGCCGCGCTCGCGACCCTCTGGGAAGTGGGCGCGCTTCGGCCCGGCGCCCCTGCGCGCGTCGGCCCCGCCCACCTGACCGCGAACGACGCCACGTCCCCCTTCGAGATGGGAGTCGTTGCCGGGCTGGCCGACTACGCCGCACTGATGGTCACGCGCTCGGACAACGTCGCGACCAACGTTCTGATCGACGCCATCGGCCGCGACCGCGCGAACACGATCCTCGCCGGGTTTGGTCTGCGCGCTACGGCGATCCGCAGAAAGCTCTCGGGCTGCCTGCCGCTTATCGACGATCCCGAAGCGACCGGGCGCAACGCCCATCCCGCGGCCGACGCCGCCCGCCTATTCGAGGCGATCGCTACCGACCGGATCCCCGGCAGCAATTTTCTGCGCGAGTTGCTACGGGCACAAGAATGGAACGACAAGCTCTCGCTGGGCCTGCGCCCCGGCGATCGCTTCGCTCACAAGACCGGCGACCACGACGCCGCCAGCCACGACGGCGGCATCCTCGAGACGCGCGAAGGTCGACGCTACGTCGTCGTGGTCTACACGCGGCTCCCGTCCTCACCCTCCAGCGACGAGCGCCTCGGCAACTTCATGCGTGCCCTCCGCCCCTATCTCTGAATCCCAAAGCGCCGGCGCAATCGCGAGACGCCGTTGTCGCGGCGGGGAGGCGGCCGTTCGGAACCGAAGCGTTCGGCACGAAGAATCCAGGTCAACCTGCCTGCCTGAGGTTCACGATGAGAATACCATTCGTCCGCCGGTCGCTCGTCGCCGTGGTTCTCGGGAGTTGCATCGGTATCGCGTCGAGTGCGGCGTCGGCCTACGATATGACCGCGGTCACCGGGCCCCTTCGCCAGCCGACGGTCTGCAATGCGCCGCTTGCGCAATCATCCGGCGCCGACGCGGCGCATTCGCAGCAGGCCGCAACATCGAGCGCGCACGCGCGTCCGATAACCGTAAGCGGATCGGCCAAAGTGTCCGAAACGTGGACGCATTGCACTCCGAACGGCCGGGGAATCGGCCTCGGCGCCTCACTCGAATACCGGCTTCCCCCCGCAGCGGGTTCGGCGCCGGCCGCCAAGCAGGGTTCGCTCAGATAAGCAAGACGCGCTCTCTATTGGCCGCGCCAGTCGGTGAACGGCGCCGGTTTGTGATAGGGTGCGCCGACTTCCAGCGTGATGTCCGCGTGCGCCGAGAGCTGGATCTTGCGGGGATCGCCGGTGTAGCGGTCGCCGTCCAGATAGACGTGCAGCGCGCCCTTCGACCCCTTCGCGCCGGCGACGTTGGTGGCACGTAGCGGCTGACCCCAAACGTCAAAAAAGTTGCCGAGCGTGAACGTTCGGAACACCGGCGACTCGACGTGGATGATTCCGTCAGGGGTGTGCGTGTGCAGCCAATACAGGCAGTTGCCGACGATCGGGCGTCCGACATCGTCCGGGATCGTAACCGGCTTCCCGCGATCGAAAATCGCGACGTGCTGGTGGATGTGGAAGACGGCGCCTTCGCTTTGGTCGCAGCGGATGCCGTCGACCGTTTGCCCGGTCGGAGCGTCGGCCAGACTTGGGGCCGCGGAGGCTACGGCGAATGCGGCGGCGGCGGTAAGTGGAAGGAACGAGCGTAGGCGCAACGTCAGGTACTCCTGCGGTGAGTAGGCAGTGAAGTTCGGCGAATAAGTCACATTTCTTGTGGAAATGCTGTGGGAAGCCGCGCCGGGGTCTTGCACCTCCAACGTGCGCGGCGTACCATCCGTTCACTTCAGTACGAAGTCCGGTGTGCGTGAGGCCGGGATCGGGACCAAGCGCCCGATCGAACGGGTGACGAGCGGCACGAGCGTAACGAGGCGATCGTTGCAGGTGTGGTTCCCTCGAGATCACGTAGCGGCGGCCCGTGAGCGATTGCGGGTCGCCGATCGTTTCGTTCGCGGCTTCGGCCCGGCATAACGGGCGGCGATCGCGGCCGCGATGGCACCTGCGTTCGCGCGTACGTGCGCCGGGGCAAGTATTTCGGCCTCGGCCCCCCAGCGTAGCGTCCAGCGAACGAGTTCGTCGGGATCGGAAACCGCATACGTGATCTCGACCGAGCCGTCCGCCCGGTCGACGACGCTGCGCTCGCGCACGATCCGGTCTGCCTTCGCTGCGCTTGCGACGACTGCGGCGAACCGGACCGTGACGGCGACCGGCGAGCCGCCGTGCATGATCCCGCTGATGCTGTCCGCCGCGAAGGCCTCGATATCGAAGTCGCTGGGCGGCTCGAAGCGGCGCACGCCCAGCCGCGCGGCGCTGACGTTGTCGAGCGCGAACACGCGGCGGTCCTTGCGTCCCTGATCGAACGCGACCAGATACGCCCGCCCGCCCGAAACGACGAAGCCGTATGGATCGACGGTTCGGTGCGAGCGGCGGCCGCGCTTGTCGACGTATGCGAAGTGAACGGTTCGGGCGTCGTGCTGCGCGCCGCGCAAGAGTTCGAAGATCGCGGTCCGCTCGGGATCGAGCGCGATGTCGCTCATGTGGATGCGCACGGCCGGACGCTCGGTCGAGTTCGTCGTCGAACGGTCGGCGACACCGATCAACTTCTGGGTTATTTCGTCGATCGACGCGGCGATATTTCCGCCCAGCGAGGCGGCCATTCCGCGCATCGCAAGCAGTCCGAGCAACTCGTGCGAGGAGAGGTGCAGGCGACGCATCCCGTAGCCCTCGCGAAAGCGGTACGTCCCGCTTGCACGATCGAAGTACCACGGAAAGCCGGCCTCCGCCAGCGTCGCAAGATACCGGCGCAGGCTGCGCGTGCTCGGCGGCGCGTCGCTTGCGATGCGCGCCTTGAGCGTTTCAAAGTCGTAGCGACCTTCTTCGATCGCGCCGAGCAACCGTAGCAGCAGCACGAACTTCGGTTCGACTGCGGTGTCCTTAGCGCTCATGTCGCGATCGGAAAGGCGCGCGCGACGATCTCGGCGGCCAAGCGCGCGCAGGCCGGCGCGGTGCGCGCCAACCACGGCAGTTCGCGCCACGCGGCGGGCTTGAAGAATGCGGTCGCCGGATGCAGCCATGCGTTCGACAGTTCGCGCTCGGGGGTATCGAGTACGACGCGGACGGCGGCCAGGCGCGGGGCCTGCAGCCGCGCCGACTCCATGTCGACTCCGGCGTAGCCGGCGGCTGCCCAGCGCGCGCGTTCCGCTCCGCGAACCAGCGTCGAACTGCACAAGAGGGGTGCTTCCAACGGCGTCGAGCCGTAGGCGAGGGCCGCCGCGACGAGCGCACCGACCAGTTCCTCGTCGCACGCGCGGCTGGTTCCGTCCGGCATGCCCAGGGTGCGTGGGATCAGGAGCGTCCCAGTTTCAATCCCCGCACGTAGGCCGCCGGCAAGCCCGCAACTGACGACGACGTTCCCGAGGCCGGTCGCTGCCAGCGTCGCTCCGACGCCGACCCGCACGACGCGCGCCCCCGTCAACGTGCGTCGCGCCGCCTGCGTTTCCAGGCGGGTGGCGGTCGCAACCGTGAGCGTCGCGCGCTCAAGCAGCGACGTAGTCGTTCGCGCGAAACCAAGTGATGGCGCGCTGCAGCGCTGCTTCGACCGAGCCTGCGCGGAATCCGAGTTCGCGCCGAGCTTTCGAGGAATCGACATAGCGAAGCTCGGCCGCCATTCGCACGCCCTCAAGCGGCGCGAACGGAACCGCCGCCGGGTCGAGCCGGCAACGCAGGCCGTCGACGTGCGCGACGGCGAGCGCGAGGCCGAATGGAGCGCGCCAAACGGGAACCGGACGACCGGTCGTCCGCGCCAGCAACTCCCAGAGCGCATCGAGCGAGAGGTTCGCCCCGCCGAGCAGATAGCGTTCCCGCGGACGCCCCAGGCGTAGCGCCGCGACGTGAGCGTCCGCCACGTCCTCGACCGGGACCACGTTGAGGCCGCCCCGCGGCGGCTTGGCGAACAGCCGGCCCCTCGCGTAGTCGACGACGATCTTGCCGGTCGGCGTCGGCTTGCGGTCGCCCGGCCCGATCGGGGCCGTCGGCAACAGCAGAACCGTCGGCACGCGCGCGGCCACCGCCACGCGCTCCTGCGCGAGCTTCGAGTGATGGTAGCCGGGCGGACCTTCGGGCGCGACGTCCTCTTCGGTCGCCGCGCGCCCCTCGGGTGCGGGCCCGACCGTAGCGGAGCTTGAGGTAACGACCGCGCGCTCGATGCCGGCCAGCCGCGCGGCCTCAAGCAATCCCGCTGTCCCCGCAACGTTCGTGCTCTCGAGAGCGGCTCGCGCCCCCGGGGCGAACGAATATTCAGCCGCGCAGTGAACCAGATAGCGGGCGCCGCACAGCTCGCGCACCATCCGGCCCGCCTCACGGACGTCCCCAACGACGATCTTGACGCCGTCGCGCAGACGCACGTCGGGGCGGCGCACCAACGCGCGAACCTCGTAGCCCGCGGCCATCAGCCGGTCGAGCACGTGTCCACCGACGAACCCCGTCGCGCCCGTCAAAAAGACGACGTCAGACGGCAATGGCGGCGCGCACCATCTCTTTGAACGAACCCGTCGTCGCCAAAACGGCGGTCGGTTCGTAGCCGCAGTGCGCCATGCAGTTTTCGCATTTTGGATGCCGGCCGCGGCCGTACTGCGACCAATCGGTTTCCTCGACGAGTTCGCGGTAGCTCCGGGCGTGCGGCGCGTCGGACATCAAATAGCACGGGCGCTGCCAGCCGAGTACCGAGTACGACGGAATCCCCCAGGCGGTGCAAGCGAAATCGATCTTCCCTTCCAGAAAGTCCAGGTACAGCGGACTGTGGTTGAGGCGCCACTTGCGGCGGCGTCCCCCGGAGAACGCCTCGCGAAAGATCGCGCGCGTCCGTTCCACGCCCAAAAAGTGCTCTTGGTCGGGCGCTTTCTCGTAGGCGTATCCCGGCGCAATCTGCATCGTGTCGACGCCGAGTTCGTCGTTGAGGAAATCGAGCGTTCGCCGGATCGAACTCGCATCGTCCTGATCGAAAAACGTGGTATTCGTGGTAACGCGAAAGCCGCGAGCCTTGGCCGTTCGGATCGCTGCGACCGCTTTGTCGAACACCCCCGACCGACACACCGACTCGTCGTGTCGCTCGCGCAAACCGTCGAGGTGGATCGACCACGCAAAGTAGACCGACGGTTTGAAGCGATCGAGCTTCTTCTCGAGCAACAGCGCGTTCGTGCACAGGTAGACGAACCGCTTGCGCGCCGTCAGCTCCGCGACGATCGAGTCGATCTCGTCGTGCACCAGCGGTTCGCCGCCGGCGATCGAGACGACCGGAGCCTCGCACTCGAGCGCCGCATCGATGCAGTCCTGGACGCTCAAACGCCGGCGCAGAACGTCGGCCGAATGTTGGATCTTTCCGCAACCGGCGCAGGCGAGGTTGCACTGGAAGAGCGGCTCGAGCTGAAGGACCAGCGCGAACTTCTCTTGGTGGGCACGCCGCTTTGCAAAGACGTACTTGCCGACGGCGAGTTTTTGTTGCAGCGGGATGCTCATGTCGTTACTCGTTCGGCTGCCGGACCCGCCGTGGCCTCCCTCCGGGCCGAATCCCGCACCGCGGTTCCGAGCGCCATCGTCGGAAAGGCATGACGGTAGAAGTTGTAGTTGATGAAAAAGTCGCGCGGGAAGCCCGTGCCCGTGAACTCCGGTTCGTCCCACGTTCCGTCAGGCCGCTGCCGCTCGACCAGAAACCGCACCGCCCGGCGCGCCGCCGGCTCGTCGCCGTAGCCGGCGACTTGCAGCGCGTTGAGACCCCAGGCGGTTTGCGAGGGGGTGCTCGCGCCGACGCCTGCAAACGACGCGTCCGCGTACGAGAGCGCGCTCTCGCCCCAGCCGCCGTCGCGGTTTTGGGCGGCTCGCAGCCACTTCAGCGCGTGCGCCACCAGTTCTCCTTCGGTGCGCAGCGGCGCAAGCGCGCTAATCACCGACCACGTACCATAGACGTGGTTGACGCCCCACCGCCCGAACCACGAACCTGCCGACGACTGCGTCGCACGCAGGTAACGAAGGCCGGAGGCGACGGCCGGATCGCGTTCGTCGGACCCGAGCGCGGCCAGCATTTCAAGCACGTGCGCGGTCACGTCTTCGGTCGGGGGATCGATCATCGCGCCGAAGTCGGCAAACGGCAGGCGATAGACGAGGTCGCGCGTGTTATCGCGATCGAACGCGCCCCAAGCTCCGTTGCGCGA
This sequence comes from Vulcanimicrobiaceae bacterium, assembly GCA_039923715.1. GTDB lineage: Bacteria > Vulcanimicrobiota > Vulcanimicrobiia > Vulcanimicrobiales > Vulcanimicrobiaceae > JBDTCF01. Next base: position 9,451 of record JBDTCF010000033.1, read on the forward strand.
GCGCATACCCAGCGTCCAAAGGCGGGCCCGCTCGACCGCATCGGCGACCCGGCCGCCCGCCCCGCCCTCGAGCAAGGCCAGCACGACAACCGCGGTATCGTCGACATCGGGATAGCTGTCGTTGTCGAATTCGAACGCCCACCCGCCGCCCGGCGTCCCCGGCGCGCGGACCCGCCAGTCGCCGGGATGATCGACCGCGATCTGCTCGTCGACCAGCCAGTCGACGGCTCGCCGGACCGCCGGGTCATCGCGCGGAACACCGGCCGCGCGCAGCGCGCGCACCGCCCAAGCAGTGTCCCAGATAGGCGACATGCAGGCTTGGAAGCGCCAGCCGTCGGCGTCCTCGAGGGCAAATCCCTCGATGCCCTGCAGACCGTTACGCATCGCCGGATGCTCGATTCCGTATCCTTCGAGCGCCAACGCGATCAGCGAATAGACCCACGGCGGTTGGATGCCGCCCCAACTTCCGTCGCGCTCCTGGCGTTCGAGAACCCAGCGCGCGACGCGCCGTCGCGCGAGCGCGCGGCCCGGGCGGTACGGGAGGTTCGCGTACGCTTTGAGTAACGCGTCGAGCCACCAGAAAGGCCCGCTGCCCGGGACGCGTCGCATGCGCTCCTCGCTCCCCGAAACGACGATCTCGTCGACAGGCACGCCGAGGTCACGCAGCGGACGCCGCGACATGACGATCGTCAGCGGCGCGATCGTTCCGCGCGCCCAACAGGCGAAGTCGTACAGGTTGAACGGAATCGACGGCGGCAGCGCGATGATCTCGGGCGGGAGCGTCGGAATCCCGCTCCACGGATACGCGCCGAACATAGCGAGCCAGATCTTCGTGAAGATCCTAGCGTTAGCAAGTCCACCCAGCCGGCGAATCGTCACGAGCGCCCGTGACATCTCGTCGCACCCCGGATCGACCCCGAGCACTTTGAGTGCGACGTACGCTTCGATGCTCGTGCTCAGATCGGCCGGACCTTCATAGTACAGGGCCCACGAACCGTCCTCGCGCTGCGCCCCGAGAACGTGTACGATCGCGCCCTCGCGCACTCGGTCCAACGGCAATCCGAGGAACCGCAGCAACAGCACGTGTTCGGCCGTCATCGTGACATTCGTCTCGAGTTCGCCCGTCCACCAGCCTTCCGGCGATTGCTTCGCGCGCAGCCATGCCAAGGCGCGCGCGAGCGCTTCAGACGGCATGCAGATCGGCGGGTCGCATCGTGCGTCCTTCGGGTGCGCCGAGCACGCGCTGCAAACGCGCCGCGGCGGTACGACCGCTGCGCACGGCGGCTTCCATGGTGTCGGGCCACAGTGGCTCGGTCCAACCACCGGCCAGGGCAACGTTTGCGAACGCGGTGGCGTTGCCCGCGGCACGCGCGCCCGGCCGGCGCAGGTAGGCCGCATCGGGATTGCGCGTCACGGCGCTCTCCAACAGATGTGCGCCGCGCAGCGCCGGAATCGCACCGCGCATTTCGGACCACGTCCGCTCGACGATCTCGGCGGTCCTCAAACGGAACGTGTGGCCGGCTGCACTGATGCTGGCGCACGCATAACCCGGTTCCTTGGCAAAGACCCACTGCACCGCGCCGCCGAGCAATGCGGCGAACGAAAATCCGACGTCGCCGGCATCGTGTCGAACGTGCACGTCGACGATCGGGCGGGCGTCGTAGCTCTCTAGCGACTCGATTCCGAAGCGGCCGGGTTCGCCGAGAACGCGCCTCAGTGCCGGCGGCGGCAGCGCCAGGACGACCGCATCGAAATGCTCGACGCGGCCATTTGCTAGCCGCAACATCACGCTCGCAGCGGCCGGCTCGACAGCGGTGACGGCGCTCGCGCGCTGCACGTCCCCAGCGCGCCGGGCGGCGGCTTCGGCGAAGCGCGCGAGTGGAATTGTCGTCCAGCCGAAACGCGCGGCGCCCGCGCCGCTCAAAAAGGCGGTCTCGAGCACGAAGGCCGCCTGCGCCGCGTCGATCTCCGCAAGCGGCGCATTGAGTGCCGGCACGACGAAGGGTTCCCAGAATGCGCGAATGGCGGCCCGACTTTGACCGTGGCGCGCGAGCCACGCGGCAAGCGTTCCGCCCTCGGTTTTCGCCGAGCGTACGTCGAGCAGCGCTCGGGCGATCGCGACGCGGTCCCACCAAGCGACGTGACGGTAGGCGAGGAACGAGAGCGCCACGTGCCAAGGCGCCGGCAGCACGCCGGCCCGCAAGCGGGCCGCGCGGCCCGCATCCAGGACGAGGGCTTCGAACCGGTCCTGGAAATGCAGGCGGTCGCCCATTTTGAGACGTCCGGCGAACTCCACGAAGGCCGTGCAACAACCCAAGAAAACGTGCTGCCCGTTGTCGACCTCGCGCCCCGCTAGTTCGAACGACGTCGCGCGTCCACCCAGCAGACGGCTCCGTTCGAAAATGGTGACCTCGTAGCCCATCTCGACGAGATCGAGCGTCGCCGACAGTCCAGCCAAACCCGCGCCGACGACCGCTACACGGGGCGTAGCCACGAACCTACCATGACGAGCAGTTTCTCCGAGGGCGAGAGCGAGGTCCGCCCGCGCAACGTAAAATCCGGATCGCGTTCGATCTTCTCGAGAATGCGTTCGTAGATCCCCGCCATCGTATGCACGCAGACCGCCGCTCGGCGCGGGATGTGGCGAAGCACGCCGTAGCCGTCGGCAAAGAGTTCGCGCGCGCGCGCCGCCTCGAACGCGACCAGCGCACGCCAACGGTTGCTCGGCGTCCCCGTCAACAACTCCGCTTCGCTCACGCCGAAGCGGTCGAGGTCCTCCGCAGGCAAGTAGACGCGATCGAGACCGGCGTCTTCGCGAACGTCGCGCAAAATGTTGGTCAGTTGGAGTGCCAGCCCCAATGCGTCGGCGCGGTCGAGCGCTTGCGGCGCGTCGTATCCGAAGATGCGCACGCACATCCGTCCGACAACCGAGGCGACCAGCCGGCAGTACTCGCGCAACTCGTCCCACGTGCCGTAGCGCTTGCGAAAAAAATCCAACTCGACGCCGTCGACCAGCGCTCTGAGCTCTTCCTCGGGAATTCCGTACCGGACGATGGCCGCCGCCAAGACGAGTTCGACCGGATCGCGAGCCTCGCCGCGCATGCAGCGCCGAATGCGTTCGCGCTGCGATTGCAGACGATCGGAGAGGCGCCGCCGGGCCGGATCGTCGGCTTCGTCGTCGATGTCCCGCGCGAAGGCATAGAGCGCGTAGATCGCCACGCGCTGTTCGTGCGGCAGGGCAATGAAGCCCCAGTAGAAGTTTTTCGCTTCGCGTCGCGCAAACTCGGCGCAGTAGCGCTCCGCGTCGCGCAGATCGAGTGGTGCCGAGCCGAGCGCCTTTCGCTCACGCGGGTTGTGCATGCCGGCTCCCGCCGCGCGCAAACGCAGTCGTCGCGAGGACGCGGACGACCAGGCCGAGTTGCGTCGCCTTCGAAAGCGTTGGTCGCACGAGGTCAGTGCGGTATCCGCCCGCCGCGACCGCGTCGCAGATGGTGAGCCCACCTAGCCGGTACAATGCGAGTTGCATGCGCAGCGCGGGGCCGACCCCGTGCTCGAGCGCGACGCCAGCCGCCAACAAGCTGCGCGCGCGCTCGCACAACGTACGAATCGCGCCCACGACGCCGCCTTCGGCAACGTCCGCTTCCACGAGGTACCGACGCCCGAGCGCAGCATCGCGGGCGACGTCCTGCGCGAAGTTCGCTAACTGCAGCCCGATGCAAACGTCGTCCGAAAGCCCCGCGGCACGGGCGTCTTCGATGCCGAAGACTGCGAGGACCATGCGCCCGACGGGCGCTGCCGAGAGCGTGCAGTAGGCGCGCAGCGCAGGCCAGGTCGCGTACGCCCGAACCTGCTGGTCCTGCACGTTCGCGTCGATCAGCGCCAGGAACGGGTCGGCGCGCAGACCGATCCGTTCGACGGTCTCGCGCAACGCCAGCAGAACGGGGTGGGCGGGTTCGCTCCCGGCAAACAACTCGTCGAC
>JBDTCF010000034.1:0-3894 GCA_039923715.1 Vulcanimicrobiaceae bacterium
ACGCGCGGGATTTCGAGACGCTTCATCGGGCGGTGATCGCGGCCGGCAAAGCCGGGGATTCGCGCGCGCTGCCGGCCCTCGAACGCCTCGAGACCGACGCATTTGACGGACGCCTGCGCCGTCGCGCGTTCGAATCGGCCCGCACGATTCGAGAACGTGGCGGGGAGCGCGCGGAACTGAACGCCCTGCGCGCGGAACTGGAGGCGTTGCGCTCGGACCACCGCCGGCTAGAGGAACGTTTGGGGGCGCGCGGACCCGCGTAGCCCGTCGTGCGTCCCCTGTTGGCGCTGGCCTTCCTCGGCGGGATCGTCGGTTGTGCGCGGGGCGAACCTCCGAAGCCGTTCGGCGCACTGCTCGGCAGGCCGCGCATCGCGGTGCCTGCGAAGAGTCGCTGGAACGCGGGCGATCGCGCTCGCGTCGTGCGAACGTTGCAGCGTGCGTTCGCGGGCGAGGCGTGGCGCAACGCGGGGATCGTGATTCTTGCCGCCGACGGATCGCCGCTCTTCGAGCGGCGGGGAAGGGTGCCGATGACGCCCGCTTCGACGATGAAACTGGTCGTGGCCGCGACCGCGCTCGCAACCTTTGGAACGAAGCACCGCTTTGAGACGAGTTTCTCTGCGCTCGCACCGCCGCGCGACGGCGTGCTGAACGGCCCGCTGTGGCTGGTCGGCGGAGGCGATCCGTTGTTCGCTTCGAGCGACCTGCGCGCCGGCGTGGGGACGTTGGCGCGGGCAGGCGTGCGCGAGGTTCGCGGCGACCTCATCGTCGATGCATCGATGTTCCCCGGCCGCGAGCAGAACGCGCACTGGGATCCCTCCGACCTCGATTACGACTACGCTGCCGGGACGAGTGCGATCTCGCTCGATTGGGATGTCGCCGCGTTCGTCGTCACGCCGGGTTTTCCGGGCGCACCGGCACGCGTCCGTCTCGATCCGCCAAACGCGGACGTCGGTTTCGAGGGCACGATCCTCACCTCTCCGCCCGGGTACGGCTCCGACGTGCACATCGACCGTTTGCCGGTCGGCTCGCTCGGAGCGTTGCCGACCCGTAATGCGTTCGCAATCGGCGGACACATCCAATCCGGAATCGAGCAGAAGTTCTTCCAGCCGATTGCGGGCGTTCCGTACTACGTCGGTGACACGACCGCAGCGATGCTGCAGGAACGCGGGATTGCGTTGGACGGCGCCGTGCGCGTGGGCGTCGCGCCGTTGGCCGCGAGGAGGCTCTGGCTACATCGCTCCGCACACGTGGACGCACTCCTTCGCGAGATGCTCGTCAACTCCGATAACCACACGGCCGAACAGTTGCTGCGGCTCGTCGGCTTCCAAAAGGGATTCGGCGGAACGGACGCCGGCGGACTGCAGGCCGAACGGGCGTTCTTCGCGCAACACGCGATCGACGCATCGGGTTGGCGCGCGTTCGACGGTTCTGGACTCGCGCCGAGCGATCGCATCGCGCCGCTCGCGCTCGCGCAAATTCTCTTGGTGGCGACCGCAGGCTCGGAGGGCGCGTCCTTCTTACGCGCGCTTCCCCTCGCAGGCCTCGAAGGAACGGTGCGCTACCACCGGCTCGATGCGGCCTTAGGGCGCGTGCGCGCCAAGAGCGGCCACATCGACGGCGTCAATGCGTTGGCGGGCTTGGTGTCGACGCGCCGTCACGGCCGACTCGCTTTTGCATTCGTCGTCAATGGCCCGCAAGCCAATGCCGGCGATATCACGCAGCGCACCGACGCAGCACTTGACGCGCTGGCGGAGTTTTAGGTGACGAACAACGTCACCGTTCGCAGCTCGCTTGCACTCGCCGCTCTCGGCGTCGTGTTCGGCGACATTGGGACCAGCCCGCTGTATGCCTTTCGGCAGTGTTTCACCGAGGGTCCGGGGTTCGCTCCGACCTCGGCCGACGTGCTGGGGGTCCTCTCGTTGATTTTTTGGGCCCTGACGGGTGTCGTCTCCATCAACTACACGAGCATCATCCTGCGCGCCAACCACGGCGGCGAAGGGGGTATTCTCGCGCTGCTCGCGCTGTTTCGGCCGACGACGCACGCCGGCAACCCCGGGCAACTTCCCGCGATCGCGTTATTGGTTTTGCTCGGCGCGGGGATGTTGTACGGCGACGGTGTGATCACGCCGGCCATCTCGGTCCTTTCGGCGGTCGAGGGGCTCGGCGTCGCCACCACCGCTGCGCAGCCGTTCATTCTTCCGTTTGCGGTCCTCGTATTGCTCGGGCTGTTCTTCGTGCAGCGCTTCGGAACCGGGAGGATCGGAAGCATCTTCGGCCCCGTGATGGCCGTGTGGTTCGTGGCGATCGGCGTCGCCGGCGCTAGTGCACTGGTGCACCATCCAAGCGTACTGGCCGCGCTCGATCCGCGCCACGCGGTTGGCTTTCTCCTCGCCAACGGGTGGTCCGGCGTCCTCGTGCTCGGCGCGGTCGTTCTGTGCGTCTCGGGGGTTGAGGCGCTCTACGCGGACCTGGGACACTTCGGCGCCGCCCCGATTCGCTTTGCGTGGTTCGCCCTCGTGTATCCAGCGCTGCTGCTCAACTATTTCGGCCAGGGTGCGCTCGTGCTCGAGGTGCCCGGCGCGCTCGCTGCGCCGTTCTACCGACTGTTCCCCGCTTGGGCGCTGTATCCGATGGTCGTTCTCGCGACGGTCGCGACCGTCATCGCTTCCCAGGCGCTGATCTCGGGCGTGTATTCGTTGACCCAGCAGGCCGTGCAACTCGGCTACGCTCCGCGCGTGCGTTTAATTCACACCTCGCGAGAGCACGCGGGGCGCATCTACATGCCGACCATCACCGGCTTTCTAGCGATCGCGTCCATTGCAATCGTGCTGGCGTTCCGGAGTTCCGACCGGCTGGGCGCCGCCTACGGACTCGCCGTCACCATTACGATGCTGGCGACGTCGATCACGTACGGTACGGTCGCACGCAAACGGTGGCACTGGCCGTGGTGGCGGGTGGCGCCGGTCGTCGGCTTCTTCCTGCTGTTCGATCTCTCTTTTCTCGTAGGCAACCTACCGAAGCTCGCGCGCGGCGGTTTCATCCCCGCAGCGATCGCGCTTGCGATCTTCACGCTCTTCACGACGTGGGTCGACGGCAGGAAACGGTTCGCGCGGGCGCTCGAGGCGCTCTCGACGCCGCTCGGTGAGTTTCTGCGCGAAGTGGGAGATCGCGAACCCAATCGGGTCGACGGCACGGCGATCGTCTTGACGGAGAGCACCGAGGGCATTCCCTTCGCCCTTCGCCACGAGTGGCTGCGCCACGAGATCCTGCACGAGCAGATCGTCCTGCTTACGATCGTTCCCGAGCGTTCGCCTAGGGTCGCGGTCGCTCAACGCGTTCGAATCGAAACGCTGAGCCGAAACCTCGTTCGCGTGACCGCGCACTACGGGTTCACGCAGACGCCGCGCGTCAAAGAAATTCTGATGTCGTGTAAGAAACAGGGTGACCCGGGAACCTTTGGCGAGCCGGTTTACTTCTTCTTGTCGCGACCGCGCGTGGTTCCCGATGAGGGCCCCGGAGCGATGCCCGGCTGGCGCCGCGCGCTGTACGTTTTCTTGCTCCGCAACGCGACGCCGCTAACCGATTCACTCGGCCTGCCGCCGGACCGGATCATCGAGTTCGGCGTCGCGGTCCCCGTCTAATCGGTTCGAGCGCTAGGCCCGTTGCGGTTTACGCGGCCGGCGGGAACGAGGGCGCCCGTAAAGCCTTTCTGGGGCGGCGTATTTGGCCTAGCCGGTAGGGGCTTTAGGGGCCGAGTTTGACGCCTTCGGGTGAGAGGAGGAGGCCAAGGCCGATGGACTCGACGAGCCGCTCCATGCCATAGCCGCCTGCACGATAAGCGAGCACCGCAGACGTCGCATCCATGCAGCTGAAGAGCAAGTAGCTCCCGCTGAT
>JBDTCF010000035.1:0-44830 GCA_039923715.1 Vulcanimicrobiaceae bacterium
GCACTTGGGGCGGTCGTTTCATCGCGACCGCCCTCCGTCGTCGACCTCTCGCTTGCCGGTTTCTTTTTCGGTCAGGCGACGCCGGTCGCGCTCGGCCTCACGCGCGCCGGCTTGTTTCCGACGTACGTTGCGTTGTGCATTCTCTCGCTTGTCTTCGGCGCATTTTATCGCGCCTGGCTGCCGCGCGCGATCATCGCGATCGTCGCGCTCGTCGTAGCCTGGCAAGTGAGCGATCTCTTTAAGTTCGCGTTTCATCGGCCGCGCATGGACCACTGGCTCGGCGTGCACGAGACCTCGTACTCGTACGCCAGTGGGCATGCGGTGCTCGCGCTTACGTTCTGGGGGATTTGGGTCTACTATTTGCGCTCGAGCGGCCTCGCACCGCGGGTTCGCGTCGTCCTAGGGAGTGCGATCGCCTTGCTGGTCCTCGGGATCGGCTGGTCGCGTTTGGCGCTCGGAGCCCACTACGCCAGCGACGTCCTGGGCGGCTACGCTCTCGGCGGCGCCTTCGTCTGCTGCGCGGTCGCCGTCGACCGCTGGCTCGCCGCACGAACCCCCGCCGCCTGAGGACGTAGGACTAGAGAACGTACAATAGGAGGGCCCCCGCCGAAACGGAGACCCTCCTGTTATGAGTGACTTTGTAGCTGCGCGTTAGCGCCGATGGTATGAGAAAACGTGGTGGACTTTTGCGCCGCCGGGGGTTGAGGGTCCGATTCCGACCGCCGAGACGGTGACGTCGGCTTGGCCGTTCGCACCGGCGATCGGCGGGCTCGGATTTCCGAGGCTGTTAGGGTATGATGCCTCGAACCAGGGGTAGTCAAATCCGACCGCCTGGACACTGTAGCCGTCAGGCGCCGAAGAAGGACTTGGAGCGGACGCGTTTTGCGCTGCGGTGCACAAGGTCGTCGCGCCCTCGATGGTATCGGGAACCGGCGTCACGCCCGACGCCGTTACTTCGAACGTGTAGTAGAATCCAGCTCTGCCGTTGCAGGAGCCAGGTCCGAGGTCTTGCATCTGAACGAACGCTTCGGTGACGCCTGCGGGAAGCGTGACGTTGATCGATCCGCCGCCGGTGCCGTCGAGCGTGACGGTCGGTGTTGCGAACGTCGGCAAGGGGGTGAGCGAAGCGATCGCCGCGTTCGCGGTTTTGGTGAATGCGCCGGTGTTGGCCGGGACGTTCACGTTGAGGGTATACGCGCCCGGCGCGGGCTTGACGGCAAAGATGTCGAGGCCTTCGCTTACGAAGGGCGTGGCGCCACTTGGGACCGTCGCGAACGCCGGGGGGCCGCCCCACGGAACGAACGCGTTCGGATCGGGTGCGGACGACGTTCCGACCTGGTCGTACAGCGGTTGCGTATACGGGGTCGTCCCATCGGGGAGGCCGTTAAGATTGTAGTTGAACGGCTCGATACCCAGCCCGATGACTCCGCCTGAGGTACCGAACGTCGTTGGAGTCTGACCGTTCTGCGTCGTTCCACCCATCGTGTGGCTACCGAGTTCAAGCGGAGCCGGGCCAGTCGCGATGGTCGAGAAGAAACCGTCAGGCGAGCCCGCGGTCGTCGGCATGGTGAATGGCCCGCTCAGCGATGGCGTCGAGACGAAGACCGCGCTGTCACCTGGGTGGAACGCGCCCGTCGGCTGACGGTACGTCGCCGCTACGTTCAGACCGGTGAACGTCCCTTGTAAGTTCGCAGTGCCGACCGCGAATTGGAGAACGTTCGAAGGCAAGTTCGCCTGCGTCGTGTTGACCGGCGATGTCCCCGACCCGCTGCAGGCGGTGAGCCCGAGCGAGGCGAGGAGACCGGCTGCGAGGAGCTGTTTGTGAATCGTACTCATCCTTCGTTTACAGTCCCAACTGATAGTACAGCGTGAACGTCATTGGCTTGTTGGGTAACAGCAGATACGCTCCGTTGGTGTACGCGTATGCGTCCTTGGGGATGTTCGCGAAGCCGCGGCTCGGGTTGTAGAACGGATTGACGCCCGTCTGCGGTCCCGAGAGGCCGTTCGCCACCGGCTGGTAATAGGGGTTGAGGGTCGGGATCACGCCGTTGTACGAGTTGCCGAACAGATTCGTGAACTGCACGCCGACCGTGTTGCGCTGGTGCTTGAACTCGACGGTAAGGTCTGCTTCGAGATTCGCTTTCCAAAGCGCGCCGCCGCTCGATGGCGTCGACGCCGTTCCGCGCGTTCCCTCGATGTTCGGATGGAACGGGCTGCCGGAATAGGCCGGATCGAAGTAGTTCGTGGAGGAGTTGCTTCCGCCGTTCGCTTGATAACCCGGAACCCCGGTCGTGCCGGCACCGAAGTTGACCTGCGGAATGTTTACGAACGTTCCGTTCGGCCCGATGGCCGCGCTCGATGCGATCGTGTCGCCGACGTTGAACGGGTAGCCGCGGTCGTACTGGAGGACCGGGACGAAGCGGAAGCCATTACGAGTCTTGTACTCGCCGCCGACGCGCACCGAGAACGGCGAAACGTAGCCAGCGCGGTAGACGTCGCCGATGTTCAGCGAACCCGACCCGTTAATCGGAAGCGAATCTTCGCCGCCAATCAGCGGCGGGGTCGAGCCGAGAACGTTTTGGTACGTCGCCGAGAGGAAACCCGAGAACCCGACCGGATGATCCGGGGTGGTGAGGCCGAACTCGACGCCGGTCGTCCGGCTGATGCCTTTGTTATTGGCGGTGAAGACCGCGGCGCCGGCCGCGAGGCCGGTGACGAGCGCGAAGGACGGGATGTTCGTGCCGAAGCGATAGAACGGCGTCAGTCGCAGGCCGAGCCCGTTCTTAAACTGATGCTGGTACGTGAAGTCGTAGTTGTTGTAGACTGCGGGTAGCGCGCCGCCGAGGTCGGGCGCGTCGAAGTTTTGGTCGTACAGCCAGTAGAGTTGCTGGGCGTAGTTCTGGCACTTCCAGAGGTGGCTGGGGCCCGGAACCGTCAGATTCTTGCCGCTTCCGCAGAGCGGGTTCGCGATCGTGTCCGTTGCCGGGATGTTCATGAACGGTTGGTAGTTGTAGAGGAACGCGGGAGTTCCGGACGTCTGCGCGTTCAGGAAGATGACCGAGCGGCCGTAACCGAACCGGAACGAGTCGTCCCGCGTCATCTCATAACTGACAGCCGCACGGGGCTGGAGTTCGTGCGGGTTGAGATAGGTCGCCGAGATTTCGGGTGGGTTCACGTCCGATGGATTGCTAGGATCGAACGTGTTGAAGGGATTGAGCCCGTAGTTCTGCTTTTGGAAATCTTCGCGCAGACCAAGGTCAAACTTCAACTTGTCGGTCGGGGCGAATTGGTCGCGAATGCCGACGCCGTACTGCTGGAACCAAGCGCCGTTGTAGTTGATGCCGCTGTTCGGGATCCGCGGTATGTTGCTCCCAAAGAACTTCGAGAGGTAGCCACCCGGCAGGAAGTCGCCATAGGTCGCGCCCGGAGCCCCATTGGCACTATTGAGCGCGAGTAGGAAGACCATCGCGTTCGGATCGTAGTTCTCCCAGCGCGGATGCGCCGTCTCGTAGTTGCCCTCTAACGTAACGGTGTTTTTCGTGCCGATCTGCTTCGTCAGATCGACGGTACCACCGACCCGCGGACCACCCGTCGCGTTGCAGGCCGGATACGAACCAAGTCCGAGACTATTGACGTTCTGCCCGGTCGAACCTTGATTGTTGCATCCACCCTGCATCGTCTGCCAGTTGTAGAAGCGAGCCTGCAAAAAGGTCGTGGCGTTAAAGTTGTTGTCGTACTCCAGCTTGAGGTAGTTCGTGGGGTTATACGACGTCAACTCGGCGTCGTGGACCGCATACGGCGAGGTGTGCGGCGTTCCCGGGTTCAGCCCCACGAGGTGCGGGTAGGCCGCAGTCGATCCCGCCGGGAGGGCTCCTAAGCCCTCTAAGGGGGAAATGAACCCCGCGACGAGCGAGTTGAAGGGATCGTTCGGATAGAAGTTTGCTCCGGTGGTTCCTCCGAGCAGGCCGTAGTCCTGGAGGTCGCGAGCGAGATAGAGGACTTGGAACGACTGCGCGTTGTTCTTCCCGAACTTGTACACGAAGTTATTCAGGAAGTCGTCGTTCTTCTGGTAGCTGGTGCTGTAGTAGTTGTCGTACGCGGCCGCGTTGGCCATCGGGTAGCCCGTGTACGGAACGTCACGCTGTCCGTTGTACGCGATGTAATCCGAGAAGCGCCCGTTGGGCGTCGCAATGCCGTACTCGAACGCGAACTGGTGGAAATAGTTGGGGCCGCCGGTCTCGAAGTCGAGGTAGCCGAAACCGGGATTCGTACCGCGCTTTGGGATCAGGTTGACGACGCCGCCGCCAACGTTGCCCTGGGTCGCGTCGCCCGCGCCTTCGACAACTTGCAGCGTACCGAGGCCGTTGAAGCGGCTGTTCGAGGCGTTGTTCGAGAAGAACGGCTCGGTGAAGTTGACACCGTCGAGTTGGTAGCCGACTTCGGTCCGAAGCCCGCCGCGAATCGTTAAGCTGTTCGAGCTGCTTAAGGAGACGCCGGGGACCGCGAGGGCGAGGTTGTTCTCGCTCGTCGAAGCGGCTTTACCGGTGGTCTGAAGGATGCGGTTGCCGGTAACAGCGTAGGTGTCGACCGTCTGGCTCGGCTGGAAAACCGAGGAGGCGGAGCGGGCCGAAACACGACCGATGGTTTGGAGGTGCTTGCTCGCATTGATCGAGCCGAGGCTGACCGTCTGGTCGCCTTGCACCGTCACGCCGGGGAGGGTGATCGGATCGTAGCCCTCCGCCTGGACCGAGACGACGTAGGTGTCGACGATCATGCCGACGATCGAAAAGTGACCGGCCCCGTCGGTCTTGGTGTGGTAGTTACCGGTCGGGGCGACGGCGGCGACCGTGGCGTTTGCCAGCGGGGCCCTGGTCGAGGCGTCCACGACCGTGCCGCTGAGGCTACCGATCTGGCCACCGGCCGCGAGGGCGGGGAGCGTTCTGGCGCTCAACAGCCCGAAAAGAAGAACCGCCGTTACGCTAAGGTAGCGCACGAACCGTAAAAAGCTCGCACACGGTGGGTGTGTGATCATCATGAAGGCCTCGCAGGAGAGGGTGGGTTCCGGGTACGGATTCGCCACCGCGAATGGTCCGTGCGACTCCGATCCCGTAGCCTTTGCGATTCTGGTATCTTTTCTTGGCCACCCGGCGCCGACATTAAGAACGAGTGAAATATGTCGGAAGGTCCTGCGCGCGGCCGATGCGGCGGCTGCTGGGCACGCCGAAGCTCGGGGCTAGCGCTGGGTACTTCTTGACAAGTTAACCGACTCGTCGCTTGCATTGCCGCCCGGTTCGGCGGAGTCCCATTAGCGACCGCCAAAGGCCCTTGCAGCATCTTGGCACTCCCGCTACTCTTGCCAGGCTGCCAGTCTCTTGAGGATACATCGCGTGCCCTTCATTTCCGATCCAGCGCTCCGTCTCGTCGAAGAGAAGCTGATCGCCGGCGTTTCGCTCGACCGCGCCGACGGCGTCGCTCTCTTGCGGACGCGCGATCTGCACGCGCTCGGCCGCCTCGCGCTGGACGTCAAACGGCGTAAAAGCGGCGAGAAAGTGTTCTACGTTCTCAATCGCTACATTAACTCGACCAACGTCTGCTACGCGAACTGCCGTTTTTGTTCGTTCGCCGTCGACGAGAATCGCGAGCGCGAGCGGGTCGTCCGCATGGCCTCGGACGTCGTTTTCGCAAAGGCGCTCGAGACCGGGACGAACTTCAATCAGATCCATATCGTCGGCGGTCACGACCCTCGCCAACTCTCGCTCGACTACTGGCTGCCGCTCATGCGTCGCTTTAAGGAAGCGCTGCCGCACGTTCAGCTCTCGTTGTTCACGGCGGCCGAAATCGACTACCTCGCCCGACGCCACCGCCTTGGGTACGAGCGGATCTTAACGGAACTGCGCGATGCCGGCCTCGAGAATATCAACGGCGGCGGCGCCGAGATATTCAGCCCGCGGTTCCGCAAGCTGGTCTGCCCGAACAAGGTCGATACCGAGCACTGGCTCGAGATTCATGAAGTCGCGCATCGCCTGGGGATCGCCTCGAATGCGACGATGCTGTACGGCACGGTCGAGACGCTCGAGGAACGGGTCGAACACCTGCTGGCGCTGCGCGAATCGCAGCGGCGGTCGCCCGGTTTCAACGCCTTCATCCCGCTCGCGTTTCATCCCGACGGAAACGAACTTTCCGACTGCGGTTGGACGAGCGGCTTGGACGACATCCGGACGTTCGCGACGGCGCGCCTGGTCCTCGATAACTTCGACCACATCAAGGCCTACTGGATGATTCAGGGACTCAAGATCTGTCAACTCGCGCTGCAGTTCGGTGCCGACGACATGGACGGAACGCACGGCTCGACCGACGAGGAGCGCATCTATCACAGCGCCGGAACGCAGTCCGGGCAGTACGTCGACGACCGCGAGTTCCGGCGCTTGATCGAAGAAAGCGGGTTCACGCCCGTCCGAAGAAACTCGACCTACCTCGAGTTTCCGCACGACTGGACGCCCGACCAATTGATGCCGAACGCGTCGGCGGCCGCGCGAGTCGTCCCAGCTTGAACGAACCCCTGCGCGTCGGGCGCATCAGCTACACGAACGATCTGCCGATCTATCGCGCCTTCGACGAAGGGGCGGTTACGCTGCCGGGGACCCTTGTGGCCGGCGTGCCGGCCGCGCTCAACGCCGCGTTGCTCGAGGGCAGGCTCGACCTGAGTCCCGTCAGTACGTACTTTTACGCGCTGCACGCGGACCGTTTCGCGCTGCTGCCTCACCTGTGCATCGGGTCTCGCCAAGACGTGTGGTCGGTGCTCCTCGTCAGCCCGCACGCGCCGGAGGCCTTGGACGGTGCGCGCATCGCCGTGACCGCCGAATCGGCGAGCGGGCGGGCGCTGTTGCGCATCTTGCTCGAACGCCGCTACGGCGTGCGCGCGGAATTCGTGGAAGTCGTAGATCCGCTGGCGGAGGCTCTGCAGGGTGAACCGACGCTGCTTATCGGCGATCGCGCGCTCGACGCGCGACGGGCGGTTCCCCCGGTTGACGTCTACGATCTCGGCGCCCTGTGGCACGCCTGGACCGGCCTCGACATGGTCTTTGCGGTGTGGGCCGTCCGGCGCGACGTGCTCGAGTCGCGGGGGCACGAGGTTGCCGCCGCGCTCGATGCGCTGCTCGCCGCGCGCGCTTGGGGCGAGGCGAATCCGGAGCGCGTCGTCGCGGCCGCCGAAGCCCAGCATCCTCGCGACGCGGGCTTTTACGCCGCCTACTATGCCGCCCTGAAGTTCGCGTTCGACGGCGGCGCGCAAGCCGGCCTGGTGCGCTTCTTTGAGGAAGCGGTCGCGATTGGTGCGCTCCGATGCGCGCCGTCCGCCGTTCCGGAGGGGCTCCATGTCGCTCGCTGACCTTTTGGACCGCGCCGCCGACGGCGGCCGTCTCGCCTTCGACGAGGGCGTTCGGCTCCTGCGCGATGCGCCTCTGCACGAACTTGGCGCGGCCGCCCATGCCCGCCGGAGCGCGCTGTATCCCGGCGATGACGTTACCTATGTGATCGACACGACGATCAACTACACGAATGTTTGCAACGTGCATTGCTCGTTCTGCGCGTTCTTCCGGCCCGAGGGGCACGGCGAAGGCTACACCATGTCGCACGAGGACGTGCTGGCGCGCGTGCGCTACGCATCCGATCTCGGTGCGACCCAGATCATGATTCAAGGCGGCGTGAATCCGGAACTCCGCATCGAGTGGTTCGAGCGGCTCTTCGAGCGCGTACTCGGCGAGTTCCCCGGCGTCGACATTCACTCGCTTTCGGTCTCGGAAATCAGCGGTCTCTCGCAGATCGAAGGGATCTCGCCGCGCGAGGTGCTCGTCCGCCTGAAGGATGCCGGGATGAAGTCGCTGCCCGGTGCGGGCGCCGAGATTCTCGTCGAGCGGGTGCGCAAGCGCATCAGTGCGCGGAAGATCGTTCCCGAAGCATGGCTTGGTGTGATGCGCGACGCGCAGGAGTTGGGGATGCCGACGACCGCGACGATGATGTTCGGTTCGGTCGAGACGCTCGAGGAACGGATCGAACACTTCGAGGTGGTGCGCGCGCTGCAAGATGAAACCGGCGGCTTTACCGCCTTCATTCCATGGTACTACATCCCGTTCAAAACGCCGCTCAAGGGACGCGAATCGAGCGGTCTGGACTATCTGCGCGTCGTGGCCGTAGCTCGGCTCTACTTGGACAACGTGCCGCACCTCCAGGCCTCGTGGCTTACCCCCGGGCTCAAACTCGGGCAACTTGCGCTGCTCTACGGCTGCGACGACATGGGTGGAACGATTCTGGAAGAGCGCGTCGTGCACGACGCCGGTTCGACCAACGAAGCGACGCGCGCGCAACTCGAAACGCTCGTTCGCGGCGTCGGATACCGGCCCGTCATCCGCGACACGTACTGGAATCTGCGCCCGCAGATGCCGCTCGCAACCGTCGGCTAGCCGCTCGGCTGCGCGCGCGGGCAGGTCGCTCCGTGACCGCACCCGTAGTCCTCGCTACCGACCCCTGGAGATGCTCTTGATCGTTCCCTTCTTGCTCGCGACCGCTAGCTTCGCGCCCGACCTCGCTTTTGCGTCGACGCGTCGTCCGTTGACCCACGGCACCTGGTCCGTCTATCAGACGTCCGGCACCTCGCAGTGGACCGGAGGTGCGGCGATCGGTGCGAACGGCGAGCGCTGGTTCACCGTGAAGAACGCCTACATTCGCATGGATGCCGTTGGTGCGTATACCGTCATCCCGACCGGTTCGAGCACGCTCAGCGCGACGGCGCTGGCGCGCGGAACCGACGCCGCCCTGTATTCGACGGGCTGCTGCGTCAACGGCCAGTTTGTCGTGATGAAAATGACAAGTGACGGAAGCCTTTCGACGTACGTTCCGCCCAGCCGAAATCTCCTGAACGCGGCAGTAACGCTCGGTCCGGACGGCAACGTGTGGTTCAGCGAATCCTCGCACGTCGGGAACATTTCGCCGGCCGGAAAAATCGTGGAATATCCGGTTCATCTGCCCGATGGGCTGCTGCTCAATAGTTCGAACGGCATCGGCGTCGGCGGGGACCACAAGGTTTGGTTCTCGATTTCAAACTTTCAGGTTGCGCCATACAACGGCTGGCTCGCGAACGTCGACCCGACCTCCGGGAAGATTGCCGAGATCGGGGTCACCTGTTTCGATCCGCAACCCCTGGTCGGAGGCACGGATGGGAATCTCTACGCGGCGTGCCGCGACGCGAACGGTCCCGACGTCGGCCTACTTCAGATGACGCCGAAGGGCGTCGCGACGAAAATCCCTAATCCGTACGCAATTGACGAGGCAAGCGAAAACGTCATGGCCGCTTCGCGGCAGGCGATTTGGTTCATAACGGGCCAGGTCGGCGCGCATCCGGGCACGCTCGGCAAGTACGAACTCCGCACGAAGCGCTTTCGCGACTATCCGACCCCCGTGGAACTTGGAGAACTCAACGCGATCGCCGTCGACGGCAGCGGCGCGGTGTGGTGCCTTGGCGTCAACGACCAAGTTGGAGTCTTCCGACCTTAGCGAGGGCGGTCACGAATCCGGTGAAAGTGCTGTTTTGAGGGCATGCAGCAGTTTGTAAATCTGATCTCGGTGGTGGCGCTGGTCGCCCTTGGTGGACCGTCGCCCGTCGGGAGCGGTCCGTCTTTCCCGCCGAATCGAGCGGAACTCGGTGGCATCATTGTCGTCGGGCAAGGCGTTGTCCGGATTCCCGCCGACACGCTCCATCTGGAGGTGCGGTTCTTTAGCCGCGGGAGCGTTCAGTCGATCGACTCCGCCGGCCAGTCGATTGCGGAAACAATGCGTGCGAACGGCGTCTCGGACGCACGCTGGACTCTGTCTCTGAGTGGCGTGGTCGGTGGCAATTCGTCCGGTGCGATCGTTGGAACGATTCGCAAACCGACGCGGGATAACGTCGAAGCGATGGCGCGCAAGATGGCGGCGACGCTACCGAACTCGCTGGCCGGAACCGTGCAGAATTTCAACGTCAACTCGACGCTCAGCGTTGACGATTGTAGCGTCGCGGAGGGGCGTGCGCAGGGTGCGGCCATCGCCGATGCCCGGGCGCGAGCGCGCCGCGTTGCGTCGGCGGCGGATCTGAAACTCGGAGCGATCCTAGCCGTGAACGAGTCGGCCTCGTTCCCGAATCCCGGTTGCGGAAACGTCGCCGACGTTTACGGGCAACGTGGATCCGACAACGGATTCGGCCCGCTCGACGTTCCGGTCTCAGTCACCGCAACGGTAACGTTCGCCACCGGGCAGCTCTGAGGGAGGGCGGTCACACGGTGGCCTGGATCGTAGCGCCGGCTAGGACTTCGTCGGTTGCGGCATCGTAGAGGGCGACGAGCTGACCGGGCGCCACCGCCCGTTCGGGCGTCTCGAAAACCAAGTGCAAGGAGCCGTCTTTGTCGAGCGTCGCAAGCGCGTTGTTGAGCGGCGAGCGATACCGCGTCATCGCGCGAACGTGCAAGCGACGGTCGGCGAATCGCTCCGACCGAATGAGGTTAACGTCTCTCGCTATCAGCTCCCCGGCTGCCAGTTCGTCTTCGCGGCCGATGACGATGGTATTCGTTGCCGGGTCGATGCGCGTTACGTAACGCGGACCGTCGTTGAAGTGCGTAGCCGGCAAACCGCGCCGCTGCCCAACGGTAAAATGTGCGACCCCGGCGTGCGCGCCGACGAGGTCGCCGCCGGTCGTAACGATCGCGCCGACGGACGATTCCGCGGAGAGCCGCGCGGAGAGCGCGGCCCGGTAGTCGTCCCCCTCAACGAAACAGATGTCTTGCGACTCGGTTTTCTCCGCAAGCCCCAGACCGAGACGTCGAGCGTGCGAACGGGTCTCGGGCTTCTCCAGATCGCCGAGTGGAAACATCAGACCCGCGAGCTGGGCGGGCGAGCATTGGGCTAGCGCATACGACTGGTCCTTCGCCGACGATCGCGCTGCATACAAGTGGGGACCGTCGTCATCCGCAAACAGCCGTGCGTAGTGGCCGGTGGCGACGTACCGCGCGCCGAGCCGGACCGCGTACGCGCGCAGCGTCCCGAACTTGACGAAGGTATTGCACGCGACGCACGGGTTCGGCGTCCGGCCGGCGACGTAGTCGTCGACGAATCGGTCGATCACGTTGCGCCGGAACGTCTCCTCGAAGTCCAGCACGTAGTGCGGAATGCCGAGTGCGCGCGCAGCTCGGCGAGCGTCGTCGAAGTCCTCCGCTCCGCAACATGACTTCGCCCCAGCCGGGCGCGAGGGAGCGTACATCTTCATCGTGACGCCGATCACCTCGTAGCCGGCCTCGACGAGCAAGCCGGCCGCCACGGCCGAATCGACGCCGCCGCTCATGGCGGCGACGACCCGAGTCGGCTTACGGACGGACTCGTTCGAACTCGCTGGTCTCATCATTCTCGAACAGGATAACCCTACAACGGCGCTAACACCAAATGCATGCCTGGTCTCGGAGAAGCCTTTCGAGCTGCGAGAGAGGCACGGAACCTCTCGCTGTCCGACGTCTCCGAGCGCATCCATATCCGCACGGTCTACCTTAAAGGCATCGAGGACGAGGATTGGTCGGTCGTCGCCGCGCCGGTGTACGTGCGCGGGTTTCTTCGCACCTATGCGCGCTTTTTGGGTCTTGACCCAGAGGCCGCGGTGGCTGCCTTCAACGCCGACCTGCCCGACGTACCCTCTGCCCGGGAGCCGGCCGCCCGCATCTCGGCCGCTCGCCGTCCGCGCCGGGGCCCCTCGCCGTGGCTCTGGCTCGCAAGCGCGTTTGCGCTCGCCTTGGTAAGCTATGTCGGCTTCAACTACTATCAGCTCCAACAGAGCTCGCGGCCGACCGCCGGTGCCCCGGTCGCCGTTGGGGATTCCGCCCCACTCACTTCGGGCTCGCCGGCGGGCGCCGCCGTGCCGGCCGCCGGCGAGCCCGTGGGTGAGACGGCCTCGGCCGCCGAACGACGTGGGCTCGTGCTTCGGTTGGTGCAGCGCTCCTGGGTGCGAGTCGTCGTCGACGGGACGGTGCCGCTGGAGGGTATCTACCCTGCCGGAACGGAGCGGATCTTTCGCGGTAAAACAGCGACGGTCCGAGCCGGAAATGCCGGCGGGGTCGACGTGACGGTCAACGGCCGGGAGATGGGAACCCTGGGGGGGTCCGGCGAGGTCATCGAGCGCACGTTTACGCTCTCTGGGGAATAGGAATGGCAGCGGACAGTTCGTTTGACGTGGTTTCGCGCGTCGACGCGCAAGAGTTGGACAACGCTCTCAACCAAGCGCGCAAAGAAATCGCGGGGCGGTTCGATTTCAAAAATTCGAAGACGTCCATCGAAAACACCGAAAAGGACATCACGATCGTCGCCGACGACGAGCTAAAGCTTCGAAACGTCGTCGACATCGTGCAGAGCAGGGCCGTTAAGCGCGGCATTTCGCTGAAGACCTTCGAGTACGGAGAGGTCGAGCCGGCGGCGCAACAAACCGTGCGCCAGATTCTGCGCATTCGTAGCGGGATTCCGAAGGACAAAAGCAAGCCGCTGCTCGATGCGATCAAGAGCGCGAAGCTCAAAGTGAGCGCGCAGTACCAAGACGAGCAATTGCGCGTAAGCGGCAAGAATCGGGACGATTTGCAGAAGGTCCAAGAGCTTCTTAAGGGTCTAAACTACGAACTACCGCTGCAGTTCGTGAACTACCGATGACCCCTCCGGTCTCGCCGTCCGCGAAGCGCGTTGCGTTCGTGAGCCTAGGGTGCGCGAAGAATCTCGTCGATTCCGAAGTGATGATCGCCCAGCTCGGGCGAGTCGGCTGGGAACTCGTACCCGAATCCGATGACGCAGACGCCATCGTCGTCAACACCTGCGCGTTCATCGACGCCGCCAAGGCGGAGTCGACCGATCGCATTCTCGAACAGGCGAACCGGAAGCGTCCGCATCAGCGTTTGATCGTGGCCGGGTGCCTCTCGCAGCGCTATGGCGAGCAACTGCGGGAGTTAGTCCCCGAGATCGACGGCATCGTCGGCACGGGCGCGTACGCCGGGATTGCCGAGGTTCTCGACGAGGCGCGTTCCGGGCTCGGACCTGTCAGGCTCGAGTTTTTGGAACAACCCGAGCACGACTTTCTACCGCGCCTGGTGACGACGCCGCGCGCAACCGCATACTTGAAAATCGCCGAGGGCTGCGACCACCCTTGTACGTTCTGCATCATTCCACAACTGCGCGGCCCCTTCCGCAGCCGCTCTTCGGAATCGCTCGTCGCCGAAGCGCGTGCGCTGGCGGCCGGCGGTACGAAAGAACTGATCCTCATCGCGCAGGATAGTTCGATGTACGCGCGCGACCGGGGCGTGCGCCGGGGCGGCCTCGCCGACTTGCTCGGAAAGCTGAACGACGTCGCAGGGATCGAGTGGATTCGTCTGCTGTATTTGTATCCCGCCACGGTCGACTCGGAGCTGATCGACGCGATCGCGACCCTTCCAAAAGTGTGCAAGTATTTGGACATGCCGCTCCAGCACGCGCACCCGGAGGTGCTGCGAGCGATGCTACGACCGTCGAACGGCGAACGCTACCTGGAAATCCTCGACGACTTCCGCACTCGTGTCCCTCAGATCACGCTCCGCTCGACGTTCATCGTCGGCTTTCCCGGCGAACGCGAAGAGCACGTCGACTACCTCGAAGAGTGGATCGGTCGCGCCGAGCTCGATCGCGTCGGGTTTTTCGAGTACAGCCGTGAAGAGGGCACACCGGGAGCGACACTTCCCGGGCAGCTTCCCGCCAACGTCAAGCGCCGCCGGCTCGTCCGCCTGCGCGAAGCGCAGCGCGTGGCATCGGCCCGCGCACGCGGACGCCGCGTCGGCCGCACGGTTCGCGTTCTGGTCGAGAGCGAGCGCCGTTTACGCGCGACCGATCCGCTCTGCAGCGAACTCGGGGTCGCGAACGTTTTGGTCGGTCGCTCGATGGGTGAGGCCCCGGGAGTCGATGGGGCGATCGCGTTCGCCGGCAAGGCCTCCGTCGGCGACTTTGTCGACGTCGAATTGCTCGGTGCGAGCGCGTTTGATTTCTTCGGGCGGGCGGCGGTAACGCCGGCCCTCGTGCTCAAGGCCTAACCGGTGGGAAAGCACCTCGTAACGGAAGACGAGCCGGGGCATGACTCGCGGCGCGGTTTTTTCGGTTGGCTCTGGATCGCGCTCGCCGGCGCGCTCGCGCTCGTCCTGGGCTACGTCGCGATGCAGGCAATCGTCCAACGCCGGTCCCCGGCGTGGATCGTCGGCAACGCGGCCAACGACGCAACCGGATTCTTCATCCCCAAGCCGCAAACGTACTTTTCAAAAGACCGAATTGCGATTCTGCTGCTTGGGATCGACTACAACTACGACGACAAGGATCAGGAGTACTCGAGCGGCTCGCGGAGCGACACCATTATGGCGGTCTCGCTAAACTTTCCGACCGACTCCAACCCGAAACCTTCGGTCAGCGTTCTCTCGGTGCCGCGTGACATGGACTACGTCTTACCAAACGGGACCGAAGAGAAGATCAATGCGTCGTATGCGCTGGGCGGTGCATCCGCGGCGCAGAAGACCGTCGCGGATTTCCTCGGAATCCCGCCGTTCGATCGCTACGTCGTGCTCCGCATCAATGCCGCCAAGGAAGTCGTCGACGCCATCGGCGGCATCGACGTGGTTCCAGACGCGACCATGAACTACGACGACACCTGGGGGCATTTGCACATTCATTTCGTCGGTGGAAAAAAGTACCACATGAACGGCGAGCAGGCCGTTTCGTACAGCCGGTTCCGCCACGACGCCTGCGGTGACCCTTGCCGCATAAAGCGGCAGCAACAAGTGGTCCGGATCGTGCTCGACAAGCTCAAGAGCGACAAGTTCCACGACCTCGGCCTGTTGCGTTCGCTAATCGGGATCGTCAATCGTAACGTCATCACCGATCTGAAACCCACCGAAGAATTGAGCCTGGCGTGGGCGTTCAAGGCGATCGGGCCGCACGACGTCGTTTCCGATCAAGTGCCGTACGTCGACGATAAGGAAGTCGCGTGCTGCGGCGACGTGCTGATCCCCGACGACCGCGCGAAGCTCGCGCTCGTGCACAAGTTCTTCCTGGACCCGCTGCTTCCACAAACGCCCGTCGACCGCGCGCGGGTCGCGACGATCGCCCCCGCCAGCATCCGCGTCGATGTCCTCAACGGCAGCGGCACGCCCGGACTCGCAACTCGCGTCGCGGGCGCCTTGCGTGCGCAGGGGTTTACGATCGGGATCGTCGGCGATGCCCCCGCATTCACGTACGCCGCGACGGAGATTCACGTGCACTCGACGGCGCAACCGCTGGCCGGCCAGCGTCTGCGCATCGCGCTCCCCGTCCCGTCGGCCACGGTCGAGCCGGACCCAGTACCGAGCGTCTCGCCGACCAGCGACGTGACGCTGATCGTCGGAAGCGACTACCCGGCGCCCCCCGCCAAGGAGGCATCGGCCGTTAAGTGACCCGCAGGAGGCGGGGAATTCACGCGCTCCCACGGATGGGATGGCGCGGGTGACCCGCAGGAGCCTGCTCGCGGGCGCGCTTGCGCTCGCGGCGGCGCTGTTCGCGTACGGCATCGGTAGGCTTGTGCTGCACGCGCGCGCGCCCGTTATTCCTGCCGTGGTCACGCGCACGATGAACGCCCACGACGCGCTCTCGCGCGATCTGGGCGCTCGCGTTCAGCGCGTTCTCCACGACCGGCCGCCGGCCGAACGAGCGAGCTGGCCGCGCCTGGTCGCGTTAACCTTCGACGACGGTCCGTACGGCGTCGAGACGCCACTCTTGCTCGACGTGCTTGGCGATCTCCAGGTCCCGGCGACGTTCTTTCTGATCGGGCGCGACGCGCAGCAGTTCCCAGAATTAACGGCGCGCATCGCGGCGCGGGGCAACGAGATTGCCGATCATACGCTGACGCACCCCGACCTCGATCGGTTGTCTCCGGCGCAGGTACGATACGAGATTCTTGCCGGAGCCGACGTCCTCGAGCGCTACGTGCACGATCCCGCCATTCGGACGCTCATGCGGCCGCCGCACGGTCGCTTCACCGAGGAAACCGTCCGGGTGGCGCAGCAGGCGGGCTACCACGTGATCCTGTGGAACGACGACCCCGGCGACTGGCGCTCGGTTGCTCCGCAGACGCTGGCCAAGCACATTGAGAAAGACGCCTCGGCCCCGGATATCGTTCTCTTGCACAGCGGACGAATCGCGACAATCGAGATGCTGGCGGAGGTCGTCGGCCGCTTCCGGCGGGCGGGTTTTCGCTTCGTGACCGTCGGCGAACTCCTGCGCCGCGTTCACACCGCCGTCATTAACCACCCCGAACGCGTCACGATCTGACGCCCCGTCCTTTGAAAGAAGCAGGCAACCCAACACGCATGGGCAGGCAGATTATCAACACCCGCGGTCCGGGCCTCGTCAAGCAGCGCCGCCGCCGAATCGCCACTCTGGTGGTCGTGCTCGTCCTCATTGCGATCGCGATCGGCGTGGCCGTCGCGCTCTACCAGCGGGGCGGGGGGACCGGTGTCGGGGCGCACCGCGCGGCGTGGGGTGAACCATTGCGCTCGCCGAAGGGGTTTCACTTACCATGGCATTCCTAAAGTCGATTTTCGACGGCAACGAACGCGAAGTTGTCCGCCTGCGGCGAACCGCGCTCGCCACCAACGCGTTCGAGCCCGAGATATCTGCGCTGTCCGACGAAGACCTGGCGGCGAAAACCACGGCCTTCCGCGAGCGGCTTGCCAACGGCGAAACCTTGGAGGCCATGCTACCGGAAGTCTTCGCGGTCTGTCGCGAGGCCGGCAAACGCGTCCTGGGCATGCGTCACTTCGACGTGCAGATCATGGGCGGCCACGTCCTGCACGAGGGTAAGGTCGCCGAGATGAAGACCGGCGAAGGGAAAACGTTGGTCGGCACGCTGGCCGTCTATGCCAACGCGCTGCTGGGCCGCGGCGTCCACGTCGTCACGGTCAACGATTACTTGGCTCGCCGCGACGCCGAGTGGATGGGTCCGTTGTACCAGTTCCTCGGTCTGAGCGTTGGCGTGATCCAGCACGACCTCGAGCCGGACGCGCGTCGCGCCGCGTACAATTGCGACATCACGTACGTAACGAACAACGAAGTCGGTTTCGACTACCTGCGCGATAATATGGCGTGGACGCTCGACCAAATGGTTCAGCGGGAACTGTTCTACGCGATTGTCGACGAAGTCGATTCGATCCTGATCGACGAAGCGCGCACGCCGCTGATCATCAGCGGCCACGGGCAAGACGCGACCGACTTGTATCACAAGTTCGCGCAGATTCTACCGCGACTCGTCAAAGATGAAGACTTCACGGTTGACGAAAAGGCGCACGCCGCCCCGGTTACCGAGAAGGGCGTCGCCAAAGTCGAGCGCATGCTCGGCGTCAGCAACCTGTACGATCAGCGTAACCTCGAGTTGACGCACCAGCTCAACGCCGCGCTCAAAGGTTGGAATCTTTTCCATCGGGACCAGCAGTACATCGTCAAGGATGGCGAAGTCATTATCGTCGATGAGTTCACCGGGCGGTTGATGTACGGACGGCGCTACTCGGATGGTATCCATCAGGCGATTGAAGCGAAGGAAGGTCTCAAGGTCAATAGCGAGGATCAGACGCTTGCAACCATCACGTTTCAAAACTACTTTCGCTTGTACAACAAACTGGCCGGAATGACCGGAACGGCAAAGACTGAGGAACGCGAGTTCCGCGACATCTATTCGCTCGACGTAGTCGTCATTCCGACGAATCAGCCGATCGCGCGCCGGGACCAAGGCGACATCGTCTACAAATCGGAAAACGCGAAGTTTGAAGCCGTCGTCGACGAGATCCTGGCCGAGCATGCGAAGGGGCGCCCGGTCCTGGTCGGAACGCGCTCGATCGAAAAGTCGGAGCGGCTCGCGATGATGTTGCGCCGGCGCGGCGCCGAGTGCCAGGTTCTCAACGCGAAGTATCACGAGAAGGAAGCCGAGATCATCAAGGACGCCGGCCAACGGGATGCGATTACCATCGCGACCAATATGGCCGGCCGCGGGGTCGACATCAAGCTTGGCGAAGGGGTCGCCGGCATCGGTGGGTTGCACATCATAGGGACCGAGCGACACGAGTCGCGCCGGATCGACAATCAGTTGCGTGGACGCTCCGGTCGTCAGGGCGATCCCGGAAGTACGCGCTTCTACACCGCGCTCGAAGACGAGTTCATGCGACTCTTCGGGGGTGAACGCTTAACGTCGATCATGGATCGCGTCGGATTTTCGGACGAAACGCCGATCGAGGCGAAGATGATCACGGGTTCGATCCAGCGCGCCCAGTCGAAGGTCGAAAACCACAACTACGAGATCCGCAAGCACGTCCTCGAGTACGACGACGTGATGAACAAGCAGCGAGAGATCATCTACGGCGACCGCCGTGCGATCCTCGAGAGCCGCTTCCCGACGCGCGAGTTTCTGCTCGACACTCTTCAGCAAAAAATCGACGATGCCGTCAACCAGAATGCGCCGGAGAACGTGCATCCCTCGGAATGGGATCTCGCCGAGATCATCAACGAGGTGGACTTGATATTCCCGGTTCGCGCGCAACTCGGGCTCGACCAACTCGAGAAGCTCGACCGCGAAGAGATGAAGCGGCGGCTCGGCGAGCTCGGACGCCTAGCGTACGAGGCGAAAGAGGCCGAAATCGGCGCGGAACTCATGCGCGTGATCGAGTCGCAATACGTCATGCTGCCGCTGATCGACCGGCTGTGGGTCGATCATCTGTATGTAATGGACGCCCTCAAGACGGGCATTGGGTTGCGTGGTTACGGCCAGAAAGACCCGCGCGTCGAATACGAAAAAGAAGCCTACGAGATCTTCGAAGATCTTAAAAACAACATCGCGGACGAAGCGCTCAAGCAAATCTTCCGCGTGCAGATCGAGGAACAACCACCCGACGGTGCGGGCGCGTTCGAGCGGCTTCCCGGCATGGATTTCGAGCAGATCCCCGACGGTTCGTTGGCGCCGCAGCCCGCCGCGCCGCTCGAGCCATCGCGGCTCGATCCGACGTACGCGGAAAAGCTGCTCGGCCCGATCCCCGGTTCTAATGGCAGCAAGCGCGAACTACACACCAACCTTGGCGACGAGGAACCGAAAAAGGCGGCCAAAGCCGCCGACAAGGTTGGGCGGAACGATCTCTGCCCGTGTGGTTCGGGGAAGAAGTTCAAACGCTGTCACGGCGTGGTCGCGTAGGTCGAGGACGAAGGAATGAGCGAGGCGCAATTGGTCGCGGTGGCCCGGCTGGCCGAGAAGCTCGACGCGATCCGGGGGCGTCTTTGACGACGCCCGCAAACGGCGGACGCTAGCCGAACTCGAGCGGCGTTCTCACGCCGAGGACTTCTGGCACGATGCCGATGCCGCGCAGCGCGTCATGAAACAATTGGCCGACCTGCGCTCCGACACCGACGCGATCGATGCGGTCGCGCGGCGACTCGACGAAGCGCGCGAGACGCTCGAGGTTCTCGGTGATGAGCCGGGCGCGGCGGTCGAGGCCGATGGGTTGATCGCGCAGGCCGAGCAACGCCTCGACGTGCTCGAGATGGCCGCGACCTTCGATCGCGAGTACGACCATCACGGTGCGATCGTCACGATCCACGCCGGCGCCGGCGGCATCGACGCGGCCGACTGGACGCAGATGCTCGCCCGAATGTATCTGCGCTGGGCCGAGGGTCGCGGGTTCTCCACGCAAGTCGCCGAGGAATCGCCCGCGGATGAAGCGGGCCTCAAGTCGGTGACGTTTTTCGTGCACGGAAAAGACGCGTACGGGATGCTCGAGAGCGAGCGTGGCGTGCACCGGCTCGTGCGCATATCGCCGTTCGATCAGCAGCACCGCCGCCATACGTCGTTCGCCTCGGTCGACATCGTGCCCGAGATCGAATCCGACGAAAAAATCGACGTCGAGGTTCGTCCCGAAGACCTCAAGATCGAAACCTTCAAAGCGGGCGGGGCGGGCGGCCAGTACGTGAACAAGACGGAATCCGCGATTCGCATCACCCATTTGCCGAGCGGCGTCATCGTCGCTTCGCAACAGGAGCGTTCGCAAATTCAAAACCGCGAGGTCGCAATGAACATTCTGCGCGCTAAGCTCGTGCAGCGCGAACTCGAAGAGCGCGAGGCGAAGCTGGCCGAATTGCGCGGCGACCGGCGGGCCAACGAGTGGGGTTCGCAAATCCGCTCGTACGTGCTTCAGCCGTACACGTTGGTGAAGGACCACCGAACGAACGCCGAGACGGGGAACGCCCAGGCCGTCCTCGAGGGTGAAATCGAAACCTTCATCTGGCCCTACCTCCAAGCCCGCCCCCGCCTTGCGGAATCCACTAGGTAAGGAAGGCGATTTTGAGCGATTCGCGCGTCGACGTTGTCGTTGTGTGTTGGAACGATCGGGACAAGATCGCGACGGCGCTCGATTCGGTGCTCGCGCTGAGCGAGCTGCACGCCGATCCGGGTTTTGCGAACGTGGTCGTCTCGGACAACGGCTCGAGCGACGGCAGCCGCGAGTTCTTGCGCGAGCGCTACGGCGAGCGCGTACGGATCGTTGAAAACGGTGCGAACCTCGGGTTTGCGGCGGCCTGCAACCGGGCGTTCGCCGCCACTTCGTCGGAGTACGTGTACCTGCTGAATCCCGACGCGGAACTCAAAAACGGAGCACTCCGCTCGATCGTCGCGTTCATGGACGCGCATCCACGTTGTGGTATCGCCGGTTCGCGCATCTACAATTACGACGGGACGATCCAACAGTCGGCCGGCGAATTCGACACCTGGGCGGGAGCGTTCTTGCGCTCGAGCGCCTGGGGCGAGTGGCCGATTTTTAAATCGCACGCGAACGGCGCTTCGCTCCGCGACTTCGACTACGCGACGGAACGGCGCGTCGATCTCGCCATCGGTGCCGCCCTCGCCATCCGCCGCGCGCTCTTCGAGTCGATCGGCGTATTTGACGAACGGTTCTTCCTCTACCACGAGGAGGTGGATTTTGCCAAGCGCGCGGCCGACGCAGGTTGGGAGACGTGGTTCGTGCCGGCGAGCGAAGCGATTCACGAAGGGATGGGAAGCGCGCGTGGTGCGTACAGCGTCGACGCGCGCAAGCAGGCATCGCGACGCGCGTACTGGCTCAAACACCACGGCCGAGCGTGGTACGCCGGTCTGGTCGCAGCCTTGGTTGGCCGCTACGCGCTCTATGCAGCGTTGCTCGCCGGGGTGCTCGCGCTCGGCCGCGGAATCCTTCGCCTGCGATGATTTCCCCCGAAGCGATCGTCACGGTCGCGGCTCCGGACGGTTTTACGGTCGTGCGCAACCTCGGGACCGCTTCGGCGCAGGCCAGCCGGTCGGCCGGTCCGCTCGGCAGTACCCTGCGGTTGCTCGGCGCACTCTTGGGCGTCGCAGACTTTGAGATGCGCTCCGATGCCGAGCGGGCGCGCGCGCAGTGTTTGGCTACCCTGCGGGACCGGGCCGACCGTCTCGGCGCAAATGGAATCGTCAACGTTCGTTTCGAAGCGAATGAGGAAGGTGACGGTCGCACGGTGGTGCGCGCGTATGGCGAGGCTGTGGTGCTCGAGCCGGAGCCGCACGCTTGACCACCGCGGATCGGGTCGATCGCGAGCGCCGGTTAGGGGAAGCGGCCAGTGCGGTGGCCGCCTGTCGCAAGTGCGCGATTGGTGCGCAGCGCCGCAACAGTGTCTATGGCGAGGGCGACGCGTGCGCCGCATTGATGGTTGTCGGCGAGGGTCCCGGCGAAACCGAAGATCGCCTTGGCCGTCCGTTCGTTGGCCGCGCGGGCGAGTTGCTCGAGCGAATGCTCGGCGCGATCGACTTGGCGCGGCCCGCGGTCTTCATCTGCAACACCGTCAAGTGCCGTCCGACCTTCGAAGAAGCGGGGCGCTTGCGCAACCGAGCGCCCGACCCGCTCGAAATGGCGAACTGCCGTCCCTATCTCGACGAACAGATTGCGATCGTCCGCCCGCGCGTCATCTTGGCGCTCGGAGCACCCGCCGCAAAGTCGTTCCTTGGACCGAAGTTCTCGATCACGCGTCAGCGGGGGACGTGGTACGAGGGACCGGCGGGCATCCCGCTCATGGTTTCGTTTCATCCGGCCTACGTGCTCCGCCAAACCGGCGGCGAGTTGAACGCCGTTAAACGGCTGATCTGGGGAGACCTCAAGGCCGTACGCGTTCGCCTGGACGAGGCGGCAGCCCAAGAGCCCGCACTGCTGAGCGAACAGATCGGGTTGTTCGGCGGCTAGCGCACCGCATGATATACTGCAGGCGGTGATGACCTCTGCCCGCGACCTTTGGCTCGCTTCGAAACTCCTCCGCGCCGGCTACGTCGATGCAGCCGCGTTCCTAAACGAACACGATCTCAAGCCGTACCGGCTCGAACAGCTCTATCGTGCTGCCTGCAAGGAACTCGCCGACGACCTCGCTTCGATTACCGTACTGCCTGGTAACGTTCGCGAACGGCTTGTGAGCCAAGGCTTCGAGTTGGAATCCGTCACCCCGATCGTCGAGCAACACTCGAACGACCGGCAAACGACGAAAGGGTTGTTCCGGCTCGCCGACGGCGCGGAGGTCGAGGCCGTTCTAATGGAGCATTTCGGCGACCGCACGACGGTCTGCATCTCGAGCCAGGCCGGCTGCGCGTATGCCTGCGCCTTTTGCTCGACCGGCCAGGCCGGATTCACGCGCAACCTAGAGGCGATCGAGATCTTCGATCAGGCGCGTTACTTCGAACGCGCGCTGCGCCGTCGCGGAAAGAGAATCACCAACGTTGTGTTCATGGGTCAGGGCGAACCGTTCGCCAACGCCGACGCCGTGATGGATGCGGTTCGTTTGCTGAACGATCCGAACGGATTCGGGCTCGGGCATCGGCACATCACGATCTCGACCGTCGGGCTCGTCCCGCAGATCGATCGCTTCGCGGGCGAGGGCGTTCAAGTGAACCTGGCGATCTCGCTGCACGCGCCCACCGACGAGCAGCGTTCGGCGTTCATGCCCGTAAATCGCCGCTATCCGGTCGCCGAACTAATGGCCGCCTGCGCGCGCTACGTCGAGAAAACGCACCGCAAGGTCTTCTTCGAGTACGTAATGCTCGAAGGCGTCAACGACGACGATGCGTCGGCCCGGGCGCTCGCGGCCCTGATGCGCGGCCACCTGTATCACGTCAACTTTATCCCGTACAACGCGACGCCCGACGCGCCGTTCGTGGGAACGGCCGACGCGAAGATTCGCGCCTTCCAGAAGGTTCTGGACGCCGCCGGCGTCCCGACCACCGTCCGCGTGCCGATGGGCCGCGACATCGCCGCCGCCTGCGGCCAACTCCGCGCCGAAACACAACCCAAAGCGCACGGGGCCCGGGCTGCCGCCGGCCCCGTAGTCTCGTAAGGCGTCGATTCCGCGCGCATTTTTTGGAGCTCCCGGCGCGCCGGTAACCGGAACCCTGCCGCTCGTGTAGAAGCGCTCGTCGTGGCTTCCTGGCTCGACGTACGTCGACTCGCACTGGCTCTGCCCGGCACGAGCGAACAACGGTCCTCCAACGGCGAAGCGGCCTGGCGTGTCAATGACAAACTCTTCGCCTGGGAGAGACCGTTGAGGCGCGGGGACCTCGCGGCTCTTGGAAATAAGGCTCCCGCCGGGCCAATTTTGGGCCTCCGAACCGTCGACCTCGAGATGAAGGCAGTCCTACTCGCGAGCGATCCGGAGTGTTTCTTCACGACCCCGCACTTTGACGGCTATGCTGCGGTGCTGTTGCAACTCGAGAAGATCGCACCGAAAAAACTCAAAGACGCGATCGTCGAAGCGTGGCTCGCGCGGGCGCCGAAACGGGTCGCCGCCGCCTATCTCGAAAAGCGCTGAATTGCGGTCCGGACAGTAAGCGAGCGAACGCCGTGGAATATCTTGTTCTCATGCAGCACGCTCAGCGCGTGGCTGGCGCCGAACTACCGTACCGCGACGTCGAGGGCTCGCTCTACCATTATCCTCGGCGGTATTTTGCAGACGTCATCGGCTTCGAGGCCTTCCTCTACTATCGGCCGGCGCGTGGCGCACCTGCTGGCCAAGCGAGTTCGTACATCGGCTACGGTAGATTGCTCGACTGGTTCGCAGATCTGGACGATGCGGAACGCCGTTTCGTTCGGATTCAGGACTACGTCCCATTTTCGACCCCGGTGCCATTTACCGATCCGAACGGTGCCATGTACGAAGGCTCGTACCCGTCTAGAAATGCGTTTCAAGGGAACGCCATTCGAAAAATTCCGGCGACCGATTTTTTCCGTATCCTGGCTGCCGCCGGTCTCAAGGGAGACCCGCTCGCCAAGCTTGGAAGCGTCGACGCGCTTAGCGGGTTCAACATGTTGATGCTAAATCGCCTACCGCGCGAGGCGCCACGCGATCGAATTCGTCAGATCGACCGTGTTCCCGGCGGCGCGGGCTACGTACCGACGGGCAAACCCGTTGATATCCGCGAATCCGCTGCGCTTCAGGAACGTGCGCGCGCCGATCATCAACTTACCCTTCGTGCTATCCAGGAAATCGCGCTGGCAAAGGGTGGAACGACGTACTACAACAACAACATCGACCTGTTGGTGAAACTCGGTAGCGAACGGCTTCTTATCGAGGCCAAAAGTCTCAATCGGGACTCCGCTGCCGTCGATCGCATGCGCTATGGCATGGGTCAGCTATTCGACTACGGCGTGCGATATCGTTCCGAACTCGAGGGCGCAAAGCCGGTTTTGGCTTTCGGCCGCATTCCCGAGCGCGATACTGGGTGGCTGGCTGAAATTCTCGAGCAAAACGGCGTCGGATTTGTTGGGCTGCTGCGCCCAGGTGACGTCCGCCCGCTAAACGAGGCTGCTAGGCAACTCGGCTTATTCCGCTGAGGCAGAAAGTGAACTCGAACACGCGGCTATGAGCGCGTTGCGGGAGTGGCTTTGTGGGTCACGAAGGTTTAACGTAGGAGGTTCGTTCATGCGCCGCTTGACGATTTGCGGTTCGGCCTTGACCCTGTTCGCGTTCGGGTACGCTTCCGCTTCCGCGGCTGCGGTCGATCTCACCCCCTGGTTCACGCGTGCCACCGCTTATCACGCCGGCGGGACGGCGACGAAGTTAGCTGCGGCCGATTTCTTGGGTGGCCGCTCTCTGGAGACGATGTGCCGCATCGCGCACTGGCGGCCTGGAACCAAACATCCTTCGTTCGTTTCCGGACTCTGGGCGCTCGCATCGTACGACCGGAGGCACGGCATCGCGCTGGCCGTCTCCACCACCGATCAGTGTAGCGTCGCGCTATTCGAGGCTCCGCCTCCGGCGCTCGGCGCGCCCGACGCGGATCTGTCGCGCTACTCGACCGGACGCGGCTTGCGCATCGGTAGCTCGTACGCGAAGGTCCGCGCGCTGTACGGTGGGCCGCCGGCCGGGGGAACGCGCTTCGTACGCATCTACAGCGCGCTCGTGCCCGGCTTTACTGCCAGCATCCCGCGCAAGCGGATTTTTCTTCCCGAGATCATGACCCTGGTAATCGGGCACGATCGCGTCACTTCGATAACCATCTACGTCGACGAGAGCGGCGAGTTCTAGGCGGTTGTCCGTCCGGTGATGGGCCACGTTTGCGCGGCGACCGCTTTGTACTACGCTGCGCGGACGGCAGCCTTCGCGCCGGGGTCGGAAGA
The DNA here is from genome assembly GCA_039923715.1 of Vulcanimicrobiaceae bacterium. GTDB lineage: Bacteria > Vulcanimicrobiota > Vulcanimicrobiia > Vulcanimicrobiales > Vulcanimicrobiaceae > JBDTCF01. The sequence goes on from JBDTCF010000035.1 coordinate 25,731, forward strand.
CTTGCCACAATTCGAGTCGGACCCCGGCAAGCTCCCTTCGCTGTCGGTCGTCGTTCCCGCGCGAGATGAGGAGCGGTCCGTCGAAGCGTGTCTGCGCTCGTTACTGGCGCAGCGGTTCCTCGACATGGAGGTGATCGTCGTCGACGATCGCTCGAGCGACGCAACCCCCGAAATCCTGCGGCAACTTGCTGCGGAGTTTCCACAGCTCCGCGTGGTCAACGGAGAGAAATTGCCGGCAGGCTGGGTCGGAAAACCCTGGGCGTTGCATCAGGGTTACGGCGCTGCCCAGGGGGAGTGGTTGCTTTTTACGGATGCCGACTCCGTGCACGCAAGCACCGGTGCGGCGACGGCGCTGTGGTTTGCGACCACGCTCGGGGTCGACGCGCTCTCCATCGCAACGGGCCAAGAGCTAGGCTCGTTTTGGGAGCGCGCGCTGCTGCCCTCGATTCTCGGGATGATTTTGTTCGCGGCGGGGACGCCGGCGGAGCTCAACGATCCCTTACGCCCGGAGCGCGCGCTTGCAAACGGACAGTATCTGCTGGTCTCGCGGGTCGCGTACGATGCGCTCGGCGGGCACTCCGCGCTTCGCGGCGAGGTCGTGGAAGATATTGAGTTCGCGCGCCGCCTGAAGGTCGACGGTCGTTTTGAACTCGCGTTCGTCATTGCGACGCGACTCGCGCGCGTGCGCATGTACCGGTCGTTCGTTGAAGTCTGGGACGGCTTCACTAAGAACTTCTACCTGGGCGCTCGCGGACACTTGCCGTCGCTCGCGCTCGCAGTTGCGTTTTTCCTTGCCATCTCCGTCGCGCCGCCGGTACTCGCCTTGCGAGCCTTGCGCCGGAGGCGCTATGCAGCGCTCGCGGAAGCCCTGGCGACGAGCGCGTGCATCGTGGCGACAGCGTCGTGGTCGTTCCAGCGCGTAGGAATTCCGCGCCGGCTCGCGCTCTTCCAGCCTCTCGGAATTACGGTCTTGGCGGCGATCGCAGGCGCGTCAACCTGGCACGCGCTAGCCGGGCATGGGGTGCGGTGGCGCGGAAGGACGTATCCGCCCCGTAGCCGCTGGTCGGACGGAACGGCGCGCGAGCCTGGGGAATGAGGGTGCGGTGACGACACCTTCAAACGCGACCACGGTTAGCATGGACGAAATCACGGCGCTGGCCAAGCGCCGCGGCTTTATCTTCCCTTCTAGCGAGATCTACGGCGGCCTCGGAGGCTTCTATGACTACGGTCCGCTGGGGGCGGTTCTCAAGCGAAACGTCAAGGATGCATGGTGGCACGAGATGGTCGAACTCCGGGACGACGTCGTGGGCTTCGACTCCTCGATCATCATGCACCCGCAGACCTGGATCGCCTCCGGGCACGTCGCGCAGTTTCACGATCGGATGGTCGACTGTCGCAATTGCCGTCACCGTTTCCGCGCGGACCACCTCTCGTCGCGCGAGAAGTGCCCCGACTGCGGCATGGCCGGCACGCTGACCGAACCGCGTGAGTTTAATCTAATGATGCAAACGTTCGTCGGGCCGATGGAGGACTCGGCGTCCGCCGCGTACTTGCGCCCCGAGACGGCGCAAGGCATCTTCGTCAATTTCAAAAACGTCTACCAGAGCGCGCGCAAAAAACCACCGTTCGGGGTCGCGCAAATCGGTAAGGCGTTCCGCAACGAGATCACGCCGGGGAATCTCACCTTTCGCGTGCGCGAGTTCGAGCAAGCCGAACTCGAGTACTTCGTACCCGACGACGGCAACGACATGCGTGCCTACGCGGAGTGGGTCGATGCACGGAAGAACTGGTACAGCGACTATGGTATCAAATCCGAGCGCCTGCGCTTTTACGAACTGACCGATAGCGAACGGCCGCACTACGCGCGCGCCGGAACGGACGTCGAATATCTTTTTCCGTGGGGCTGGGGCGAACTCGAGTCGATCGCGCACCGGGGCACCTACGATCTGGAAGCGCACATGCGCCTTGCCGGGAAAGACCTGACGTTCTTCGACGAGGCGACGAAGTCCAAGTACCTTCCACTCTTGATCGAGAGTTCGGCCGGCATGGACCGCACGACGTTGACGATGCTGATCGACGCCTACGAGCTCGAAGCCGTCGTGGATGCCGAGGCGGGCAAGGAGTCGAAGCGTACCGTTCTTCATTTCCACCCGAAGATCGCACCGGTTCAGGTCGGGATCTTTCCGTTGGCCCGCAACAAACCTGACCTCGTGCAGCACGCGCGTACCGTCGAGCGCGACCTGCGCCGCTCGTTCCGTTCGCAGTACGACGAGGGGAACGTCGGACAACTCTATCGCCGGCAGGACGAGATCGGCACGCCGTACTGCGTGATGGTCGACTACCAAACGCTCGACGACGGGACACTCACCGTTCGCAATCGCGACACGATGCGCCAGGATCGGGTCGGCGGCGACGCGCTCGTAAGATATCTCGCCGACGCACTCGCGCGCCCGAGCGGTGCTCGAGCGTAGGGCCTCGCTCGCTTCCGTTCGCAAGGCGCGCCACGGTAGGCTGACGTGGATATCTACATAAGCAGCGTTGGACTCATTGTGCTACTCCTCGCGGGCGCGCTCGTCGTTGGAATCGCTGCCAGCCGGTTGCGGATTCCGTACGCGGTCGCGCTGCTCGCCGTATCGCTGCCATTCCATTACAAAGGAGCAACCGCGTTCGAGCCCTCGCTGCTCGTCGTGTTTTTGCCCGCGCTCGTCTTCGAAGGAGCGTGGCACCTCGACCTTGGGTTGTTCCGCCGCTTCTGGCGCCCGATTGCGTTCCTCGCCGTGCCCGGCGTCGCGATCACCGCGTTGACGATCGCCTTCGGACTCTGGTTGACGCACTTGATGCCGTTCCTCGAGGCGTTGCTGTTGGGTGCGATCGTATCGACCACCGATCCGATTGCCGTGATCGCGGCCTTCAAAGAACTGTCCGTGCCGCGCGAGTTGGCGACGATCGTCGAGGGCGAGTCGCTCTGCAACGACGGCATCGCTGCGGTTCTGTACGGCGCAATTCTCGCGGTCGTCGCCAGCGGCCACGAACAAATCGGAACGGTCTCGTTCCGAGCCGTCGTCGGGCTTTTCGGGGGCGCCGCGCTCGGATTGACCGCTGCCGCGCTGCTTGCGTTCGTAGCCCGCTGGACGACCGACATCTCGCTCCAGATCATTGCGACGATCGTCGCCACCTACGCCGCCTATCTAGCCGCGAATCAACTCGGTGCCTCAGGGATTTTTGCGGCGCTCGTGGTCGGCGTCAGCCTGCGCGCATTCCGTGGGTTTCCAGCTTCACCGGAGGTGACCGAGGAGATCGATCGTTTTTGGGGCGTCCTCGCGTTCATCTCAAACGCCCTCGTGTTTCTGCTCTTAGGCCTACGCGTCGAGTTTCATCGCATCTTTCACGAACCGTTGCTCGTGCTTCTGACGATCGGACTCGTCGTGGCCTCGCGATTGGCGATGACGTACTTCGGGCTCCCGCTGCTAGGAATCAAACACGTTGGGTGGCGCCGCGTCGTCATGCTGGCCGGCATGCGTGGCGCGCTCTCGCTGGCCTTCGCGCTCGCGTTGCCGGACGCGATGCCGTTTCGCTCGCAGATCATCGACGCGGTCTTCGGCGTGGTCGTAGCAACGCTGGTCGTGCAAGGCCTCGCGCTGCGCCCGGTGCTGCGCCATCTGAACCTGCGGGAGGTTGGGACCCTTGTGTAGCGCGGCGGCCCGTCAGCGCCTGCGGGACCGTCCCTCGACAATCTGGCGTGGAAGGCTCTCGGCCGCCGCTACGACAGCGGGGTGTTCCGTAGCGAGCAGCTCGGGCGTTCCAATCAAATGAACGGAGCTTAACGACCACAGACCGACGTTGAGCCAGTCGGGATTGTAGTACGACCACCACGACATTCCCTCAGAACGGCCGCGCTCGAAAACGCGGCGTGCCAGCGACTGCGTGCTGGCGCGGTCTCTTGAGATGACTTCGGTCGCGAGAACGACTCCGAGCGCGACCAGAACCTCGACGCGTGTCAGGTCGACGATTTGCGTCGACTCCTCTACTTCAACAACTGCCAGCGCGAGCCGCACGCCCGTGCGAAGGAACGATTCGTCCCGCCAGATCCGTAGTCGTCCCAAACTCTCCGCGACGGCGCCTTCGGGATGGGAGCTGAGGTAAAGGACTTGGTAGAGCGTCGGATTGTCGATGCGACCGGACGTACTGGCCGGAGCGTAAAGCGCCCCGCCGGGGCGATCCTCGGCAGCGGCTCGGTTCCAAGGAAAGACGCGATAGAGCCTCACGCGTAGGCGCCGGCTGCTGCTCCGTCTAGGGCCTCGAGTAGCGGCCCCGCCCCGTGCGTCGCCAGCACGTCGACGGGTCGAGCACCGTTCAAAAAAGGGTCGCCTCCGAGCAGCCAGTCGAGCACGACCGGCGGCTGAAATATCTGGGCCGCGCGGGTCAGAACGTGATCGAGGTCGATCGCTCGCCGGGCAATTTCCGGAGGGAGCCTGCGCTTACCGGCGAGCGAACGCGACAGATTACCTGGATCGGTGTCCAAAAGCGCCGCGAGTGTCCGAAGTCCGAAGGCCGCGCGGAGACGGGCTAAAGTCGGACGCACGTCGCGAAACGCCTCGAGTTCGCTCTCGGCCACCCGGTCGAAGGCAATCGTCCAGCCCATTGGAACCCTCCCGGCTGAGTCTATCAGATTTCGTCGACAACGGGAAGTGTTGTCACGGAAGTTGTCTCTTGACAGGCCCAACACCGATCTGCCCGGTCGAAGCGGAGGCGAGTCACCTTAAGACGACGACGGTCATGCTCCACGGGGCGAGGGTGAGGTTGAACGTCGGCTGGACGGTGCCGAGACTCTTCGTGACCACAGGAAGCCAGACGTTGTTCTTCGACGCGTCGTAGATGTGTCGGTCGTAGAACATTTCGGTCGCCGAATACGAGGACTTCTTCGCGTGCGCGACTTGAACGGTGACGGCGATCGACTTCTCGCTTTGAAGGTTAAAGAGCATGACGGTATAGCCGCTGCCCTGCGTTGCGCCGTACGCGCGAACGAGCGAGAGCGGGTGCGGTACCGTCGTTGCGAGCGTCCTCTCGCCATCCTGCGCGTATGCTACAGCAACTTGATACGCGCGGGCGGTCGGCAGCGGCGTTCCGAGTGGAACCGGCGTCGCGTTGGGGCAGCCGTATTCGGGGATGCCATCCGAAAAGATCATGTAGCCGCCGAAGTTCTGCCAGCCGTACAGGGTCGGCGAGAAGTTGCCGCTTGACGCGTCGCTGCAGCCGCCGTTGCCGAGCCACCAGGTCGCCATCGGAACGCCCGACTTGGCGAGTTCGCCGATGACCATCCCGGCGAACAGAGCTTGCGTAATCGAACTCGTTTGCTTACCAGGGTTCGAGTAGACGGAGCCGATCTCGCCGAGATAAATCGGTACGCTCGTGGGGACGTCGTACTGCTTCATTTCGGCCTGCAGGGCCGCAACGGCGGCGCTCAGCGCCTGCGGCGCCTTTTGGAGAAGATATGCGTCGCCTTCCTGGCCCGGCGACTGCGCGTAGTAGTGGTATTCGACGAAGTCGTACTTGGCTTGCGTCAGCACGATGGGATCCCAAGGAGGATTCCAACCGGGTTCTACCACGACGCCGACTCGTGCGTTCGGGTCCTTGGCCTTGATCGCGGGATAGTAGCCGCTCGCTACCGCCTGCGCGTAGGTTGCCGCATCGTGCGGCTTGGCGTGCAGGTCGTACTCCCACGAACCGTAGACCTCGTTGCCGACGGTCCAGCGCTCGATGGCGTCGTGCTGCTGGTTGTTGGCGTGATCGACCCACGCGGCCGCCTCGTTCGGATCGCCGCCCCCGTTGCAGGCCGCGTTCGAACCGTAGTTCACAGTGACGGCGACATCGAGATGCGCCGGTCGAACGACGTCGGCGACGAAGTTGTCGAAGGTCGAGTTCGGGTTGTCATAGCCGCCGCCGCACAGCGAGTGCGTCTGCCAGTGATACGCGTCGGAATCGGAACCGCCGGGCCAGCGAACCAAGTGCAGCGCGCTGCCGGTGAATTCGTTCGCGATCCCGGGCTGCGTGACGTCGAACCAGACCGCCATATTCGCGCCGCGGACGTCTTGCGAGATGGTAGGTCCCCGCACCGCCGCATCGACGACGATGGGCGGCGCATTTGCGAACCGGAAACCGAAGAGAACGATGCAAGGCACGTAGCCTAAAACCCGAACCAGCGCATTCATGTCGTCATTATCGGCATCCGCTTCGCGCGGCGCAAGTCCCCGAACAAAAGTGGCTCGGCGCCTACGCGAGTTCCACGAGGGCGACGCGGAGCTGCGCCAGCCCGTCCGCGACTTCTACCGGCGAAACGATCAGCGGTGGCAGGAAGCGCAGCGTGTTGCCGCCGGCGGAGGCGATCAACAGGCGCCCCCGGTCGCGAGCGGCGTCGATGAGGTCGGCATTCCGGTGCGGCGGTTTGACCGGCAGACCGAGCATCAAACCGATGCCGCGGGGAGGCTCGAAGAGGGTCGGAAAATCCGTAGCGACGTGCCGCAGACCCGCGAACAGCAGGGCGCCGACGTGCTGGACGTGCGCGTCGAGATCGAGCCGGTCCCGCTCCCGCAGGTGCGCGAGTGCCGCTGCGCATGGAACGGGCGAGCCGCCGAACGTCGAGCCGTGGTCGCCGGGCCGCAGCGCGTCCGCATGTGCCGCGGCGACCAGCAAGGCGCCGATCGGCAAGCCGTTCGCCAGCGCCTTTGCTAGGGTCACCGCATCCGGACGAACGCCGAAGCGTTCGAACGCGAACTCCGTGCCGATGCGCCCCAAGCCGCACTGCACCTCGTCGAAGATGAGCAACGCACCGTGCCGGTCGCACAGGCGACGCGCGGTTTCGAGAAACGCGCGCGTCGCGGGGTGGACGCCGCCCTCGCCCTGCACGGGTTCGATGAGGACCGCGGCCACCCGCTCGTCGATCGCTCCCTCGAGGGCCGCGACGTCGTTGAACGGAACGTGCGCAAAGCCGCCCGGCAAGGGTGCGAACCCTTCGTGGTACGCCGCGTTCGCGGTGGCCGCCAAAGCTCCGAGGGTTCGCCCGTGAAACCCGCCCTCGCACGCAACGATCGTCGATCGTTCGCGTTCCCCGCGCCGGAACGCACGCTTGCGGGCGAGTTTGATTGCGGCCTCGTTCGCCTCGCTTCCCGAGTTGCAGAAGAAGACGCGCTCGAATCCCGAACGGCGTGCGAGTTCGCCGGCGAGCTCGCCAGCGGGCTCGTGACCGTAAAGATTGCTGCAATGGACGAGGCGCGCAGCCTGTTCGGCGACCGCGCGCGCAATCGTGGGGTGTGCGTGTCCGAGCGCGCAGACCGCGATCCCGGCGACGAAGTCGAGGTAGCGCCGACCCTCGGCATCTTCAAGATAGCAACCCTGCCCGCGAACGAACGTTACCGGCGCGCGGGTGTAGTTACCGAGCAGATGGGAGCGCGCTTGGAATCCGGCGGCGGTCACGTGCGGTAGGACGCGTTGATGCGAACGTAGTCGCGCGAGAGGTCGCAACCCCACGCGGTTGCCCGCGCGTCGCCGAGCGCGAGGTCGAGTCGGACGCGCACGTCGGTCCCTTCCAGCCCCCGATGCGCTTCGGCCTCGCTCAGTATCTCGATCGCGTCGCGATCGACCCACAGCGCTTCGCCTAGAAACAGCGACCAACGCTTCGGATCGAGGCCCGCTCGTGCGCTTCCGGCGGCGGCCACGATCCGCCCCCAGTTGGGGTCCTCGCCGTACAGGGCGGTGCGCACCAGGTTGCTGTTGACGACCGCCCGCGCGATCGCACGCGCCTGCGGGTCGTCGCGCGCGCCGGTTACCTCGAAGGTGAGAGTTTTGGTTGCACCTTCGCCGTCGCGAACCATCGCGAGCGCCAGTTCGTGCGCGATCGTCCGCAGCGCGGCCGCAAACCCGCGCGGCGCGGGCTGGTCGACGAGTGGGGCAAAAGCGTAGACCGCGTCGTTCGTCGACATGTCGCCATCGATGGAGATCATGTTGAAGGTCGCGTTTGTCGCTTCGCGCAGCGCCGCATCGAGCGCCGCGCGCGACATCGGGGCGTTGGTTGCTAAAAACGCCAGCATCGTCGCCATCGAGGGAGCGATCATCCCCGAACCCTTCGCGATCCCGCCAACCACGTACCGCGTCCCGTTTTCGTGAAACGCACAGGCGGCCAGTTTTGGGACGCGATCGGTCGTCATGATCGCTTCGGCCGCGTCGTAGGCGGCATCGCTTCCGTCTTCAAGGTCGCGAACGGCGCGTTCGAGCGACTTCGCGACACGATCGATGGGTAGTGAAACGCCGATGACGCCGGTCGAGGCGACGATGACTTCCGTCGATTCGAACCCGAGCAGCGCGGCCGCCTGCCGCGCGGTCGCGCGCGCGTCGCGGTCGCCGCGCTCGCCGGTACATGCGTTCGCGCAGCCCGAGTTGCAAACGATCGCGCGCATTCGCTCGCCGTTCGCCGCGAGGTGCTCCTCGCTCACGAGAAGCGGCGCTGCCTTTATCTCGTTGGTCGTTACGACCGACGCGCAGACCTGCGGACCGTCGAAGACGATCAGGGCAAGGTCGCGCTTGCGCTTCTTGATTCCGGCGTGAACGCCGGCCAGACGGATGCCGGGGACGGCGCCGAGACCGCCGCGCAGTTCGATGAAGCGCGGCGCTTCGGGTTCGCCCGGAAACGGTTCAGGCAACGATGCGATCGTCAAGTGCGGTCCCCGTGGGAAGTCCCAGCATCAGATTGAGGTTGGCGACCGCTTGCCCCGCGGCGCCGCGCCCGAGATTGTCGATCGCGCACAGCACGCGCACGACGCGTCCGCTGCGCGAGAGATGGATCTCCGCATCGTTCGTCCCGACGAGTCCTGGCAAGTTCGGCGCCTGATTCGGCGGGAGCAACCGAACGAACGGATTGGAGGCATAACATCTTCGGTACGCGGCGGCCAGCGCATCGTCGGCAAGTTCGTACGAGCAAATGGCATATGCATCCACGAGCATCCCGCGGCTAAGCGGAACGACGTGGGGTGTGAACGTCAGCGGCGCCTCGATCCCGAGCGCCGCCAACTCCGCAACGATTTCCGGCGCGTGCCGGTGACCCGCCAGCCCGTAGGCACGAACGTCGCCCGCGACTTCAGCAAACAGCGAACCCGCGAGTGGCGCGCGTCCGGCGCCGCTGATGCCACTCTTCGCATCGACGACGATCTGTTCGATGCCGGCGGCAAACACCTCGAGCGGCCACAACGCGAGCAGCGTCGCGGTCGGGTAACAGCCTGGATTCGCGACCAGTCGCGCGCGCGCGATCGCGTCCGCGTAGCGCTCGGGGAAACCGTACACGGCTTCGCCGGAAACGGCGGTCGAGCGAAAGCGGTCTGAGAAGTCGATGACCCGGGCACCGCGCGCGAGGAGTGCGGGGACGAGGGCGGCGGCTTCGTGCGCGCGTCCGGCGTGCAACGCGACATCACCCTCCGCGAGCACAGCAAGCGTCGTGCCCGGTGCGTCGTACGTGCGGTCGAGCGCGCGTAACGACGGCGCGTGTGCGCCGATCCGTTCGCCCGCGTGCGTTGCGCTTTCCAACGCACCGAGTCGTACGTTGGGGTGCTTGCGAAGGATGCGGATGACCTCGCTGGCCGCGTACCCGGACGCGCCGACGACGTGGACGCGCGTCACGCCGGCTGCCCTGCGAGCGCGTCGAGTTCGCGCGCGGCCTCCTCGATCGACGCTCGGAGCGCGTCGGGGTTCGTCGAGCCGAGCGTCCGCTTTCCTTCCACCGACTCGCGTGCGCGCAGCGGCGCCTGCAATTCGTCGAGCCCGCATGCATTTGACAGCGAACGGAGATCGTTCGCATCGAGCGGTCGTTCCGACGCGTCGGCCGCGGCCACGGCACCGCCCACAAGCGCGTGCGCTCGGCGAGCCGTAATCCCGCGCGCGATCAGCGCGTCCGCGACATCGGTTGCAACGGTGTAGGCTCCATCGGCGCCCGCGTTCAGCCTCGCGGCGTTCCAACGCACCAGCCCGAAGGCCCGCGCGAAGGCGCCCAGCGTGCCGAGCGAATTTTCTGTCGCGCGCAGAGAAATCGCTTTGGTCGTCTGCAAGTCGCGGTGGTACGAAAGCGGGAGGCCGGTTAACGTTGCGAGCGCGCCCGCAAGGTCGCCAACGCCCGCGGCCGCCGCGGCGCGCGCGAGTTCGAACGGGTCGGGGTTACGTTTTTGCGGCATCAAGCTGGAGCCCGTCGCTGCCGCGTCGTCGAGCCGGGCATAGCCGAACGTCGGCGAGCACCAGACAACCAGTTCCCCCGCTACGCGCGAGGTCGCGACCAAGGCCCGGACGCAGGCATGCACGAGATCGAGGACGAGGTCGCGGTCGCCGACCGCGTCGAGCGCGTTGCGCGTCGTCGTGCCGAATCCAAGCGCACGCGCGGCCGCCGCGCGGTCGAGCGGGAGGCTGGAACCGCTGCACGCGCCCGAGCCGAGCGGCGAGTGAGCGGCCGAATCGTTCTCGACGCGCGCGAAGCGTGCGGCGGCCCGCACGAACTGTTCGGCGACAGCTCCCAGCCAGAACGCCAACAAGACCGGTTGGGCCGGCTGCCAGTGCGTCGTTGCGGCCAGCAGCGTGCGGTCTTCGAGCGCGCTTCGGCTGCGCGCAAGCGCATCGCGCCCGATCGCCACGGCGAGTTTTCGTCCATTTCGCGCACGGTCGCGCACGTACAGGGCGAGGGTCGTCGCAACTTGATCGTTCCGGCTGCGGCCGGCGTGCAGCCACTCGCCGCTTTCCGCCGCGAGCGCCCGCACGCGCGCGTCGATGGCGCCGTGCACGTCTTCTGCACCGCTGCTGCGTGCGAACGCGAAGAAGCTTCCGTCGGCGAGCTCGCTCGTCACGGATTCGAGCGCCGCGTCGAGCGCGTCGGCGATCGCCGGACTCACGATCGACCCTCCACGCAGCGCAGCGACGTGCGCGCGCGAGCAGGCGAGGTCGAACGGCGCAAGGATAAGGTCGTCCTCGAGCGACGACCCGAACGCGAGCAGTTCCGGATCCGGCCGGCCCGAAAAGCGTCCGCCCCACTGCAAGGACGCTCCGGTGCTCACGAAACCGGCCCGCGCGTTGGTGTGCGAACGCGCGCGGCGAGTTCTAGCGGAAGACCCCACAGCGCGACGAACCCGGCGGCCGCGTCGTGACGAAAGCGGTCTTCGTCCCCGTACGTCGCGAGGCGTTCGTCGTACAGCGCGAACGGCGATGCGCTCCCGACGACGACGGCGTTCGCGCGGTGCAGGCGGAGACGGACGCGACCCGTCATGCGTTCGTTCGAGGCCGCGTTGAACGCGTCGAGCGCGCCGCGCAACGGCGAGGGCCACAGGCCGTCGTACACGAGCTCCGCGTAGCGTTGATCCAGCAACGACTTCGTCCGCAACTCGTCGCGGGTTAAAACCAGCCGCTCGAGCGCGCGATGCGCCGTTATCAACGCGAGCGAGCCCGGACACTCGTAGACTTCGCGCGACTTTAATCCGATCACCCGATCTTCGATGAGGTCGATCCGTCCGACGCCGTGCGCGCCGGCGCGCGCGTTGAGCCCCGCCACGGCGCGCGCGCCGGTCGTCCCTTCGAACGACGGAACGCCATCCGCAAACTCCACGACGATCTCTTCGGGTTCGGACGGGCACGTCGCGGCCGCTGCGGTCCACGCGAACGCGTCCTCGGGCGGGGCGACCCACGGATCCTCCAAAACGCCCGCTTCGATCGAACGTCCCCAGAGGTTCGCGTCGATCGAATACGGTTTCGCAGTCGTCGAGGCGACCGGGATGCCGCGTTCGCGTGCGTACGCGATCGCGTCCGGCCGCGACAGCGGCGCGTCGCGCAACGGAGCGAGCGTTTGCAGCGTCGGAGCGAGCGCGCGAACGGCCAACTCGATCCGGACTTGATCGTTACCCTTGCCGGTGCAGCCGTGAGCGACGGCCGGCGCACCGCTTGCGTGCGCCGCCTCCACCAGCAGCGCCGCGATCAGCGGGCGCGAGAGCGCCGCGGAGAGCGGGTAGACATCTTGGTACAGCGCGTTCGCGCGCAGCGCGGGCTGCGCGAACTCCGCGATGAAGCGCTCGCGCGCGTCGACGACTAACGCGGCCCGTGCGCCGAGCGCGAGCGCTTTCGCCCGCACCGCCTCGAGCGCGGCCTGCGCGCCGGGTCCGGCCACGCCGTCGCTCTCGCCGAGATCGGCGGTCAGCGCGACAACGTCGTATCCGCTGCGGACGTATCGATCGAGCAAGACCGAGGTGTCGAGGCCGCCGGAGTAAGCCAGGACGAGCGTGCTCACGAGGCCCCCTCGGCGCGCATATCTTCAAAGCGCTGGACGACGACCGGCAAGTGCGCCGGATCGTCGAGGATGATAAAGATCGTGTCGTCGCCGCCGACCGTGCCCAGTATCTCGGGCCAACCCGCGGCATCGACCGCGGAGGCAACCATCATGGCGCTGCCCGGCGGCGTGCGCAAGACGATCGCGTTGACGCTACCGGCGACGCTCGTCACCAATTCGGCGACGGCGCGGTGCAGCCGGCTGGCGAACGTCGGCCCGCTATCGCGCTCGACGTACTTGAACAGGTGCTGATCGCCGGCGCGGAGTGGAACTTTGATCAGACCCAACTCTTTGACGTCGCGCGAAACGGTCGCCTGGGTGACCTCGTAGCCGGCACTTTCCAACAAGCGTGCGAGTTCTTCTTGCGAACGGACCGGACGCGTTGCGATCAAGGTGAGGATCGCGCGCTGACGTGTCGACTTCACCGGGCGAAGCCGCGCAGATCGGCGAGTAAGGCGACGAGCAGTGCTTTCTGCGCGTGCAAGCGGTTCTCGGCCTGGTCGAACACGACGCTGCGCGGACCGTCGATCACTTCGGCCGTGACTTCATCGCCGCGATGCGCCGGCAGGCAGTGCATGAACAGCGCGTGGGACGCGGCATGGGAAAACAGCGCACCGTCGACCCGATATGGGGCGAGCGCCGCAGCGTTTCGTTCGGTCAACGCTTCGTCGCCCATCGACGACCACACGTCGGCGTACACGACATCGGCCTCGCGGACGGCCCGCACGGCGCTCGTGAACGCGCGCACGGTCGCGCCCTGCGCTTTTCCGAGCTGTTGGAGCCGCGCGAGGACGAGCTCGCTCGGACGATGTGACGGTGGCGCGCCGAACGAAACGTGGATGCCCACGAGCATGGCGGCTTCGGCGAACGACATCGCGACGTTGTTCCGCGCGTCCCCGACGAAGGCGGCGCGCAAGCCGGCCAGCGTTCCGAAGCGCTCCTTGATCGTGAGGACATCGGCGAGCGCTTGGCACGGGTGAGCTTCCGCGGACAGAGCGTTGATGGTCGGCACAGAGGCGGCGGCAGCGAAGCGTTCGAGCGGCTCGTGCGCGTGCGTTCGTACGACGATCGCGTCGCATAGCCGCGAGAGGACGCGGGCGGCGTCCTCCGGCGTCTCGCGAGTCCCGAGCAGAAAGTCCCCGCCGGACGCGAACAGCGCATGACCGCCGAGTTGGGTCATCCCGACCTCGAACGAAACGCGCGTGCGCAAGCTAGGTTTCTCGAAGAGCATCCCGAGCGTTTTGCCGCGGAGCAAGGGAAACTGCTCGGCCGGGCGGCTCCCGCGCAGTTCGCGCGCAAGCGAGAGCAGCATGGCAAGCGAGGCTCCGTCGAGATCGGTGATCCGTAAGAGATGCCGCCCACGCAAGGGCGCGACGGCAGGCGCAGGAAGCATGTCTCGCATATTTATGCACATAATGAAACAATATGCAAGGGCGCGTCAGCGACTGTGCTGATCCTCGTCAAGTACGGTGGAAATGCTATGCCCGGCGCGAGCGAGCCGGACCCCGTCTTGCGCGAGCTTGCCGGACGGGTGCGTGACGGCGACGCGGTCGTGCTGGTCCACGGCGGCGGTCCGCAGATCGACGCTGAGTTGCGGGCGCGCGGCATTGTGACCGAACGGATCGCCGGGCAGCGCGTGACCTCGGCGGCGACCCTCGGGGTCACGGAAGCGGTGCTGTGCGGCACGGTGAACAAGTCCATCGTGCGCGCGTTGCTGGGCCTCGACGTTGCGGCCGTCGGAATCTGCGGGCAAGACGGGGGCTTGCTGCGGGCGACGCGGGGCGAGCCGGCGCTCGGGTACGTCGGAGGGATTGCACGGGTCGAGGCCGGGCCGGTGCGTGCCCTGCTCGCCGCCGGCTACGTCCCGGTCGTCGCGCCACTCGGGTACGACGCGGCCGACGGGACGGCGTTGAATGTGAATGCGGACACGGCCGCAGGTGCGTTGGCCGGAGCGCTACGCGTCGACGTGTATCTGAACGTCACGAACGTCGAGCGCGTCCGCTTGCGCGTGGACGACCGTTCGAGCGCCGTCGCTGTGCTGCGTGCGGCGAAGATTCGAGCGGGATTCCTCGACGGGGCGTTCGAGGGAGGAATGCGGCCCAAACTCGAGAGCGCGGTCAGTGCGCTTGAGGGCGGCGCAAGGCGTGCCATCGTCGCCGCTTGGGGGCCCGGCGTGCTTGCCGGCGCGCTCGGCGGCGCCGGAACGGAGATTTTTCTCTAGCGCTGACTCCAGCGCAACGCGCGGAAGGCTGCGACCTGTGGCGAAGAGCCCGCGACCGGGAATCGGCTATCCTGGTATTCGCGGCCTGGGCGGAAGTTTGTTTTACTGGAACGGCGCGAGCGCTTTACCCGACGGAGAACCGATGTCTGAGCTACTCTCTCGAGGCCCCGGTGTCGCGACCGAAGGCCTACCGCCACAGCGGGTCTGGCATTTCGAAGACGGCCAGGGCTCGATGAAGGAGCTGCTCGGGGGGAAGGGCGCGGGCCTCGCCGAGATGACGCGGGCCGGGCTACCGGTTCCGCCTGGGTTCACGATCACTACCGAGGTGTGTCTGGAGTACTACCGCTTGGGACGCCGCTTTCCGGCCGGACTCAGCGGCGAGATCGAAACCGCGATGCGCGAACTCGAGGCCAAGACGGGAAAGGGATTCGGGGAGCGGGCCAACCCGCTGTTGGTCTCGGTACGCAGCGGGGCGCGGGTCTCGATGCCCGGCATGATGGATACGATCCTGAACCTGGGCTTGAACGACGAGACCGTCGCCGGCCTGGCCGCCCTTACCGTAAACGAACGCTTCGCCTGGGACGCATACCGTCGCTTCATCGCGATGTTCGCGAGCGTGGTTTTGGGACTCGAGCGCGAGCAATTCGAACGCGCGATCGAGGCGGCGAAAAAAGAAGCCGGCGTTCGGACCGATCCCGAACTCGACGCGGCGGCCTGGATGCGCGTCGTCGCCGAGTTTAAGAAGATCGTGCGCGCGCATGCCGCGCGCGACTTCCCGCAAGACGTGCACGAGCAACTCCAACTCGCAATCGAAGCCGTGTTCGATTCGTGGTATTCGAAGCGAGCCATCGAGTATCGCCGTTTCAGCAAGATTTCGGACGACTGGGGCACCGCCGTCAACGTCGTAGCCATGGTCTTCGGAAACATGGGCGACGACTCGGGTACCGGGGTCGCGTTTACGCGCGATCCGAACACGGGCGAGAGGGTGCTCTTCGGCGAGTACCTCGTAAACGCGCAAGGTGAGGACGTCGTAGCCGGAATCCGCACGCCGCAGCGCATCGCCGATCTTGAGCGCGACCAGCCGGCGATCTACAGGCAGTTTTCCGAAATCGCGAGCAAACTCGAAAAGCACTACCGCGACATGCAGGACCTCGAGTTCACCGTCGAGCGCGGGAAGCTCTACATGTTGCAGACGCGCAACGCGAAGCGCAGCGCGGAAGCTGCGGTCAAAGTTGCCCGCGATCTGGTCGCGGAGGGAACGATCGATCGCAGCGAAGCGCTGCGTCGTGTCTCGGCGAACTCGCTCGATCAGCTCTTTCACGCCCGCATCGATCCCAAAGCGCACGTCGAGAAGATCGCAAAGGGGCTCAACGCGTCGCCGGGCGCGGCGGCAGGCGCGATCGTTTTCGATCCGGATACCGCCGTCGCGTGGGCCAACGAGGGTAAGGACGTCGTGCTGGTGCGCATCGAGACGACCCCCGACGACGTTCACGGCATGATTGCGGCGCGCGGCGTCTTGACGGCCCGGGGCGGTGCGACCTCGCACGCAGCGGTCGTCGCCCGCGGCATGGGAACGCCTTGCGTCGCGGGCTGCGACGCGCTAACCGTCGACGAGCGGACGCGCACCGCGACCATCGCCGGGCGCCGCTTCGCCGAAGGCGACGAAATCACGATCGACGGAACCAGCGGCGACGTCATCCTCGGGAAGCTGGACCTGATTCCGCCGTCGTCGGAGTTGCCGGAGTGGCTGGGGGAGTTCTTGTCCTGGGCCGACGAGGCGAAGCGGCTCGGCGTCTGGGCGAACGCGGACACGCCGGAAGACGCGCGGCGCGCGCGTGAACTCGGCGCGACCGGAATCGGGTTGTGCCGAACCGAGCACATGTTCATGCAGCGGGACCGGCTGCCGGTCGTGCAACGCATGATTTTGGCCAATACGCCTCAGGCGCGAGCCGAAGCGCTCGCGACGCTCCTGCCGTTCCAACGTGAAGACTTCGAAGGCATCCTCGAGGCGATGGCCGGCTACACCGTCACCATCCGCTTGCTCGATCCCCCGTTGCACGAATTCTTGCCATCGCTCGAAGACTTGCTCGTGGAAACGACCGAGTTGCGCATGCGCGCGGGCGAAGATTCCCCCGCCTATCGCGAGAAGATGGAGGTTCTCTCGCGCGTGCGTCAGCTGCACGAGCAGAATCCGATGCTCGGGCTGCGCGTATGCCGGCTGGGCATCGTCTATCCCGAAATCTACGCTATGCAGGTGCGCGCGATCTTCGAAGCGGCGTGCGCGCTCAGGAAACGCGGCGTCAACGCACGCCCCGACGTGATGATCCCCGGCGTCGGAACCCGCGAGGAAATGTCATTCACGCACGATGCCGCCAAGGCCGTTGCCGATGAGACCATCGCCGGCGCCGGCGTTGAGGTCCCTTACCGGATCGGGACGATGATCGAGTTGCCGCGTGCCTGCGTCGTCGCGCGCGAACTGGCCGAAGTCGCGCAGTTCTTTTCTTTCGGGACCAACGATCTGACGCAGACGACGTACGGCTACTCGCGCGACGACGCCGAAGCTTCGTTCATCCCTTACTACCTCGAGAAGAAGATTCTGCGCGACGATCCATTTCAGGTTCTCGACCGGGTCGGCGTCGGCGGCCTGATGCGAATCGCCGCTGAGGCCGGGCGTGCGGCTCGCCCGGGTTTGAAGATCGGCATCTGCGGCGAACACGGTGGGGAGCCATCGTCAGTCGAGTTTTGCCACGAGCTTGGCTTGGACTACGTCTCGTGTTCGCCGTACCGAGTCCCGATTGCCCGGCTGGCGGCCGCCCAAGCCGCCCTAAAAAAACGTTAGCGAGGGACTCAAGCGCCGGAGTATGTAACCTTGAAGACCGGGCGGCGTCGTCATTCGACGGCCTCGTTTCGGCCCTCGCCCCGAACGATCGTGCCCACCATCGAATACTTGTGCGGAGGCACGATGAAGAACCACGTCACCCTTTTGGCGCTCACGAGCATTGCTTTGGCCGCAGCCCTGCCGGCGTTCGCGGGCAATGCGACGATGCGGCGCCTCAGTTCCGATCACTTTACGAACGCGAACAGCCAGCACCACACCGAGCTGGAACCGGACACGTTCGCCTACCGCTCGACCGAAGTCGCGGTATTTCAGGAAGGCCGTTTCTACGACGGCGGGTCATCGGACACGGGTTGGGCGACGTCGTCCAACGGCGGCCGGACGTGGAAGCGTGGCGTGCTGCCCGGAATCACGAAAATTCAGGATCCTGCCAACGGCAAGTACGACCGCGTCAGCGATCCCAGCGTCGCCTACGACGCCAAGCACGGGGTTTGGCTGATCGCTGGGCTGCCGCTCGTGAACCAGTCCTCCGGCCCGATCGGTCAAGTGCCGGTCGTCAACAGTTCAAGCGACGGCATCCACTGGAACAACCCGGTGAAGGTCGCGCCCGACAACGGCGACTACATGGATAAGGATTGGATCGTCTGCGACAACGGCGCGTCGAGTCCGCATGCCGGCAACTGCTACCTCGAGTGGGACGACAACTATCAGGGCGATCTCGTCATGATGAGCACCTCGAGCGACGGCGGCCAGACCTGGTCGACGCCCTATACCGTCAATAATGCCTACGGGCTGGGCGGTCAACCCCTCGCGCAACCGAACGGGAACGTCGTCGTCCCGTTTTCTGACGGGGTGTCGAACGTTCTGGCATTTTCCTCGACGGACGGCGGAAGAACCTGGGGAAATCTGGTGACCGTCGCCGCCGGCAACGAACACGGCGTCGCTGGAAACATGCGAACCTCGTTGCTGCCGAGCGCGGAAGTCGACGCCGCCGGAAAAGTGTACGTCGTCTGGCAAGACTGTTCGTTCCGCACGAACTGCGCCGAGAACGATATCGTGATGAGCAGCTCGACCGACGGTCGTAGTTGGTCGCCGGTGGCGCGTATCCCGATCGATCCGACCAACAGCACCGTCGACCACTTCATTCCGGGCCTCGCCGTCAATCCGAGGACTAGCGGGTCGAGCGCCAAGCTCGGCCTGACCTACTATTATTTTCCGCAAGCGAACTGTTCGGTCGCGAATTGCGCGTTGACCGTCGGCTACGTTTCGTCGCATAACGGCGGCGCGACGTGGAGCGCACCGACTCAACTCTCGCCGGCAATGAACGTGCAGTGGCTCGCCAACACGAACCAGGGGTACATGGTCGGCGACTACATGTCGAACTCGTTCGTCGGTCGCGGAACGCACGGAGCGTTCGCCGTCGCGGCCGCCAACAGCGGCACCACCTTCTTCGAAGCCATGTTTACCTCGGCGGCGGCCCAGCCGGCGTTGGCTTCCTCGCTCGAGTTCAGCTCGCGCTTCGATCGCCGCGTCCGCAACGCGCACTCCGACCACGCTCGGCGCCGTTATCCGCCGACTGCCAACTAAAGCCGGGCGGCCGCGTACCACGCGTCAAAACGCGGGTATCCCAAGTTTATTTTTGGAAGTCGCCGCCTCGCTCCAGCGGGCGGCGACGAAAAGAGGGTCTTGGGATGCTCGCGCCAATC
>JBDTCF010000036.1:0-10624 GCA_039923715.1 Vulcanimicrobiaceae bacterium
CGGCTTGGTAGACCGGCCCTTCGGGCGAGAGGAGCGCCATCACGTCGGCGCGGCCACCGAAGGCGCCGACCGGGAGGCCCCCGCCGACGATTTTTCCTAGCGTGGTCAGGTCGGGACGAACGCCGTCACGCGCCTGCACGCCGCCGCGCGCGACGCGGAAACCCGTCATCACTTCGTCGAAGATCACGAGTGTGCCGTAGCGGTCGGCGAGCGCGCGCAAGCCGGCGAGAAACCCGGGTCGCGGAAGCACCAGCCCCATGTTTCCGGCGTACGGCTCAACGATTATCGCCGCAATGCCGGCCGGTCGCGCGCGGAACACCGTCTCGACGGCGTCGAGATCGTTATAAGGTACGACGTGGGTATCGTGCGCCGTGCCGGCCGTGATGCCGGGCGAGTCGGGGGCGCCGTGCGTGAGTGCGCCGCTGCCGGCGGCGATCAGGAACGCATCGCCGTGCCCGTGGTAGCAACCCGCGAACTTCACGAGCCCGTCCCGACCGGTAAAGCCGCGCGCGAGCCGCAGCGCGCTCATCGTCGCCTCGGTCCCGCTCGAAACGAAACGAACGCGTTCGACTGCAGGCATCGCTTCCCGAACGAGTTCGGCCAGTTCGCTTTCGGCTTCGGTCGGCGCGCCGAACGAGGTTCCTCGCGCGGCCGCGTGTTGGACGGCCGCGACCACGGCGGGGTGCGCGTGCCCGAGAATCAGTGGGCCCCACGACATCACGTAGTCGACGTACGCGTTCCCATCGACATCGACCAGCGTGCAGCCGGACGCGGACGCCGCGAAGCGCGGCGTTCCGCCGACCGCACGAAACGCCCGAACCGGCGAGTTGACCCCGCCGGGAATCGAACGCTTCGCGCGTGCGAAGGCGCGCTCGCTACCGGCGACGTTCAACCGCTGCAGTTCACCATCCAGTCGATGCCGTACTTATCGGTAAGCGAACCAAAGGTATCGCCCCAGAATTGCTTGGCAAGCGGCATCGAGATCTTACCGCCTTCCGCGAGCGCGTCGAACACGCGGGTTCCTTCGGCGACGTCGCTCGACGCCAACGATAGCGAGATGCGACCCTCGCCGCTGCGGTCGCCTCCAGGCATATCGGAGGCCATGAACTTAAGGCTCGGCGACTTAAAGTTTGCGTGCATGATCTTATTGCCGTAACCGGCGGGGGCGTGTTCGGTGCCGGGCGTTCCCTCAAAACGGTTGAGCGACGTAATCTCCCCGTTGAATATCCCGGCGTAGAAGTTGAGCGCCTCTTCGCAGGTGCCGTCAAAAAAGAGGTAGGGTTCGAGTTCCACGACGTGTCCCTTTCGTAAGCTCGGGAAGCGTATCTGAACGGTGGGGCAGCCTTGGTTCGCGCTCGATGGTCGCGCGCCTCCGGCGCCGAAAGGGCCGCTCATGAACCGCACCTTCGCCAGCGACAACAACGCGCCGATTGCTCCCGAAATCCTGCAAGCGATTCTCGACGCCAACGACGGGGACGAGGTCGGATACGGGCACGATTCGGTCTCGCCGCGCGCGATCGAGCGCTTCCGTTCGATCTTCGGCCGCGAGGTGGACGTGTACTTCGCGTTCAACGGGACCGGAGCAAACGTCGTTGCGCTCGCATGCTTGCTGCAGCCGTGGGAAGCGGTCGTCGCGCCGGCCTCCGCGCACTTGCAAACCGACGAGTGCGGCGCGTTCGAACGGTTCGCCGGCTCGAAGGTCTTAGCGGTTCAGACGCCCGATGGTAAATTGCGCATCGACGACCTGAAGCCGTTCGTCGGACCCGGACGTGAGGAGCATCACGTACAGCCCCGGGCGATCTCGCTCTCGCAGGCGACCGAGTTCGGCGGTCTCTACGAACTCGAAGAAATTCGCGAACTATGCGATTTCGCGCACGCGCACGGTTTGTACGTTCACCTCGACGGTGCGCGGATCGCCAATGCCGCGGTCGCGCTCGACAGCGGACTGCGCGAGTGCACGCGCGACCTGGGCGTCGACGTGCTGACCTTCGGAGGCACCAAAAACGGTCTCGCCTACGGGGAGGCGGTGCTGTTCTTCGCTTCGGCGCTGCACGCCGGCGCGGCGCCGTTCGTGCGCAAGCAGGCCATGCAACTGGCTTCGAAGATGCGCTACATCGCGGCGCAATTCGAGGCCCTACTGACCGACGATCGCTGGCACCGCTATGCCGCGCACGCCAACGCCATGACCGCGCGCCTCGCCGAACGCATTCGCGACCTGCCCGGCATCACCGTGACGCGTCCCGTTCGCGTCAACGCGCTGTTCGCAACGCTCGCGCGCGCGCGCATCGCGCCGCTCCAGGATCGGTACTACTTCTACATCTTCGACGAGGCGCTCCCCGAGGTTCGTTGGATGACCCACTTCGCCACCCGCCCCGAAGACGTCGACGCCTTCGCCGCCGCGCTCGCCGAGGTAGCATCGCAGCGGTGTGTCGAATAACGCCGTTCTACGGGAGGAACATTGCGATGACCCTACACTCGATTCGAACCTTCACCTTTACGGTCTCGACCGGGCTGATCGCCGTTGCATGCCTGCCGCCCGGTGCCGACGCCGGAAGTCTGCGCCCGATTCTACCTTCCGCCGTACGCGCAAACGGCACTCAGGCTCTGCCCCCCGAACTCCTTTTCATCCCAACCGAAACCGGAACGATCGATATCTATCGACTGAAGGAACCGAGCAAGCCAATCGCTCAGATCACCGGCCTCAAGAATTTCCAAGATCAGATGGTCGTCGATGCCGGTGGCAATCTCTTCGTCACCAACAACGGCGCGTTCGGCGTCGACGACTACGTCTCGGAGTACGCTCCGCCGTACAACTCGGCTCCGGTAATTTTGAGCACGGCGTGGAAGGGCAAGACCTTTTTCCCAATCGGGATCGCGGTGGACGCCGGCGGAACGCTTTACGTATCGAACTGCGGCACGTATTGTGGTGAGAAGCCGCGTATTTTCGAGTACCCTCCGGGCGCGACGTCGCCAAGTCAAGCCGTTACTTCGGCGCAATTTGACAGTCTCGCCGGGCTTGCCGCCGACGCGGGGGGCAATATCTACATCGCCAACTGGAACGTAACCACGTTTGCGGCGGACGTCTTCAAGCTGACGCCCGGTTCAACGAACCCGAAGCCGCTCGGCTTGCGGGGGCTGCTCGGAACGTACGGAACCGGCGTCAGTCTCGACGCGTCAGGCGATATGTACGTCAGTAGCTTCGTAACGTCGAGCTACATTCTGGAATTCAAACCCGGGAAACGTGAGTCATTTCGCGTGATCGATCTGGCCTCTTGGTTCCAACAGGGACCCCTGATAATCGACGTCGGTCCCGATGACAACCTTTACGCTCCGGTGGTTTGCACGGCGCCTCCTTGCCGGGATGTCTATGTCTTCGGTCCGAGCGGTAACAAACCGCTCGAGAGGGTCGGCGTGCAGGGGAGTATTGGAGAAATTGCGAGCGTTGCCACCTATCCAAACCTCGCGCTGCGAGGATCCTTGCGTTCCCGGACGCGCTCGGCCCGGAGGACCCTGCCATGAGGGGTGATACGATAAC
Source organism: Vulcanimicrobiaceae bacterium (assembly GCA_039923715.1). Lineage (GTDB taxonomy): Bacteria > Vulcanimicrobiota > Vulcanimicrobiia > Vulcanimicrobiales > Vulcanimicrobiaceae > JBDTCF01. The sequence goes on from JBDTCF010000036.1 coordinate 3,536, forward strand.
GACCCGCGCGGCACTCGCCGGCGCGGCGATTCTCGCCCTCCACGGCTGTGCGCCCCAATCGAATGCCGGCCTCGCGCCGTCGCCGCCCCGCACGCAGACCGCAACCAAAGGTTGGCTGTCCCCAGGAGCTACGCGAGGCCAGCACCTCATCTACGTTTCGAGCGCGGCGGGTGGAACGGGCGAGGTCAACATTTACACACGAAGCAGTACCGCGCCCATCCGCACGATTCTCAGCGGTGTCTCGTCCCCGCAGGGTCTCGCCGTTGACGCCGGCGGAGACCTCTACGTCGCGAACAGCGGCAACAACACGGTTACCGTGTATCCCCCAGGAAAGCTGATGCCGAGCGTTACGTATGCTTCCGGCGTCTCCCAGCCTGACGGCGTCGGCGTCGGAGCCGACGGCTACGTCTATGTCGCGAACGTCAGCGGTGGCCCGAGCGGGGACGGAAGCGTCACCGAGTACCCGCCCGGTAGCACGATTCCGAGCCTCACGCTAACGCTGCCCGGGTTGTCTGCGGTCAACGTGGCCTTGGACGGGGCCAACGATCTTTACGTGTCCTGGTTTGCTAAGGCGACATCCACGATTCAGGTCGAGAAATACGCGCCGGGGTCCAGTTCCGGGACGAATCTCCGTCTCGATCTCCCGCCCGGTTCGTTCCCCGCGTACGCGATAGCCTTCGATCATGCGGGCAATCTCGTGCTCCCGTACGAAAATTTGAGCCACGGCGCGCCCAAATACATCGGGGTATTCCCGCCCGGATCCACGGAGCCGTCGCTGCGGATCCGCGATGGTTCCCTGCTCGACGTCGTCGCGGGAATCGCGTTTCCGCGCGATTCCCGGCTGTTCTATGTCGCGTCGGAAGGCGACCAGATCTGGATGCGATTAACCTACCCCATCGTCGAAATCCGGAGCATAACGAGCGTCGGCATTCCCCGCGGGCTGGCACTGTCGCCCGGAACGTAGCAGCTCTTCACTTAGCCACGACCCGAAAGCGTTTGCGCGCGAGCCGCTGCATGCGGTCGTAATCGGCTTGGGTGTTGACGTTTGCGAAGGCCTCTTCGTCCTCGAAACACACGGTTCGAACGCGCAGGCCGTCCAGCAGGGCGTACATCGCGCGCGCGCCCGACTGCAGAAGCGCTTCACCAACCGCGAGTAGGCGCGCGCGGTCGTAGAGCGCGACGAGCGGTTCGAGCCGTTGCGTTTCACCCTCGCGGTGCACGGGCACGACCGCCTCATCGCCGGCCTCGCGCCGCGCCGAAAGGGTATCGAGGACGGCCGAGGTTACGAACGGCGCGTCGGCCGCGACCGCAAAGACCCAGGGCGCGTGAAGCGTCGCGCAAGCCGAGACGAGTCCGCCCAGCGGCCCCGCTTTTGGCCAGCGATCCAGAACGAACGTGGCGGGTAGATCGGCGAGCGCGCGATCGCGCGCGTCGCCGCAAGCAATCGCCGCTTCACGACCGGCCGCGACGTTACGAAACACCCGCACGACGATCGGCATACCGCCAGCATCGAGCCAGAGCTTGCCCGGCAAGCGGGTCGCTCGCCCGCCCGCCAGGATGCAAACGGCGATCTCCATGCGGCCGCGCGCTATCGGCTCTGCCGCTCCGCGTACGATCTGGCGAAGTAGGTGACGATGATGTCGGCGCCGGCGCGGGTGAAGGCGCCGAGCATTTCGTCGACGATGCGGTCTTCCTCGATCCAGCCGTTACGCCCGGCCGCCTTGACCATCGCGTACTCGCCGCTAACGTTGTAGCATGCCACCGGGACGCGGACGTGCTCGCGAACCGCGCGAATCACGTCGAGGTATGCGAGCGCCGGCTTGACCATCACGATGTCGGCGCCTTCCTCCACGTCGAGTTCGGCTTCGCGCAACGCCTCGCGAACGTTGGGCGGGTCCATTTGATACGTCCGCCGGTCGCCGCGTTGCGGCGTCGAACCGGCGGCTTCGCGAAACGGTCCGTAGAACGCGCTCGCGTACTTCACCGCGTACGAGAGGATCGTCACGTCCGTGTAGCCCGCGCCGTCGAGGGCCGCACGCAGGTAGCCCACCCGGCCGTCCATCATGTCCGATGGCGCGACGACGTCGACCCCCGCTTCGGCGTACGTCAGCGCGGTGCGCGCCAACAGTTCGAGGGTGGAGTCATTGTCGACCTCGCCGCACGCGTCGAGGATCCCGCAGTGGCCGTGATCGGTATACTCGCAGTTGCACAGGTCCGCGATCACGACCATTTCGGGCAACGCAGCCTTGATCGCGCGGGTGGTCCGCTGCACGACGCCTTCGGGATCGTAGTTGGACGACGCCAACGCGTCTTTGCGGTCGGGGATACCGAACAACAGCACGGCGCGGATTCCGAGCGTGGCCAGCGCGCGCGCCTCCGCGACCGCTTCCTCGACGTTCAACCGCGCGATCCCCGGCATGCTCGCGATCTCGCCGCGCGGTTGCCCCTCGGCCGCGACGAACAACGGTTGCACGAGGCTCGCCGGCCGAACGTGCGTCTCGCGCACGAGGGCGCGCAGCGCATCGCTGCGCCGCAATCGCCGCGGGCGTTTGGGTAACACGACCGTGCTTGGTGCACGCAGAAGGTTCGAGAGATTCATGGCGTGACGGTTCGCTCCAGGGCGAGTTGGGTGATGGTTTGTACGAAGGCGGCGACGGCGGGTTCGCTCGCCACCGCATCCGGCGGAAAGCCATGCTCGCTCGCGGCTGCAGCCGAAGCGGGGCCCATGGCGGCGACCAGCGGCCGGCAACCGTCGGCGCGCAAGTCGCGCAGGTACGCTCCGAGCGTGGCGACCGAGCCGCTTGAGGGGAACAGCAGAACGTCGGGGATGCGCGAACCGAGCGCTGCGTGCGCCGCGTGCTCGTCGTGCGCTTCGACGACTTCGGCGCCGGCCGAACGCAACGCCGGCCCGATCCGGCTCTCGCGCCCCTGCGTCCGCGCCAACAAGAAGAGCGTCCCGGCCAGGGGACTCGCGCGTCCGAGTACGTCGTCGGCGCCGTCGGCACGGAGCGTTCGCGCCACGGCGATACCGAGCGCGTCGGCGCTCGCAAGGTCCGTCACGGGCGCGCGCGCGCTTGCGCGCAACACGCGCGCGCCGTCACCGCAGGCTGCGAGCGCCACGAGTTCGAGCGTTCCCTCACGCTCGCGCGCCTGCGCACCGATCGGGGCTTGGCAGCCCGCATCGAGGCCGCGCAGCACGGCGCGCTCGGCCGCAACCGCGCGTTCGGTTTTCGGATCGGCCAAGATGTCGTGCAACCGCTCGGCCAGGTCGGCGTCATCCTCGCGGCACTCGACGGCCAGCGCGCCTTGACCCGCGGCCCCGAGCAGGGTGCTCGATTCAAACGGGACCGTGTGTCGCGCGCGCACGCCGAGGCGCTCGAGGCCGGCCACGGCGAGCACGATGGCGTCGTAGCGTCCTTCGCGCAGCTTGCGAAGCCGCGTGTCGACGTTCCCGCGCAGGTCGTCGTAGCGCAGATCCGCTCGCAGCGCGGCAAGTTGCGCGCGTCGTCGCGGGCTCGAAGTCCCGACACTCGCACCCGCCGGAAGCTCGTCGAACGAGCCGTAGCGTTCGGAGCAAAAGGCGTCCCGCGGATCGGCCCGCTCGAGGATGGCGGCGAGCCGCATGTCGTCGGGTTGGACGCTCGGCAGATCTTTGCACGAGTGGACGGCGAGGTCCGCGCGTCGTTCGCGCAGCGCGCGCTCGAGTTCTTTGACGAAGATGCCGTCGTCGCCGAGCGCCGCCAGCGGGCGATCGAGCACGCGGTCGCCGTGCGTCGAGACTTCCAAAAGCTCGCAGGCGACGCCGCGCTCGGCCAAACGAGCCATGACGAACCGCGCTTGCCACAGGGCAAGCGCGCTCGCACGCGTTGCCACGACGAGCGCTCGCTGCACCGGGGCGCCCCGGTGAGAGGGGTCGTTCGCCAGCGCTTCGTCGGCGGCGTTTTCGACCTCGACCGCGTTCATCGCGGCAAGTTCGTCGATCGGCCGCGCGGCAAACGCGCGCAGAACGCGCGCTCGCTTCTCGGGTGTCGCGACGACGCCGAGGTACTCGCGCAGGCGTTCGAGGGCAATCGTTGCGCGTCCGTACCGCGCGTCGTAACGTCCGGCGAGTTCGTCGCGGAGGCGGGCGGCGAAACCGGGAGCGCCCCCGCCGCTATCGACGGCAAACGTGAGCGGCCCACTCCGGTGCACGGCCGGTGTGGTGAAGTCGCCGCGCGCACCGTCGCTCGCGTCGCAAGCCGGCACCCCGCGCGCGCGAGCGGCGGCCAGGACGCGCGCGTTGACCTCGGGGTCGTCGGTTGCCGCGAACGCCAGCGTCGCGCCCGCCACGTCCTCGTCGGCGAAGCCGCGTCGGAGCAGGCTACAAGAGGGGCCGAGGAGCGCCTTGAGGGCGGGGGCGATCCTAGGCGCAACAACCCGGACGGTCGCTCCGACATCGAGGAGACCGCGCGCCTTGCGCGCCGCGACCTCCCCTGCGCCGACGACCAGCACCGTTTTGTGGTGCAGGTCGAGCGCGACCGCGTAACGCCCGGTATTCATATCCGACGCGCTTCGACGTGGCCGGCGCGCGGGACTTTTCGGCTGCGTTGCCAAGCCAATCGTCCGTGAGTCGGCGACCCTCTCTTCTCGTCGCGCTCGGCGGTGCGCTGGCCGGTGCGCTCGTGACGCTCCCGGGCCTAGGCGGCGGAACGCTCTGGGACAATAGCGAGACCGCCTACGGCGAGGTCGCTCGCGAGGTGCTGCTCTACCACGACTGGCTCGTGATGCACCTCAACGGGGCGCCCTGGTTCGTTCAGCCGCCGCTGTACTTCTGGTTAGCCGCCGCTTTCGCGCACGTCCTCGGAATGGCGCCCTTCGCGCTTCGCCTCCCCTCGGCATTGGCGACGATCGTGATGGCGGGCGCGGTGGGGTACGTGGTGGCGCGAGTCGGCAGCCCCCGCGCGGGGTTGCTCTCGGCGATCGTCCTCTCGACCTCGCTGATGCAGGCGATCGTCGGCCGCTTGGCCATCATGGACGCGCTGCTGGATTTAGCGGTTGCGCTGGCGATCTTGGCCTTTTTCGGAGCGACCCAGGCACCCGATCGGCGCGTTATGCGCCGTCGCTGGCTCGGTGGCTTCCTCGCGCTGGCCCTCGGAGTGCTCGCCAAGGGTCCGGTTGCGCTTGCGATCGTCGGCCTCGTCGTCGTTCCGTGGATTTGGTGGGAATCGCGGCGGGGCCGGCCGTTCGCGCGACCGTCGGCGGTCGACTGGTTGCTGGGGATTGGGTTGTTCGCGCTGGTCGCCGCGCCGTGGTTCGTCGTGCTTGGAATCCGGGTGGGGCCCGCCGCGCTCGCCCAGCTGATCGGCCACTATACCTTTGGTCGCTACCTCGGGACGATCGAAAATCAGACGGGCCCGTTCTGGTATTACATTCCCGTCTTAATCCTAGGCTTTTTTCCGTGGTTCGCGTTTGCGCCGCCGGCGCTAGCCTTGGCGTTTCGCGCCGCGCGGACGCGCGGGGCTTCGCTACAACGGCTATGCCTGGTGTGGGCGATCCTGCCGTTCGTGTTCTTCAGTCTGGGACAAACAAAGCTTCCGAATTACATCGCGCTCGAACTGCCGGCACTCGCGATTGTGGTCGCGCTGTGGTTCGAGAACTTGCTGGTACGCCGCGATCGCCGCGGGGCGTTGGTTTGGGCGGCACTCGTGCCCGCAACCATCGGCGGGCTGGCGATCGCGATCTCGATTTTTTCGCGCGACATGCACCTGACGGCCGACACCCAAAAGGTCCTCGGCGATTTGGTGGCCCTCGGCAGCGTTGTGCTGGCGGGTTCGATCGGGACGTTCGCCTTGATCGCGGTGCCACGCACGGTTGCAATCGCTCCCTACGCGCTCGCGGGCGCCAGCGTCGCGAGCATTCTGATGGTCGTGCTCGTTGCCGAACCCCACGCCGAACCGCTCAAACCGATCCCGCAGCTCGCCCGAATCGTGCGAGCGCAACGGCTTCCCGGCGACATCGTCGCGATCCAGGGCGTTGCGGGCGGGAACGCGTTGCTGTTTTACACTCAACCGCACGTGGCAACGCTCGACGGGCCGCAGGGGAGCGGCCGGGCCGACGCGACCGATCCGAAGCGAGCGATCTGCGGCGCTAGCCGGGCCTTCGTGGTTACCTCGAAAAAGCGTCCGAATCCCGACCCGACGTACGGGCGCGCGCGTCGAATCGTCGGGGTCGCCGACGGCGACATCCTCTTCCTGTACGATGGACCCGGCTGCACCGAGCCCTCCTGACAGTGCCGGCGTTAGGCTCTCGTGAGACCGCCGCTCTTAGCGCTTAGCGGCGCGTTGCCGGGGCAGGACATGAGAACGGCCGAGAATGTCGGCCGGAGACATCGTGAAAGGGGAATCATCATTATTATGAAAGCGACGATCGGAAAATGGCTGGTCTTCGGCGCCGTGGCAGCGGCGATCGCCTTGCCGGCGACGGCCAGCGCCGGGGAAGTCCACAATCGCGTCCACCGCCAACATCAGCGCATCCAGCAGGGCGTGCAGAGCGGCCAAATGACGCAAGCCGAGGCGCAGCGCTCGCGGGAGCGCCTCCAGGCAATCAACGCGCAGCGTGGAGCATGGCTCAAGGCCCAAGACGGTAAGTTGACGGCGGCTCAACAGACCCAGCTCAATCGCGAACTAAACGCCAACTCGCGCCAGGTCTTCTTCGAGAAGCACAACCTGAACAACCGTCCGGGCGCGCCGGACCCGCACTTCGCCCAGCGCTCGAGCGTGCCGCCGCCCAACATGCAGGGCATTGGCGGCCAGCGAGTCCAGCGCCAGTGGGACCGCCTCCAAATGGGCGTCGAATCCGGCCAGCTCACGCGGGCCGAATTCTCGCGCGACCGCGCCCGCTTGCAGTACATCAACCGTCAGCGGCTCGATTGGCTGGCCCACGGCAACGGCACCTTGACCGTTGGCCAGCGTAACCAGTTGCGTGACGAACTGAACAACAGTTCGAATACCATCTGGTGGACCAAACACAATCTGCCCGATCAACCGGGCGTATAACCCCCCGCAGGGAAACGTTAAATACCGATGAAATTCACCTTTAGTCTCGTCAGGA
>JBDTCF010000037.1:0-3691 GCA_039923715.1 Vulcanimicrobiaceae bacterium
TTCGCAAGCGCGCCGATTTCCACCGTCAGACCGTCCAGCAGCGCCGTTCCGTCAAGATGGGAGACGAGCGCACCATCCTTGTCCGGAATGGCCGCAAAGCGCACGTCGATATCGCGTAGTTCGCCGCTCGTTGGGTGCAGTGACTCCGAGTTCACGGCGTAGTCAAGCAACGGAGCGAGCGCGATGCGCTTGGCGCGCCAGCGTTGCAGTTCGAAACCGCGCGGATCGTCAAACGTTCCGCGCCCTTCGATCGGGTAACGCCGGCCCCCGACGACGAGCGTCAGCGCCCCGACGTAGCCCGAGCGCACGTTTGGATGTATCGACGCGTCGGCCGAGACGTTTGCGAGTTCGAGGGTCCGCGCGTCGAGGAAGCGCCGCGTCGAGTCGTGCAGGACCGCGCTGCCGCGGCGGACGCGGAGCGTGAGATCGAACGGGGCCGTCGGGCCAGAGGGTTGCGACGTACCGGGGATCGGAATGTTGTAGCTGCCGTCGGCGTGCCGGATCACCGTGAGGTGCGGGCGGTCGAGATCGACCGCAACGAGCCCGAGACGCCGGCGGCTACCCGGTAGTAGATCGCGAAGCCGGTACTCTAATTCGACTCGTCGCGCCGTAAAGATCGGTTCACCTGCGCGCGACCGAACGTCGACGTCGACGAGGGTCGCGTGGCGAAGGTTTAGCGTCAGGGCCTTGGCTTCGATCCGATACCCGAAGAGCGCCGCCCCTTCGACGATGGCCAGGCGGGCTAAGGGATCGGAGAACGCCCAAGCGAGCGCGGCGGCGACGGCCACCACCCCGAGACCGATCGCCACCGTTCTGCGCCAAGTGAGCCTCACTGCCGTGCCGTACCCACAAACCAGCGGTCGGAGCGCTCCAGCACGCCGGAGGGGTCCTAACCGGCCGAGGGGTTGACGTGTGGAAGACCGTCGGGGCCGTACGTTGCCCCGACCATCCAACGCACGAAGAGCTGGTAACTTCCGATCCCGGCGGCGACGCGGTTCGCCTTAAGGTAGCGGTCGTACGCGACGCTTCTCCCGCGCGCGAAGTTGCGATTGATCTGGCGCTTCAGGCGCGCGATGATCGCCTCGACGTCGTCGTGCACTTGGCCCCTCGCGCGTTCCGTAACGTGGATATCGTGCGGCAGATTCTCCCAGACCATCAGCCAGCCGGAGTAGCGGGCCAGGGGCGAATCGGAGTTGATGCACGCGAGCACGGCGATGTAGTTGGCCTCCGCCTCGTCGGCGAAGCCCGCGACGTGCGCCCATTCGTGGGCGAACGTCGAGGGCCGCTCGAAGGGAAGTTGCCCCGAATACAAGTTGACCTCGTGCGTCCAGGGGTCCATGAAGCCCGTGTCCCCGCTCTTGCCCATGACGGGGTCGAACAGGGTCGGCTTCACTTCGGGCATCGCCACGAACTCTGCGTCGCCGAAGAGCGCGAAGACCCGCTGCTCGACGGGCGCGATGCGCGCCCGAACGGCGGCCTCGTCGAGCGCGGGGCCGCCGTGACGGGAACCGAGTTCGGCGTGCGCGGCGTCGACGTTTGCGTTGAGCATCCGGATGACGTGATTTCCGAACGCATCAACGGCGGGTTGCACGACCGCCGTGGCTCGTACCGGAACCTTTTCAGACATCGATACGCGCTGGTAGTTGAATCCCCAGAACACTTTGAACCACACGAATACGATCGCCAACGCGCCCAAGGTATGCAGCGCGGCGCGCCCGACGCGTGCAGCACGCGAGCGGCCGGTGCGACGAAGCGCTCGGACCCACAGCACCACCAGCAGCGCCACGAACGCCAACAACAGGACGTCGGCAATCGAAATCGGCAGTGCATCGACCAGCGGCCGGAGGACGGTGTTGAGCGGCAAGTAGAAGCCGTTGGTGTAGTGGTGCTCGATCCAGAGTGCAGGCGGCGCCACAAGCGCCAGCGCGACCGCGATCAGAATCGCACCAATGTCGAAGGGGACCACCCAGCTACGCACGGCCGCTGCCGTTCGGCGTACCACCTTACCGCGCCCGCTCATGGGTATTCAAGGCTAGCGGCAAACCCATTTCGTTCTGAGCGCGAGTAACGGTCCGGCTTCGCGGCGAAGGGTGACGGATGCTGCACGCGGCGGTTATCGTCCCGGTGGTGCTCTATCGAGCGCCGACGGTTCTCTTTGTCCGTCGAGCGGCGCACCTGCGCAGGAACGCCGGAGAAATCGCTTTCCCCGGCGGCTTGGCCGAGGACGCGGACGCGAACGACCTCGAGCGGACCGCCCGCCGCGAGTTCGAGGAGGAGACCGGGATCGCCGCGCGACTTCTGACGGTTCTCGGGCAGCTTCCCAGCGCCGCCGTCATCAACCGCAGCGTCGAGATCGCCCCCTTCGTTGCGCTGCTACGCGGACCGCTCGAACCTAAGGTCGATCGCAACGAAGTCGACGCCGCCTTCACGATTGCGCTCGCTACGATCGCGCAACCGGGCGCCCTTCACCAGGGCATCGAGCACGCCGACGGACGCGACATCCCGACGTGGGTTTTCGACGATGGGTCCGTGCACGTTTGGGGAGCGACGGCGTGCATTTTAGCGTCGTTCTTGGCCGCCATGCGCGGTGACGATCCCGTCCTCGCGCGGGCGCTTGACGCCTACGGCGTACGCATCGAGCACGATCCCGGCGCAGTATGAGGGCGGCGGCTCAGTCGTCCACGGCTCGGTGGTACGGATCGAGTTTGTACATGCCGTGGGTCGCGAACGTATTGAACTGACGCGGCCGTTGGTGGAAATCGTTCACGTCGTCCATGAAATCAGGCGCGCGTGCGTCCGCCGGCGCGAGCTGGGCAAGCCCAAAATTGTTCTCAATGCTTCGCAGAATCGACGTTTGCTCGTACTGAGCATGTGTAACGTAGCCGGCTTTGACGTACGGACCGATTGCAATAAACGGAACGCGGAACCCGTCTCCGTCGTAGTCCATGTACGGCGGTAGGCTGTGGTCGAACCAGCCTCCCCAATCGTCCCAACTCACCAGGATAAGCGTGCTGCCCCAGTAGCGGCTCTCACCGATGGTATTGACGATCGAAGCTACCCACGAGGGCCCGCCGGTCGTATCCAGGGAGCCGACGTGATCGGAATTCGGCATGCTGGGGGTGACGAACGTGACGTCCGCAAAATCCCCGCTCGCGAAGTCGCCGAAGAACGTCGTCTCCGGGATACGCACGAATGGGCTCTTGTCAAGATGCTTGATATAGGCGGTCGGAATCCAGACCGGCCTATTGAGATAGTCGAGCGGCGCGGCGTAGTAGTTCCAGGTGTGCCCGGCGTCCCGTAGCTCGTCAAAAACCGTGCGGTAGTCGAAGCAGGCGCTCTCCGGAGGGCCGAGTTGGCGGTCTTGGGTGATGGTATTCACTTGTGGATTGCGCGAGTTGCACGCGGTACTCGGAAAATCGACTGCCCCCGCCGACTGCCCGGCGATCATGTATTGATGGCTGACAAACGAGGCGTCGATGTTCGAGGCGAACATTTGATCGGCGAAGGCGTACGTCTGCGCCATGTTGATGTAGGGCATGATATCCGAATGCTGGACGTACTCGTATGCGTCGAGCGAACGGTTACGCTGGTCGCCGAGGTTAAACCCGTCGAGCTTGCCGCCGTCGTAGTCGGCCGCGAAGGCCTGCAGGTCGTGCGAGAGCCTTCCGCTTTGCGCGAGCGGAGACGGTGT
>JBDTCF010000038.1:0-19733 GCA_039923715.1 Vulcanimicrobiaceae bacterium
GGCGACGGAAGCGCCGCTTGGCGGAGCGCGGGCGGCCTCGTAAACGGAGACGTGGGCTTTCGCGGGGCGCTGGGCAGCCTCCAGGCGAATGGATCGATCGACTTCCCGCGGACCGGGCGCTTGCGCCGGCTGCTCGCCGACGGTAGCTACGATGCGCACGTGCGCGCGGCCGGGCTGGACGTCGGCGCTTGGGCGCTTGCCCTGGGCAATGACGCCCCAATCGAGGGACAGGTCGACGCCGGGGGCACGATTCGGGGCCGCTTTCCGCGCTTGGCCTTGACTGGCAAGGCGTCCCTGGTCAACGGCCGCTACGGAAAACTACCGATCGACCGGCTCTCGCTCGTGGCCGCTTCGACCTTCGACCGGGCGAAGATCACGGACGCCGAGCTGGAGGTCGGGTCGATCGTCGCGCGCGGGTCGGGCTCGTTCGGTTTCGAGCACGGCGCTCCGGTCGATTTTGCGATTCACGCCGGTGGCGCCGACATCGGAACGGTCGTCGCGCGGCTGAGCGGCAACCGTTTGCCGGTGAGCGGGTCGTTCGAAGCCGACGTGCGGGTCGCGGGCCCGTTGCGCAAGCCGCGCGTCACGGGCGGCTTCGACGTCGAGCACGGTGGGTTCGCCGGGGTCGTCCTGCCGCGCACGCTCGGGTCGTTCGAAACCAACGGCCGTAACGTCGTCCTGCGCGACGCCGAGATCGCCTTTCAGCGCGGCTCGCTGGAGCTCGCTGGCTCGATCCCCTTTACGCTGGCGCCGGCGGGTCTAGGTCCCCCCTCGGCGCCCGTCACCCTGGAAATCGGTGCGAACGGCATCGCGCTCGACAACTTCGCCCCGCTCTTTCCGAGCGGCTCGAGCGTGGGCGGAATGCTCAACGGTCGCGTGGCCCTGGGCGGGACGGCCGGCAATCCCAACCTGATCGGACAACTCGCCCTCGATGGCGGGGCCCTCGCGACGCCGCTGGAGACGCAGCCGCTCAAGAACTTGGCCGCGGTCCTGCAGTTCTCGGGAACGCAGATCCGCCTCGTGCGGCTGGCGGCCGAGCTGGGCGCCGGTTCGATCGACGCTTCGGGCTCGGCCTCGTTCCCCGACCTGGTACATCCCGGGGCCGACGGCACCTTCGACCTCACGGCGCGGGTGCGCAATGCGCTCCTGGACTTCCCCGCGTACGGGCGCGGTCAACTGGACGGGACCCTCCAGCTCACGCACCTGCCCCAACACTTGGCTCGCCTGAGCGGGGGGCTCACGCTCCAGGACGCGACGATCCCCTTCGCGGCGCTGGTCGCCCCAGCCGCGAGTAGCGGGGCGTCGAGCTTCCTCCTGCCGAGCACACCGACCACGCCGTACGGGCTTCCCAACTTCGCCTTCCAGCTCGACCTAGGCGTTGGTCGGAACGTTCGCGTCCGTAGCTCGGTCATCGACTTGGGCGCTCAGGGAAATGTCAAGGTCGGCGGCACGCTGGCCGCCCCGACGCTCGCGGGCGGGTTCGATTCGACGGGCGGAACGCTGACGTACTTCAACACGGTCTTCCGTCTCCAGCAAGGGACCGTCGCGTTCCAGCCGGATGCCGGCCTTATTCCGGTCCTGGTTGCGCAGGCGACGACGCACGTGATCAATCCCGATCCCAACCCCGAGCGGAATCCGACCGGAAGTGCCGACATCACGCTCGGGGTCAGCGGCCCGGTCACGAGCCTCTCGATCGCGCTGACTTCGGATCCCAGCTACGACCGGCAGCAGATCCTGGGCCTGCTCTTGAGCGCGCCGGCGATCGGAGCGACCAACCTGTTCTCGACGCAACCCGGCCTGCTCGGACCCGGCCAGGCCCCCCAGCCGGGCCTGCCGCCGGGCGTGACGGTTCCGAACGCGAGCGGGCTCACCGTGGCGCAGGAAGCCTTCGGCATCGTTAACGCTCAGTTCACGCGCAACTTGCTGGCCCCACTTGAAACGGCGTTCGGCGGCGCCCTCGGGCTCTCAAGCGTGAACCTGACGTTCGACTACACGGGCGCCGTCGGGCTCACCGCCCGGAAGGTCCTGGGTAAGGAGATCAACGCCGTCTTCGGCCAAAGCTTCGGCTACCCGTATCGCCAGACGTTCGGAATCGAAGTTCGGCCGAGCCCCGCGACCGCATTCCAACTGACGCTCTTCCAAACGTATGGCCAGCAGGACGTGCTCTTCCCGATCGTCGCCGGGTCGCAGACCCGCGCGTTCGCCGCGCAGCCGGCCGCCGGGCAGTCGGGGTTTTCGTTCTCCTTCCAACGGTTCTTTCGGTGACCCCCAGGGGGCGAACGACGCCCCGCTGCCAAAGGGGAAACATGCCGGCCGACTCGCGCGTTACGTTCGCAGACCGCGCGGCGGCGCGCGCAGGTGTCCTTGGGACGCCGTCGATTCGCTCGGGCCCGCGTAGCGCGGAGCCGGAAACCAGCCCCGAAGGAAGCGCCCAACGAATGTTCTTTGCTCTCCGTCGCGTCCGTCGCGCCCTCGCCACCGTCCTCGTTCTCGTCAGCGCGCTGGCGTCCGTCGGCACGAGTGCATCCGCGCAAGCCGCGCCGACCGTCGTTTCCGTGAACGTTTCGGGGAACGTCCACGTTCCGACAGACCGCATCCTCGCGGTCGTGCGGACCCGCGCGGGCGGGCCGCTCGACGAGGCGACGCTACGCTCCGACCTTCAAGCGATTTTCGATCTCGGGTACTTCGCCGATCAGGTACCGCCCCTGATTCGGCGCCGGCCAAACGGCGTCGCGGTGACCTTTCGCGTCGTCGAAAACCCGCTTATTGCGCGCATCAGCTTTACCGGCAACACGCACGTTCCGAGCGACACGCTGCTGGCGCTCATGGACTCGGCGCCGGGACAAGTCCTCAATACGAACACGTTTCATCAGGACGTGCTCAAGATCAACTCGTACTACGACAAGATCGGGTACGGCGGCTTGCCCACGCACGTTCCGAACCTGAACATCACACCCGACGGGGTGCTGCACCTCGACATTCGCGAAGGCCTGACCGTTCGCAAAATCGTCTTCAAGGGCGATCGCCTCCTCCCCGATCCCGTGCTCGTGAACGCGATCACGCTGAAGCCGGGGCAAACGTACTCTGACGACATCCGCGACAAGGACGGGCAAAAACTTCAGGATCTCTACAAGAAGTACGACCTCTCGATCGGCCAGTTCGAGGCCGGCGTCGATCCGACCACGATCGACCTGAAGGCGGGCACCGCCGACGTCGTCTACACGATCGACGTGGCGCGCGTTGGCGCGGTTCAGATCACCGGGAACGATCTCACCAAAGACATCGTGGTCCGCCGCCAGCTTCGCCTGCGGCCGGGGATGGTCATCACCGATTCGGCCGTCAAGCGCGACTACGAGCGGCTCAATAACTTGGGCTTCTTCGAGAAGGTCGAGCTGAACACGAAGCCGGGCCCCGATCCCAAGCGGCCGCAGGACATCACGCTCGATTGGAACGTGAAGGAACAGCGGAACGGAACCGCCCAGGTCGGCGCGGGTTATTCCGGTGGCATCAATGGAACAGGTCTCACCGGGACGCTGTCCTACACGCAAAACAACATCAACGGTAGCGGCAACGCCGCCTCGATCCGGTTCGAGAAAGGCTCGCGCGTCGGCGACGCGTCCGCTTCGGTCACGGTTCCGTACGTCGGGGACACGCCCAAACTCGAGAAGTACAGTTTTAACGCGTCGCTCTACACGCAAGCGCAGACGAACATCTATCCGGTGTACGCCACGTCCGGTTCGCTGACGGCGCCGCCGCCGATCATCGCGACGCCCTCACCCGGCCAACCCTCGGGAGGGGGCGGCACCATCCCGGTCGTGCTAACCCCGAATGCGAACCTGATCGGCGGAACGACGGCGAACTACGCGACCAAGTCGACCGGTCTCTCCGTGGGACTCGGCCGGCGCCTGTCCGACTACATCACGGCGACGGGGGGCATCCAAATCGCGCGGCTCGGAACCAACGTGACCGTCCCCGACCCGTACTTCCTAAGCGGAACGCAGCCGAATTCATTTCTCAACCCCACCCAAAACTCGCTGCTCGGCACCTCGCTGCCCGGCAGCACGCTCGGCATCACCGCGAGTTCGATCGCGGACACGGCCAACGGGCAAGGCTTCAACCAACGCAGCCTGCTCCTCGGGCTGCAGGCCGACACCCAGGACGACGTCTTCAATCCGCGCCACGGATACAAGGCCTCGCTGAGCACGGAGCTAGCGCCGAAAGCGTTCGGCTCCGACTTTGGATACACGATCACGACCCTGGACGCGGCGCGGTTCTTTCCGGTGCTCAGTAACGCTTCGCTCGGATTCCACGCCGTTGTGGGGAACACGACGGGCGCGATCCCGCCCAACAAGCTGTTCGTTCTCTCGGACCAGCAGTTACGCGGTTACAACAACGTTTTCTACGGCACCGAGGAACTATTGCTGCAGAGCGAGCTGCGGGTTCCGCTCGTTCCGGACAAGAAATTCGGCATCGCGATCTTCGGGGATTTCGGGGACCTGAGAATTCGCGGGGCGCAGCCGATTTTCGACCAGTTCGGGAATCTGGTCGCGAACTACAACAACTGGCTGTATCACGGCGACGCCGGAGTCGGCTTGCGTTTCGACGTTCCACAACTTGGCTTCCGTTCGATTCGCTTGGATTTCGCGAAGGGCGCGACGGGAACGCACACCAGTTTCGGAATCGGCCAAAGTTTTTAGGGAGACGGATCAAAACACACGATGCGCACCAAACTCGGACCTCTCTCACTCGCACTCGCCGCCTTCGTCGCGGCGGCGCTCGCACTCGGGCCGGCAACGCTCGCCGCCGACGTCACCGATGTCGGCTTTGTCGACCAGCAGGCGCTGGCAGGCGTCAAATCGTTCACGGCGGCCAACCAGCAACTTGCCGCGTACAAGGCCCAACTCGACCGTCAGTTCGCGGCTGCGGTGAAGGGCAAGAATCAAGCCGACGCGCAGCGGATCGCGCAAAGCTACCAGATGAAGCTTGCGACCAGGCAGCGCGATGTGTTCGGACCACTATTCGCACGCGCGCAGGTCGCGATTGCCTCGGTCGCGTCGAGCCGGAATCTCTCGGTCGTCGTTGACAAACGCATCGTCATCGTCGGGGGCCAGGACATCACCAAGGACGTCACGGACCTGCTGTCGGGCGTCGGCGAACCGGTGCCGCCGGTGAACACGCCGCCACCCTCCGAGATCGGGTACGTCGACCAAGCGCAGATCGACGCGGTCCCGAGCCTCAAAACCGCAAACGAAGCGTTCGCGAAGTTCCGCGCCGACCAGCAGCAAGCGGTGCAGGCCAAGCTTAAGGCGGCCAAGACCGATCAGGAGCGGCAGTCGCTCATGAGCGACTACCAGAAGACGCTGAGCGACAAGCAACACCAGTCGATCGATCCGCTGGTCGACAAGACGCGCAACGCGATCGCAACGGTCGCGAAGAAACGAGGTCTCGTTCTCGTCATCGACAAGGGGAACTTGATCTACGGCGGGACCGACATCACGGGCGATGTCACGAGTTCGCTGAAGTAGCGTCGGTTCGCGTTGCGCTTTCGACTCGCTCCGCTGCTCCTGGTACCGCTCGCGCTCTGCGCTTGCGGGCGTGGCGGTTCGGGTTCGCACGCGAACGGCATGGCGCCGGGGGCGATCGGGTTCGTCCGCATGGACGAACTGGTCAAGAAGCATCCGCTCTATGGCCAGCTCGCGCACTTCGACGCCGACATCGCGGCGCTGCAACTGAAGGGCGCCGGCCCGCAGGTGCTCGCCGGCGGCCCAGCGATCGCGCGCGAGGAAGCGACGCTGCGCCGCGAACTCGATGCGGCCGCCAACCGGACGCGGGCCTTGTTGAAGTCCAAACAGCAGGACTACCAGCAGCGCGAGAACGCAGCTATTTCGGCCGCTTTGGCGGCATCCGGCACGCCGGGTTCGTCGACCGGCGCGATCGCCGGGCAGATGCGTACGACCTACAACGCGCAGGCGAGCCGAGTCGCACAAGTCGCCCAATCGAATCTCATGCAGTTCCGCAACCAAACGGTCGCGCAGGACGAGTCTGCGGTCAAGTCGCTGCGCTCGGCGCTCGAAGCGCGGGCTCGCGAGGCTTTCCGTGCGCGCAGCGACGAACTTGCCGCCGAAGAGTCGGCGTTCTCGTTGAAACAAGCCAACGCCGACGCGAACCAGCGCATTTCCCTGCGCACGCAACTCGCCAACCTGCCGCTCGACGATGCGAGCCGCAAGGATATCACCGATCGGCTCGACGCGTTGAACCGCAAGGAAGCGGATGCGCTCGCTGCGCTTCGCAACCGCGACCAGGCCGAACTGGTCACCCTTCAAACCCAGTTACGGGCCCGCACCCAGGCCGACTTCGCCAAGGAGTCCGCCCAGATTCACGGGCAAACCAGCGCCAAATTGAACGCACGGGCCAATCAGACGCGCAGCGATCTGCTCGCGCAGGTCGGCGCGCCCAGCGGTCTCGATCGGACGGCAACGGCGGCCGTCCCGGCCAACATCTCGCCGCAGCTCCGTGCGCGACTGCTGGCGCTCCACCAGCAGTACCAGAAGAGCTTTCAAAAGGATGCAGACCAGACCGTGAAGGCGTTCCTCAAGACGCGCGACGATCTGAGCAAACGATTCGCGCAGATTCGCGGCGTCGACGGCAGCGCCCAAGCCGGCGCGCGCGCGCAGATCGACCGCCTCGAGAAGCAACGCAGCGATCTGTACGACTCGATCGTCGCGCAGATCGGCCGGGAAGTGAAATTAGTCGCCGAGAAACGCTCTATTTCCGTCGTTTTGGGCGACGTCGTCGTCCCGGGCTCCGGAGTCGACCTTACGGCCGATGCCGAGAAAGATATCGAGAGTCTCCACGAATGAAGCGGTCGTTACGTTCCCTCGCCATCGCCGGTGCGCTCCTGTCGGTTGCCGCTTGCGGCCCGAGTTCGGGCGCTGGCCAGATCGGCACGGTCGATGTGATTCGCATCCAAAATAACTGGCCGAAGTTTCTCAACTACCAAAACCAGCTCAACGCCGACGCGCAAGCCATCGATCGTTCCGGTGAAGGGGAGTCGGCGAAGGCGCGCGATCGCGCGTCGCTCGGAAAGAAGTACGTCTCGCTTCAGAACGAGTTGACCTCGGAGGTCCGCGGCGCGGCCCAGCAGGTTGCGAACGACCGGCATCTCAAGCTCGTCGTCACGCGCGAGTTCGTGGGGTACGGCGGGGCCGACATCACCGCGGACGTCGAAAAGATCCTCAAGATCACCGAGGCGGCGACCCCGACGCCATGACGCAAACGCTCGCCGAACTGGCGCGCCGGGTCGGCGGGGAAGTGCGCGGCGACGGCGAGGTCGAGATCGATTCGATTGCGGCAATCGACGATACGGACGCCCGGACGCTCACTTTCGCGGTCGACGAACGGTACTTGCGCGCCGCGCTCGCCTCGCGCGCCGGCGCGGTGCTGACCGAGGCCGCCGCCGCGCAGAGCGTCTCCGGCGCGCGTAAACCGTTGCTCGTGGTGGCTTCGGCGCGCCTTGCGCTGGCGCAACTGTTGGCCGAACGCGAACTCCCGCGGCCGGGCGCTTCCCGGCACCCGAGCGCCGTCGTCGACGAGTCCGCCACCATCGGCGAAGGGGTGGCGATCGGACCCTTCGTCTGGATCGGTCCAGGCGCCGTCGTCGGCGACCGAACGGTTCTCGCCACCGGGGTCTGCGTCGGTGCGGACGCGCGCACCGGCGTCGAGTGCACCTTTGGTCCGCGAGCGATGCTGCTCGACCGGTGCGTCGCCGGCGACCGGGTCGTGTTGCAAGCGGGCGCGGTGATCGGCAGCGACGGGTTCGGCTACGTTTTCGTCGATGGCGCGCATCGCAAGATTCCGCAACTCGGCGACGTCGTGCTCGCAGACGATGTCGAGATCGGGGCCAACACCTGCATCGATCGCGCCCAGACCGGTTCGACCAGCGTCGGCGCCGGAACGAAGATCGACAACCTCGTCCAAATCGGCCACAACTGCCACATTGGGGCGCGCTCGGCTTTCGCCGCCCAGACGGGCCTCGCCGGTTCGACGGTCATCGGCGACGACGTGCTGGTCGGAGGTCAGTCGGCGTTCAAGGGGCACATCACGGTCGGCTCGCGCGTTCGCATCGCCGGTGCGACGCACGTCTGGGGCGACATCCCCGACGGCGCGTTCGTCAGCGGTCGCCCGGCGCAGCCTCATGCCGACGAACTTCGCAAGCAGGTTCGGCTGCGAGCGCTCGACAAGTTGTACGCGCGCGTCGCCGCATTGGAGCAACGATAGCACAGATGCATCAGCAGCACACGCTGCGCGAGGAGCTTGCGTTCGAAGGTGTTGGCCTTCATACCGGTCTCCCGACGCGCGTGCGCCTCTTGCCGCAACCGGTAGGCGCCGGACTGCGCTTTCGCTTGCCCGGCGGCATCACGTTTCCGGCGCACGCGGAGTACGTTGTCGAGACGCGTCGGGCGACGGTCTTGGGCGTTTCCGGTGCGACCGTCTCGACCGTCGAACACCTGCTCTCGGCGATCCTCGGGATGGGGCTCGACAACCTATTGATCGACGTCGACGGACCCGAGATCCCCGTCCTCGATGGGAGTTCGAAAGTATTCGCCGAGGCGATCGCGCGGGTGGGTTACGCTGCACAAGCGGTGCCGCGCGTCGCATTCGCGGTCGACGTTCCGCACTTTTGGGCCGACGGCGAGTCGTTGCTGATCGTGCTGCCCGCACCCGAATTTCGGGTTCGCGTCGCGGTCGACTACGCGCCGCCGATCGGCGCGCAGTACTTCGCGGGCACGATCGAATCGGAGCGGTACCGCCGCGAAGTTGCGCCGGCGCGAACGTTCGGCTTTCTGCACGAAGTCGAAGCGCTGATTGCAGCCGGCCTGGCGCGTGGTGGCTCGCACGACAACGCGCTGGTCTTCGGCCCCGAAGGACCGCTGACGCCGCTTCGTCTCAAGAACGAAGTCGTCGCCCACAAGGTGCTCGACTTAGTCGGCGACTTTGCGCTGCTAGGCGCCTATCCGCACTGCGAGGTCGTCGCGCACAAAAGCGGACACAAGTTGCACGCGCTGGCGACGCAAGAGTTGCGTGCGGGCGCGCGCGCCTTACGGGCAGCGATGCCATGAGCGCGATCCACATCCGGCAGATCATGGACATCCTGCCGCACCGCTACCCGCTTCTGTTGATCGACCGGATCGTCGAACTCGAACCGATGAAGCGTGCCTTGGGCTATAAGAACGTGACCGCAAACGAGGAGTTCTTCCTGGGACACTTCCCCGGAAATCCCTTGATGCCGGGCGTGTTGATCGTCGAAGCGCTCGCCCAACTCGGCGGCACGGTCATCCTCTCGCCGGGCGAGTTCCAGAACAAAACGACGTTTCTCGCCGGCATCGACAAGGTGAAGTTTCGGCGCCCCGTCGTGCCGGGCGACCAACTGATGATGGAAATCACGATGATCAAGGCGCGCAAGAACATCGGGTGGGTGACGGCGGTCGCCCGCGTCGATGGCAAGCTGGCGTGCTCTGGCGAGTTGATGTTTTCGGTGACGCCCGCTCCCGAAACGCCGGCGATGGACGCGGCGATCCTCCATGACTGAGCGCGCGACCCACGTGCACCCAACGGCGGTCGTCCACCCGACCGCTCGCATTGGGCGGGGAGTTGAAGTCGGCCCGTACTGCATCGTGGGCGACTCGGTCGCCATCGGCGCGGGCACGCGGCTGCTCGCGCACGTCGTCGTGAACGGGCACACCACGATCGGCGAGGACTGCACCATCCACCCGTTTTGTTCGATCGGCGCCGTCTCGCAGGATCGCAAGTTCGGCGGCGAGCGCTCCTTTACGACCATCGGCGACCGCACCGTCATCCGCGAATACGTCAGCGTGCATCGCGCAACCGGCGAGGGCGAAGTAACCTCGATCGGGCACGACTGTTTGTTGCTGGCCTACGTTCACATCGCACACAACTGCCGCATCGGCGACGGGGTAACGATGTCGAGCACCGCTCAACTCGCGGGCCATGTGGTGATCGACGACCACGCAAATATCGGCGGGATGACCGGCATGCACCAGTTTCTGCGGGTTGGCGCGTACGCGATGGTCGGCGGTATGTCGAAGCTCACGCGCGACGTGCCGCCGTTCTTTCTGGCCGAAGGGAATCCGGCGCAGGTCTACGGGCTCAATTCGGTAGGGCTGCGCCGGGCGCAGTTCGCGCCGGAAACGGTCGCCGAACTGAAGGAATGCTACAAGCTGATGTACCGGTCCGGCCGCAATCTCTCGCAGGCGCTGGCCGAGATCAAGGACATCGTAACGACCGACGCGGGTCGGCGGCTCGTCGCCTTCGTCGAAGCCCCCTCGGAACGCGGCATACTCAAGTGATGCGCCGGCGCGCGGTTGCCGCGACGCTGGCCATCGCGTTAACCGCCGCCGCCCCCGCGGCGCGGCCGAGCGACCTCGCTCCACTCGACGTCGTGATGCTCGAAGTCAGTTACGACACGATGACCGCTCAGTACTATCAGCGCGTCGCGCCGCAGCGGCTGGTCGACGGTGCGCGGACCGGCATCGTCGCCTACTTACGCGGGCGCGGGGTTGCGAGCCCGGTCGTGCCGTTCGAGCGGGCGGCTACGTACGCCCAGGGCCTCCACGCGCTCGACCGTGAGGTCGCCCGCGCGTTGCTGCGTTACCCGGCGCGCGCGGTGGCACGCCCGCTGATCTATGGCGCCATCGCGGGCGAGCTGGCCACCGTGCGCGATCCGTACACGGTGTTCTTCGATCCTAAACAGTATCGCGCGTTCGTCGGCTTCCTGAATCCCTCATCGTTCGGCGGAATCGGCGTCGTCTTGGCCGTCACCAACGCGCCACCCCGCTTGAAGGTGGAGAACGTCATCCCGGGCGCGCCGGCCGAGCGGGCGGGAATGCGCACCGGCGACGAGATCGTTTCGGTTGACGGTCGCGCGCTCGGCGATCTCGGCGTGGCGAACGTCCAGAT
This sequence comes from Vulcanimicrobiaceae bacterium, assembly GCA_039923715.1. Classification (GTDB taxonomy): domain Bacteria; phylum Vulcanimicrobiota; class Vulcanimicrobiia; order Vulcanimicrobiales; family Vulcanimicrobiaceae; genus JBDTCF01. The sequence goes on from JBDTCF010000038.1 coordinate 10,978, forward strand.
GCGCCTGCGCGGCGGCATCGGCAGCACGGTTCGCATCGGCATCGTTCGCAACGGCACGCCGCTGGCGCAGCCGTTGACGGTCGTTCGCGCCGCAGTCCGGGCGCCGGACGTCTACGCGCGCCTGCTCGGGGAGGTCGGATACATCCAACTATCCTCGTACGGCGCCAACGCCGCCACCGAACTGGAAGCCGCGCTGAGGCGCTTGCGCGCGCAAGGCGCGCGTGGTTGGATTCTCGATTTGCGGGGCGATGGGGGCGGCTATCGCGACGTTGCGGTTCGCGTAACGTCGGCCTTCGTTCCACGCGGACGCCTGCTAACGGTCGAAGCCCGGGGCGGACGCCGAACGACGCTCGACTCGCTTGGTGCGGCCTTCGTTCCGCGACCGCTCGTCGCATTGGTCGACGGCAACACCGCCTCGGCCGCGGAGATCACCGCGAGTGCCATCCAGGATACCGCCGCCGGAACGCTCGTCGGGGCACGAACGTACGGCAAGGGTCTGGTGCAACAGGTCGTTCCCCTTCCCGACGGTTCGGCGCTGAAATTGACGATCGAGCGCTACCTGACGGCTGCGGGCAAAGACATCGACCGTCGCGGAATTGCGCCGGACGTCGCACTCGAACAGCCTGCCGGGGCGCTCGCCGGCGACCCCGCGAGCGATCCGCAACTCGCGCGTGCGCTCGCCCTCGTCCGCGACCGCCTCGCGCACGCGCCGTAACCGAACCGCGGACGAGCGCGTGCGCATCTTTATGTCGACGGGCGAGGCGTCGGGCGATATGAGCGCGGCGGCGCTCGCCGAAGCGATCCGTCGGCTGGAGCCGCGCGTCAGGTTCGCCGGCATTGGCGGTGACCGAATGCGTGCGGCGGGCTTCCGCATCACCGCGGACACGCGCGGCTGGGCGAGTATGGGGCCGCTCGAAGCGATCGCCAAAGTTCCGCCGCTGCTTGCGGAGATGCTGCGGCACGCGCTCGTGCTGCGCGCGCGGCCGCCGGCGTTAGTCGTGCTCGTCGATTTCGGCGCGTTCAACCTGCGGCTCGCCGCGACGCTTCGTCGCCTGCGCTACCCGGGTCCGATTCTCTACTTCTTTCCGCCCAGCGCGTGGACCGACCGCGAAGCACCCGCGCGTCAGGTCGCCGCCTATGCGACCGCATTGACCACGTTCGAGCACCAGCGCGACTTCTACCGGTCCTTGGGTTTACCCATCACCTATTTCGGACATCCGCTGGTCTCGCTTGTTCCGCCCAAGGCGCCGGCGCCGCCGCCGCCGGCCGACGGCGGGTGGGTGGCGCTCTTGCCCGGGAGCCGCCGCGGAGAGATCGAGCGGCACCTCCCGCGCCTGTTGGCCGCGCTCGCGCTGTTGCGCGCTCGGCGGCCCCGGGTGCGAGCCGTCGTCAGCGCCGCGGGCGACGAGGCGGAGCGCCTGATTCGTAAAGCGCTCGCCGCCGGACCGTCCGACCTCGAGATCGTACGCGGGGCGCCCGCCGCGCTCGAGCGCGCCGATGCGGCCTGGATTGCCTCGGGGACGGCGGTGCTCGAGGCGGCTTTGCGCGAAGTCCCCAGCGTGGCACTCTACGTCGTGCGACCCTCGCAGGTCGCGATCGGCCGGCGGATGTATCGCGGGCGCTTCGTGACGCTACCGAACCTCTTGCTCGACCGCGGGTTGATCCCGGAGCTCCTACAAGACGACGCGACACCCGAGCGGCTGTGCGACGAACTCGACGCGGTGCTGCGCGACCCCTCGACCCAGCGCGAGGGTATGCGCGCGCTCCGACCGCTGCTAGGACCTCCCGACGCGCTCGAACGGTGCGCGCGGTTCGCGCTCGACCTCGCGAGCGGCGCGTGAACCTGCGCGTCTACCATACCTCCGATCTGCACGATCATCGCGGAATCGTGGCGCCGCTCGAAGCGCTGCGTGCGCGGGAGCCGGGCTTGCTGTTCGACTGCGGCGACTCGCTGCGCGGCAGCCAGACGGTCTATCATCGCAGCGAACCGATCCTGGCCGAACTCGATGCCGCGGGCTACGACGCGCAAGGCATCGGGAATCGCGAGTTCCACTACCTGTTCGCGCTCTTGGCGGCGCGCGCGCGTAAGATGCACCACCCGCTCGTGTGTTCGAATCTGGTCGACCGGCGCGCTCGGCCGCTGCCGTTCGTTCCGGAGCAGACGTTCGAACGCGACGGCTGGAGGGTCCGCGTCTTCTCGTTGCTGGTCGTGCAGTATCCCGAGCGAAGCCTCTGGGAACGGATCTTCGGTTGGCGCTTTCTCGATCCGATCGCGGTCGCACGCGCGTTCGCGGCGTCGACGCCACCCGGCGTGACGCTCGTTCTGCTCTCGCATCTCGGCTTGCGCGTCGACCGCGCGCTCGCGGCTGCGGTCGGGCGCATCGACCTGATCTTGGGCGGCCACAGCCACGACACGTTGCACGAACCTGAACTGGTTGGGGACGTTCCGATCGTGCACGCAGGGCCGTATGGCCGATTCGTTTCGAAGACCGAACTCGAGCGCAGCTCAGAGGGCCGCGCGCGCATCGCGAACTTCGCGCTCGTTCCGCTGCGCGCGCCGTGAGCCGCGCCCGGCGCGTGTTGTTCGTGTCGAACGGACACGGCGAAGCCGCGATTTCGGGACGCATCGCACGCGAGATGACGACCCGCGCGCCAAACGTCGCGCTCGATCACTTTCCGCTGGTCGGCTTGGGCGAGGGGATCGCCAGTTTGCAGGCTGTCGGCCCCCGGCGGACGATGCCCAGCGGCGGGTTGGTCGCGATGGGCAACGTGCGCGCGTTCGCAGCCGACGTGCGCGCCGGGTTCTTGACGCTGTTCGCGGCGCAGGTTGCGTTTCTGCGGTCGGCGTCGCGCGCCTACGATCTGGCGCTCGCCGTCGGAGATGCGTACGCGCTGGCCATGACCTTGCTCGCGCGGCTGCCGACCTTGTTCGTCGGCACCGCAAAGAGCGCATACGTCGCGCCGTACGGGCCTTTCGAGCGCCTCGTGTTGCGCGCCGCGTTACGCGCGTTCGTGCGCGACGAGCCGACCGCAGTGCGCCTGCGTGCCGAGGGGGTACGGCGGGCCGAGGCGCCGGGGAACGTCATCGTCGACCTGCTCGATTCAAGCGCCCCGGCAGCCGCCGGCCGCTGGATCGGGATCCTTCCGGGAAGCCGCGCTGCGGCGTATCGTGAGGCCGTGCGGCTGGGCCGGGTTCTGCGAGCGCTGAGCGAGTTGCGGGCGGACGGGTTGGGGGGCCTGCTGTCGGTCGCGCCGGGCCTCGATCCCGTTCGCTTTGGGGAGTTGTTAGCCGCCGACGGCTGGACGGTTGGCGCCGCAGATGCATCGGAGCGGCCGTTCATCGCGCGCGCCGGCGAAGCGACGCTGGTGGCTTGGCGGGGATCGCTTGGGGCGCTGCTGCGCGCCTCAATCCTGGTCTTGGGCCAAGCCGGAACGGCGAACGAGGCGGCGGCAGCCTTCGGGCTTCCGGTGGTCGCCCTCGACGATCCGGCAGGCCGGGCCGGCGCTTGGTATCGCATGCGCCAAAAGCGCCTGCTCGGCGATGCGCTGGCCCTGATCCCGCCCGAGCCGCCGGCCGCCGCCCGCGCCTTGACCGCACTCCTGGACGACCCGGTCCGGCTCCAGCGGATGCGCGAGGCTGGGCCGCACCGGCTTGGCCCGCCGGGCGGCGCCGCGGCGATTGCCGGTGCGGCCCTAACCGCCCTTGGGAGCGGCCGGTGAGCGTTCGCCTACGGCCCGAAATCGTGGCCGCGGCCGTCCTTGCGTTCGGGTTTGCTGCGTTTCCGCTCTTTCCGGCCTTCATCACGCTGGCGGCGGTCACGCCGCCGGGGGTCTCGCTCGTCCCGCGGCGGGCGGCGATCGCGCTCCTGCTCGTCTGCGTGCTGGCCGCGCTCGCGATGGTCGCGACGCTGATCCGCGTGCGGGCGCCGGTCCCGGCCGGCATGCGCTCGATCGCGATCTACATTGGAGGCTGGCTGGTCGCCGCGCTGTTCGGATTCGATCCCGCGACCGGGCTACTGTTCGTTGTAGACGGCCTGTTCGTCGCGGTGTTCCACTGGGGGATCGCGCGCTTTTACCGCGAGCGCGGCGTTGCGACGGCCGTACTGGCCGCGTTTCTCGCCAGCGGAGCGATCGTGTCGCTCCTCGGTTTGGCGATGGTCGCGATCCGCCGCCCGGCCGTTCTCTTCGCGGTCGAACACGGTCGCGCGACGGCGACGTTCGTGGTCCCGGGCGAGTTCGCCGGCTACTTGCTCTTCCTGATCCCGCTGGCGGCCGGCACCTTCATCGCCTCCCGCCGGCCGGCGCTCCGCCTACTGGCGGCCGTCGCCGCGTTGGGCGGATTGGTCGCGCTCGGCGCGACCTATTCGCGGGCCGGTTGGATCGGCTTCGCCGTCGGCTGCGCCTTCTGCGCCTTCATGTTGCGACGCTCGGTCCGCAGCGCGGTTCTTATCGTCGGCGCGCTCGTGTTGGGGGCCGCGGCGATCGCGGTCTTCAACGGGCACCACAACCCTTCCGAGTACTTCACGCGCGTCGCGATTTGGATTGCCGGGCTGCGGACGATCGAACTCTTTCCGCTCACCGGGGTCGGCCCCGGCGCGTTTCGCCTGGTCTATCCGGCGCTCCGGCCGCCCGGTGCCGAGCCGACCGCCTTCCACGTTCACAGTTACGTGCTTACGTCGTTCGCCGAGACGGGTTTGGTCGGCATGGCGACGCTGGTCGCGATGTGGTGGGCGTTTGCCCAGCGTTTCGGCCGCGCGCTCGGCGCAGCCCAAGGGCGGCGACGCATCCTCGCCTTGGCCGTGGCGTCCGGTTTCATCGCGACGTGGACCCAAGGCGCGTTGGACTTCGTTCAAGTGACCGTCTTGGGTTGCTGGATTCCGTTCATGGCCCTGGCCGTCGGCGCCGCCGAACACGGCGTGGGCGAACCGTGAAGTGCGCCGTCCGGTGCAGCGTGGCCGGCGCAGCCCTAAGCATGCTGGTTGCGTGCGGCGGTGGTGGCCGACCGAATGGCGGCTCCAGCCCGGCGCCGGCCCCGCCCGCGAAGCCGACCGCCACCCCGCTCGCCATCAAGGTAAAGTCGCATCGCGTCGGCCAACACTACGTCTACTTGACGGAACAAAAGAACGACCGCGTCGTGTACGTGCTGCGCGCTGACTCGACCCAGGCGGAGCGACTGGCGGCCGGGACCGCCCACAGCACCTTCGTGCGGCCGCACATTACGTTCCATCAGCCGGGCGGTCGAACGCTCGTCGCCGAGTCGCCGGTCGCGACCGTCGACGAGGAGACAAAGAGCGTTGTGATGAGCGGCGGCGTGCATGCGCGTACGCACGACGGGCTGACCTTGACCTGCGACGAACTGCGTTACGAGGATGCGACCGAACGAATTCATGGGACCGGACACGTCGTGCTGACGACGCCCCAGGGCGAGCGTCTCAGCGGCGACGTGATCGACGCGGACTCGAAGCTCGACCACGTGCAGATGCACGGTGTGAGCCCAAGATGAACGTGCCCAATGGAAGTGCGGCGCGCCGCATTTCGCTTGACAACCTGCGGAAGCGGTACGGGGAGCGGACCGTCGTCGACGACGTAACGGCGAACGTCCATACCGGCGAAGTCGTCGGGCTGCTCGGGCCGAACGGAGCCGGTAAGACGACGACGTTCTACATGGTCGTCGGCCTCGTCAAACCGGATGCGGGCACCGTGCGTCTCGAACGCGACGGCGGTGCGCTCGATCTGACGAGCCAGCCGATGTATGCGCGCGCGCGCGCCGGTATCGGGTACTTGGCGCAGGAGAACTCGATTTTCCGCAAGCTGTCTGTCGGCGACAACATCCGCCTGATCTGGGAGATGAACGGCATCGCGCGCGAAGAGCAGGAGCGTCGCCTGCCCGGCCTTCTCGACGAGTTCGGTCTTTCGAAGTTCATCGACGCCCGTGGCGACAGCCTTTCGGGCGGCGAACGACGACGCGTCGAAATCGCGCGCGCGATCGCGACCGAGCCCGACTTCCTGCTGCTCGACGAACCGTTCACCGGAATTGACCCGATCGCCGTCGCCGACATCCAACTGATGATTCGACAGCTGCGAGACCGCGGTTTGGGCGTGTTGATCACCGACCATCAGGTGCGGGAAACGCTGGCGATCGTCGATCGGGCGTACATCCTCAACGAGGGTCAACTCGTCGTCTCGGGAACGGCGCAAGAAGTGCTCGACTCGCCGCTCGCCCGCCAGTTCTACCTCGGCGAAGGCTTCCGCCTGTGAGCCGCAGGATGCGGCGAATTCATGCCCCGCCACGGATGGCGATTCCAGGGCATGTGAGCCGCAGGATGCGGCGAATTCATGCCCCGCCAAGGATGGCGATTCGAGGGCCTGTGAGCCGCAGGATGCGGCCAGGGATGGCGCGCGAAGGGCATGTGAGCCGCAGGATGCGGCGCGGGGTGGCCGGCGATTAGATTGCGCATCCTCGACCGCTACATGATCTCGGAACTCGGCGGGCCGTTCTCGTTCGGGCTTTCGGCGTTCACGTTGATCTTCGCGGCGACGAACCTGCTCGCGATCAGTCGCCTGATCGCCGACGAACACGCGTCGGTCTGGGCGGCGATCGCGTACTTCTTGTGGCAGTTCCCCTCGATCGTCGTGCTGGTGATTCCGATGGCGATGCTGCTGGGGACGCTGCTCGCGCTGCAACGGTTGTCCGGCGACAGCGAACTGACAGCCATCAAAGCCGGTGGCGTGAGCTTGGTTCGCGCCGTCATGCCGTTACTGGGCGTAGGTCTTGGGGTCTCGATCCTGGCGCTCGTTCTGCAAGAGGGGGTCGTTCCGTTTGCAAACGATCGTGCGGCTTATCTGCGCGAGCAGGTGATCGAACACGTGGGCGTTTTCGGTGGCGGCCAGCTCTCGATAACCACGAAGCTCCCGGGCGGCGGGCGCCAACTCACGACCTGGACCGCCTACGATCCGGGCAGCGAGACGCTGCGGAACGTGACCCTGGTTCAGTACGACAACCACAATCAGCCAGTCCTAATCGTCTTTGCCGATCGGGCGCGCTACCAGTTGCCGACCTGGACGTTCACCGATGCGACCGAATATCATATCCAAGCCGACGGGACGACGTTCGTCGAACGGGTGCCGACGCAGACCGTCGACATCGGCCAAAAGCCTTCGCAGATCGCGCTACGCGCGAACCAGAATCCGGAGAGCCTCAGCCGTGCGCAGATTCGCGAGATCATGAGTTCGGGCCAGCTCTCACCGGCCGAACTGCGCACCTACCAAACGTCGTACCAGGAAAAGTTGGCGCGGCCGTTCGCCTCGTTCGTGTTTACGCTGATCGCGGTTCCCTTCGGACTGCGCCCCAGTCGCGGCGGTGGGACGGGGCTCGGCTTCGGCCTAGCAGTCGCAATCGTGTTCGTGTACTTCGTGATCGCAAGCGTCCTCTCGGCGGTCTTTACGGGTTTCGGCGGTGGTTCGCTCGCGGCTGCGTTCGGCGCCTGGCTTCCGAATGCGATCTTCACGACCATCGGCGTGCTGATGCTGCGCCGGGCGTCGGCGCACTGACGTGGGAATCCTCGGTGGGATCGGTCTGGTCATCGCGATCACGCTGTTCGCCGGCGGAATCGCCTACATCGGCGACCGCGTCGGGCACCAAGTCGGCCGCAAACGGCTGACGCTCTTCGGCTTACGGCCGAAGTACACGTCGACCATCGTCGCCATCGGGACCGGAATGCTGATCGCCTTGGCGCTGCAGTTGGCGGCGCTCGGCGCCTCCCAGTACGTCCGTGCGGCCTTCTTTCGGCTCTCCGACATCAGCAATCGCGTCAACGAACTCGAGGCGCAGGCGAAGGCGCTCAACCAGCAGGTTCGGCAGAACAACGTCGTGGTCAACCGCGACGACCTTCTCTATCAACCGTATTTGCTGCTGAGCGCGAACGAGTCTTCGGCGACTCGCTTGGCGAACCTGAGCACGTACTTCGACGCGGTGGTCGCCGAAGTGAACCACGACCTCGTTCCACGCGGGCTCAAGGCATTCAAGGGACGCTCGACCGACCCGAGCGTGCGCGCGCGTTTGCGCGGATTCCTCGCCGATGAGAAGATGCAGGCGTGGTTTTCGCAGGGCCCGGTGCTCGTCATCACCGCTTCCGATCAAAACCTGTTCGTCAACGACCCGGTACACTTTGACTTCAAGTCCTATCAGGATAAGCTGATCTTTCGCGCGCACGAGCCGATCGCGGGTGAAGAAGTTCAGGGCGGCACGGCAATCAACGCGCAGATCGCGTTCCAGCAGTTGCTGTACGGCGTCGGCCAAACGGCGCTCGATCGCGGGATGCCGATTTACTACGTGCGCAACCCGGTAGTGACCCTGACCCCGGCCCAGGTCCAAAAGATCACCGACACGATCCGGCACGGCAAGGGCCGCTTCCGAATCGTCGCTTTGGCGCGCAGCGACGTCTATCCGCACACCGGCGGGCTGCCGGTCGAGCTGGCGCTGGTGAAGGCCAAGACGTGAGCGGACCGATCTTGGGGGTCGACCCGGGGACGCAAAAAGTTGGCATCGCGGTAGTGCGAGCCCGCGAGGAGGGACCGCTCGAACTCGACATCGTCGGCTTAGGAGCGCTGGCGGACCGCGTCGCGGAGGCCATCGAGCGCCACGCGGTTCGGGCGATCGCATTGGGCGGCGGGACCCATACGGGCGCCATCGCCCGGTTACTCGCCTCTAGCGGCCTTCCGCTCAATGTCGTGGACGAGCGCGAGACGACCCTTCT
>JBDTCF010000039.1:0-5762 GCA_039923715.1 Vulcanimicrobiaceae bacterium
CCAACGTCCAAAGGAGCTACGCGCAGGGGTTCTGATGGGTGCGCGGCATTTGACTCCTTGGAGATCATCTCCGACTTTCCGAGTTCTCGAAGGAGATTTTTATGCGTATCCCAACCTCGCTCGGCTACGCGATAAGCGCAGCCGCAGCAGTCGCGCTGCTCGCGGGCTGCTCGGGTAGCAACTCCCAGGTGGCGTCACTCGCCGGTAGCGGCAACGCGATGGGCCAGCCGGCCTCGCATCGCGTGGCGCCGGTTCAGATCCGGATTTATTCGCTTACCGGCAAGACGGCGACCGGCCCCGGCCCGAAAACCAAGAGTTGGATGAAGCAGCCGAGCCCGCTGACCCGACTGGCGTACATGTCCGACTACACCGCAAACACCGTCACGGTGTACGGTCGCAATGCTTCGGTTCAGGGGCAGATCGGCGGCCTTAGTTACCCCCAGGGTCTGTTTGTCGACTCGAGCCGCAACGTCTGGGTCGCCAACGCCGGCGGTCCGAACATCCTCGAGTACGCGCGCGGCTCGACATCTCCGAGCGTCACCTTGAGCGATCCCGTGGGCGAACCGGCTGACGTGACAGTTTGTCCGAACGGCACAGTCTACGTTTCGAACATCGTCGACACCAGCACCGGTACCGGCAGCATTCAGGTGTATGCAGGCGGAAGCACGTCCCCAACCGGCTCGCTGTTTACGTCCGGCCCCATCGTCTACGGTCTCTTCATTACCTGCGACAAAGCCGGAAACGTGTTCTGGGATTATAATACGACGGCCAGCGGCGGCGGTACCGTCGTCGGTTTCACCGGCGGCGTTCAGTCGGGTTTGTACAGTCTCGGAATCTCGACCAGTGGATACGCCGGCGGCCTGAAGGTGAACGATGCCGGAAATTTGGTCGTCGGCGACCAGAGCGGTCATACGATCACCGAGTACACGGAAGCCGGTACTCCGACCGGCAATTCGATCAACACGGGCTCCGGTACGATCGTCGACATCGCGGTCACGCGCAACAGTTTCGTCGTGGGCGGCGCGGATGCGGTCGGGTTCACCGGAACGTCGTGGACGTTCCCGGCCGGCGCGCACCGGCAGACGTACCCGGATCAAGCCCCGCCAAGCGCAACGTTCCCGATTGGCTTCGCCTTCGATCCCGGTCAGAAGGGCATCTAGCGCGATTCGTTTTCGAACGCGATGATTGGACGAACGGGCGCCGTCGCAAGACGTCCGCCCGCTCGTTGCCAACCGCCTAAGGCAAAAAGGAACTCCGCATTTCGATGCGGACGTACCCAACGACGCCGGAATCGCGCTCGAACCAGTGTCCCTGCCGTAGCCGGATCCCGTCTCGCCCGCACTACCGGCTATGGAACCGAGGCGCAGTCGCGTTATGGCAGCCGGCTGCCAAGGACTCGTTCCGACGCCGCGAGGAAGGCGAACGCTTCAGTTCTCGACCTCTGAAGGGGGCGACAATGCGGGTTTCCATCACGGTTTGCTACCTGCTCGGCGGAGCTACCCTTGCGCTGGCCGGCTGCTCCGGCAGTGCTCAGCAAGTCCTTTCGCATACAACGAACAGCGGCCTAGCGCAGCACAGTCTGTTAGGTTCGAACCTCCACTTGACCGTCGCGCGCAGCGGCGCGGTCTCCGTCCTTCCGGCCGGTCTCACGATTCGCACGCGCCATCTGCGTCCATCGGCTCGCGTCGGTCCGGATAAGGTCCCGAAGGGATACACCTACGTCGGGCAGTTCAGCGGGCCGACGGTGCAAGAATACTACAAGAACAACAAGGCGAACAACCCGCCGCAATGCACCGTGCCCGGACAGTCGGTGAACGGCATCGCGGTCGATCCCAGCGGAAACCTGTGGGTACCCAACGGCACCGGCGGCGGCCAAGGCTACACGCAAGAGTACGCACCGAACTGCGGCGCTGCGAAACTCAACATCAGCGACCCGAACGGACAGCCCGCCGACGTCGGTTTCGACAGCAAAGGCAACATCTACATTTTGAACATTTTCGACGCCAACGGGAATGCAGGGACGGTCAACATATACGATTCGGGCGGCTCGCTAATCGGAAGTCTATCGGATCCTTCGTTTAACGAACTCATTGGGATCGGAACCGACGGCAACGACAATGTCTTTGTTTCCAATCGCGACGTCAACGGAATCGCAAACGTGGTCGAGTTTCCCGCGGGCACGATGCCCGGAACCGTCCTTTCCGGCATCACCCTCGGATTGCCGGGAGCCCCAACGTTCGATAGCGCCAATGATCTGATCATCACCGATTGGCAGGCCTACACGCTCAACGTCTACGCACCGCCGTACATGGGATCGCCGACGACGACTCCAATGCAAGGGCTTTCCCTGTGGTGCGCGCTCGGACGGCTCGAGCGGCGCCTGTATTGCGCCGACCTTGGCGGCTCCGTCGACGCTTACGCCTACCCGAGCGGTGCGTACCTGTACAGCTACACGAACGGACTAATTCCGAGCGGTTTCGCTACCGGCATCGGAAACGATCCACCGGCCGCTCTGTAAGGGCGCGCCGTGCGAACCTCAATCTGTCGTCTTCTGGGGGGTCCACCCTAGAAGGCTGCCCAAGATGGCGGCAGGGGAGCGCTCCTGTCATGCTACCTGCCTCCGTCGCCTACGAAGCCGCTCGCGAGATCCTGCGCCACCGCGATCACCCGACGCGGCTGCGTTCTAATGCCCTGGTCAACGCTTGGGCCGCGCGCGCGCTCGCGCCTCCGTTCGACGATGCAGAACTGCTTTGTCGCCTGGACGAGGCCGTGCGCGCCGCCGTCGCTACGATGCCGTCGCGCCGTGCGCAGATCCTTCGGCGCTGCGATCTCGAGGGCGAACCGCAGCGGACGGTGATGAAAGCGTTGGCGCTCTCCGAGCGACACTTCTATCGCGAGCGTCGGGCGGCGGTAGCGGACCTCGGAACGTTTCTCCTGCGCACGGGAAACGGGGTTCCCATCACCGTCGAGCACGACCGCCTCGGACTCCACTTGGCCCGAGTCGACGCTTGCGAACGGGCCGGCCGCATCCATGCCGCGGTCGCGGTCCTTTCGAACCTGCGCAAAGGGGCGGAAGGCAAGGAGGCCGTTCGCATCGAGCTCCGACTCGCCGAGGTGCATCGCGACGCCGGAAGTTTCGACGCCGCTGCCAGCCACGCGCGGCTGGCGCGCGGCGCCGCCGCCGAAGATTTCGGTACCGAGGTCGAAGCGATCGCACAAACGATTGTCTGGCAGGCAGGAGCACCCGCGTACGCCGCGGTGGCCGCCGAGCGGAGCGCCGAGCGCCTGCGCGAAGACCATCGTCGCGGAGTCCCCGCGCTCGTCCCTCACGCGCTTTCGGATGTCCTTGAAGTGTGCGCGGAGGCTGCTCTCGAGGCCGGCGACCGCGTCCGTGCCCTGACGCTCTTCGAGGAAGCACGGGCTTCGCTGGCACGAACACCCTCCGCTCGCGCGGACGTGCTGCTCCGTTCCCTCGTTTGGGTTGCGTCGGCTCGTTCCTGGACCGACGGCGGCGTTGCGCAGGCCGCGGCGGAACTTCGCGCCGCCTATACCAGTGCGTGCGCACAGTCGTTACCGCGCGAAGCCTCGCTCGCACTCGGAAGGTTGTGTCAACTCTTCGAACTCGTGGGCGATACGAAGCGCGCCCTCGAACTTGCGACGACGCATCTTGCTCCGATCGCGGGTGGGCTGGTCGGCGATTGGCGCGCGGCGGTTCACTTGGACACGACGAGTGCTTTCATCGCTGCTAACCGCTTGAGGGAGGCCGACGAACACCTGCGCTGGGCGCGCGCAGCCGCCCCACCCGGAAGCTTCGCGCAAGCGGCCGCAACAATGCATCAGAGCGAAATTCACCTCGCCTCGCGAGACAACGGCAGCGCGATCGCCAGTGCCTCGGAGGCGATCGCCGAGTTGCGGCGGCTCCGCCGGCCGCGCCACGTTGGTGCCGCGCTGGCCGTTCGTGCGGAAGCGCTGTCGCGCGCCGGACGTCCTCGCGAAGCTGGCGCGGACATGAGCGAGGCGCTCGATTTGATGAGACGCTATGCGCACCCGCTCCGATTGGCGAACGAATACCGACGCTCGGCACGCATCACCAACGACCGCCGCCACGCACGCATCGCGCGGGAACTTTGGCACGCACACGCCGTTCGACTATAACGGCGCGCGTCGCCCCAGTCGTCGAGGGCAACTGAGGTCGGGGCGATATTGAAAAGCCCGACGATCCGGCGGCGTTTCGAGCTTTGTTGGACGCGACGCCGAGATCGAGGGCGGTTGTTCACTACGGAAAAGCCGACGAGGTATTGTCGGCCAGACACCTGGTTCTGAAGACCGCCCACCAGGCGACCCCCGAACGATTCGTTCGCGGCGAACCCAAGCGGTTGGTACTACCGGCTAGCGTGTGGATAAATCCGCCCACTCACGACGGAACCGCAGCCTGAATCCTTATGATCTTTCGATGACTACGGTACCAAAAGCCTTTGACAGGTTCCGCGATAACTCCCAACGCTGACGCCTACTCTGAGTGGCGGAGATTGCTACGGGAGAGCGCTTCGACTTGAACAAGGCCTGCGACGACAGGTGCCGTCGTCGCCATGCCAAAGAGGGCGCCCGACGCGCGCCAACGAGCCGGAAGGTCCACCGAATCCGCTCGGGTTCACATGATTCCGCCCGCCGGAATCGGCCCCAAGTGCCTCCGTCGGCGCGCGGGCCACTCGTTTATGGCTGCTACTCGCCGGGTATGAAGTGCGCGACCTTCTGGAGGAGAATTGCAATGTCGCCTTCCGCCGAATACGAAACGGGTATCTACTACGACACCGCATCCGCCGAGGATGCCTTGGGTCGCTTGCACGCGCTTGGGTACGCTCACGAGGACATCAGCGTGATGATGGACCGCGACACGCGCGAACGCGATTTTCCTGCCAGCGACGGATCGAAAGCGGCGGAGGGCGCCGCGACCGGAGCCACGGTGGGAGGCGTTCTGGGTGCAATTCTCGCGGGGCTGACCGCAACGGGCAGTATCGCCGCTATCGTCGGGACCGGCGGTCTGGCGACGCCGTTCGTGGTCGGGCCGCTGGCCGCCGCGCTGGCGGGTCTTGGTGCCGGCGGCGCCGCGGGCGGCATCGTCGGCGGCTTGATCGGCGCCGGGATCCCCGAACACCGCGCACGCGAATACGAAAAGGGTCTCGCGCGTGGCGGAATTGTCGTCGGCGTTAAGCCGACCGAAGCCGATCGCGAGCAGGTCGCGACGATTCTCGGCGGTCACCGCAGCGAGTACGACGAACGTTCGGACGCAGCGCGCGGTGGGCAAGGCGGCCTCGCTTCGAATTAGGCCATAACGCGCAGAGCCGGCGGCCCTTCAACGTGACGTGGCCGCCGGCCGGTCGGTTTACGGCTTCAGAACTCTGACGGTGTTTGCGTTATCGTCGTTAAAATAGATGAGCGTCGACGGCACACTCGTGCCGGCCGTCGCGATTCCAAAGAGAGCGCCCGGTGCGCCGTGGTCGAGAAGTTTGTTTCCGACAACCCTGCCGGCCGGTGTGATCTCGATGAGCCGGTTGTTTGCCGTATTGCCGACGATTAGGTTGCCGTTGAACAAGAGGGCGGCGCTGATCGGTGCCGCGAGCGGCGAACCGCCGAAGACGACGCGCGCCAACGAGCCGGATGGCCCCCCAAATCCGCCGTAGGGGTTCACCATGATTCCCCCTGCCGGAATTCGGCCGGGATGTCTGAACCCGACCACGCGATCCACGTTGGAGTCAACGATG
>JBDTCF010000040.1:0-41452 GCA_039923715.1 Vulcanimicrobiaceae bacterium
ACGACCAGGCATACGAGGTGGCCGGATCGGACGCTAATCGGACGGACGGAACAGTAGGGTGGGGATACACCGCGGGCGAGGACCAGCTCCATGCCGAGCGGACCACAACCGAAAGGACCACCTACAGTGAATCACACGCTCAATACCAGCGCCTTTTCGCGAACTTGCCTAGCGAAGCCGGTGACCTGCGCCTTTCTCGTCGCCCTTTGTGCGGCGTTCACGGGGCTCAATGCCTCGGCCGCAACCCGACCCCTCATCCATGCGGCGCCCGCGAGCGTCTCCCCCAGACAAGCCGCCGGTCAGTGCCTGGTTGATATCTCCACGATAGCATATACGCCTGCCTTGGCCCCCGACGGTTCTGGAGGAAACGTCCTCTTTAGCGGCTCGGAGCCGAATGAGAACGCGTGCCACCAACAGGCGCTCACACAGTGGAGCAACGCATTGACCACCGGTTGGTCCCCGGCAAATCGCTGCCTCATCATCCATGCAACCCGGCCTAGCGATGAGATTCTCACGGAAATCACGTACAGCTGGAATGGCGGCCCCACCATTCGCTCGGAGGGTTATGGCTCGATGTGCAGTCCACACGTGAAGGTTTCAGCTCCTAACTACTAGAGGCACGAAGGCCTTTCGAGTCGAGACGTTGATGAGACAAGAACCGCCAATCGCAGCGGCGGTTCTTGTCTCCGTTGGTATCGTCAGTCGCGCAAGCTTGCGGCGACCCGAGTACCGTGCCGATGGAGCATCGCCCCACATAGGTTGACCGCCTAGAATCGATCGGGGAACGCCGCCGACTACGCCGCGAGCCTCTGCGTTCCAGCCAACGTAGCGCCCTGGCCTCCCGGATCAGCGCCGTCGCGGATGCCGAACATGAATGGGTTACGGCGCGATAAGAAGCTTCGCAATGGACACGTCGGCCTGCACGTTCGCCGGCAGCGATGCGAGCGGCGAGCGAGCCGCAGCGATCTATAGCCTGCTGGGCAACGCCAAACTGAACGGTCTCAAGCCGGAAGCATTTCTGCGTGAGGCGCTTAACTCGACGCGGTCAACGGCCCATGACGGCTCGACCCCCAGCAACCGTTCGAAGACGTGTTTGTCGTGCATGGAGCGCAGGCGACTTCGGCCTCAAAACCCATCCTTTCGCCCACTAAGAACCCAGAAGACCCCTAAAACGCATCGAGGACTGCCATCTTTGTGCCATACGAGCGGCGCAACAGGCGAAAGCCGGTAACGCGCGTTGGTGTCGCCACGCATTTCGCCGGTCGACTCTAACTAGGAGAGCTGCCATGTTTCGACTCAGCAAGACCCTTGCGCTCACCGCCGTCGCGTTCGCTGCGACGATCGCTCTCGGTCGTCCGGCCGCTGCCGTGCCGTCGGGCGTGGACCCCGGCGTGGTCGCTGCGGCGGACGCCGAAATGAACGCCCTTTCCGGGCACAAAGTAGGCGCGTTTCTCGACGCCTTCGTCCCTGATCCGGTTCTCGTCGACGACTCCGAACCGTTTTTCATCGAGGGGCGCCCTCGGTTGCGCGAATGGTTCGTCGACTTTTGGTCCGGGGCGACATCGATAACCCTCCGGCACGGTCCGGCTACCGACTATGCGCTGCGAGGGGGACGTGCCTACATCGCGTTTCGCTTCAAGATCCAGTTCACGGCTCCGTCTGGAACCTTCACGGCGAACGGGGTGTGGGCAGGGACGTTCGCGCGCGTTTCAGGTGATTTCTGGAAGATCAGCTCGCTCTCGATCGCGCTACTCGGTTAGCCCGAGGCGTTTGCTTCGCGCGACGGGAATATCCGATCGTGAAAGGTAGCCCGAGCGATGCGCCGCAGAGCTTGCGCGACGTACGCGCGCTGCTGCGCATGCTGCGGCGCACGGCCTCGCTGGAAGCGCTGCCGCTCGCCCGGGAGCTGCGCGACGCGTTGGCGGTCGGCTCCGCGCGCGAAGCTCTCGAGGTCGTTTTTACGACCGCTTTTTCCGACGAGCCGGATCGCGTACTCGGAAAGATTGTGGAGTTGTGCGACGTCCGCGGCTTTGCAACACATGCCGCCGCCGCGGAGCTCGCCATGTCGCCCCGTCAATTCTTCCGGTACCGCAGTGAGTCGATCGCCGCGATCGCGTATGCGATCGAGCGAATCTTGCGTTCCTCGACCGAACGACACGCCGGAGTGGCCGCGCGACTTTCGGAAGCCGTGCGGCTAGTGAACCCGCGTCTGGGCGAGGCGCTCGCGCGTCGCGGGCCGTACGCCGGGCTCGAGCGGCGCTATCGTCTGCTGCGAGCGCGCTCCTTCGACGAGGCGCTGCTCGAAGTCGGCTCCGGGTGGCCCGAATGCGCGCTCTTTGCACTGTGCGGGATCGAGCGCGCCCGGCGAGCTGGCGACTACGGTCTCGCCCAGAGGCGAACAACGCAAGTCCGAGCCTGGGCGACCCGTTACCGCGGCGCACCCGGTTGCGAACTCGTCACGCGCGAAGTGTTGCTACTCGAATACGACGACGCGGTTCGTAGCGCTGATCCCGAGCGCCGACGGTCGGCCGTGCAGGCGTTGGCCGCCACCGCTCGGAGGAAGCCAAGCGCCTTCAGTCTCGCACTCGTCAACGTTGATGCGGCAATTCTCGAAGGAGATGCAATCGACGCGGCGCGTAAACTCGAGCTCCTGGAACGCGGGGCGCCGAACGAACCCGAAAGCCTGGCGCACCTCGGGCTCGCGCACGCGCGGCTGGCTTTCCTGCGCGAGGACGATGCACGTGCCGCCGACTTCGCGTCGGCCACGCTGTCACTGGCTCCTGCCGATCCTGGCTTGACCGGGCCTGCGCAGGCGATCCTCGCCGAAACGGCCTTGGCCCTTGGGAAGCGTTGGAATCCGCCGGCGCTCGGCCTGGGCTACCACGACGCGTACCTTGAGGCCCTCGCCGCGCGCCATGCATTGAGAGCCGACGAAGGCGAGCGGGCACGCGCGCTGGCGCAGTCGGCGCTGCAGACGGCCCGCCGGCACGCCGCTCCAAGCTACGCCGCGTACGCCCGCGCGACCCTCGCACTCGTGTGCGAGCGGCGCGGCGAGGCCGAGCATGCAAACGAATACCGACTCGAGGCTTTCGCCGACTTCGCACGTGCGCCGAACGCGCCGCTCGCGCGGAATATCTTTCGCTGGCCCAGTGCGCCCACACGAGATCTCGGTTCGCTGCGCGTCAACCGGCGCTTTGCGGAGCTGCTTTGGGAGTTCAAGGAACGGCGCTACCCCGCATACGGCAAGCCGGCGTATGCACGGCTGCGCGAGCGCCAGATTGCGAACCTGGAACGGCGCTGCCGATTGGCGGCGAATGTCGGCGTGTCCGACGACGACACGCTGCACGACGACGCGCTAGCGCTCCTCGCGCAGATGCGTGCCGAAGGGATCGACCCGAACGCGGCGCTCGAACTCGCTCGCTCGACCTTGACCTCGCACTGGTTTCCATCCGCCGCCTTCCTCGCTACCGTCGACCGCGAGCCGTACCGCCGCAGGTTCATGCTGTTGGCTGAGGATTTTTACACCTCGATCGAGCGACACTACCGCAGCGACGTCACGCCGTGCGAACGCTGTGCCACCCAACGTCCATCGCGGAGTGCGGCGTCGGTCCGGCGGCGGAAGAGCACCGGCGCCGCCCTCGAGGGCTAGATGTCGACGTGCATGAAGTCGTCGAACGGCCCAAGTTGATTTGGGTTGAAGCCCTTCAAGTCGCTGTTGTACGCGAAAATATCATCCGAGATCGAGGTAACGATCGTCGGCGCGTCTTTCTGCAACTGCGTCTGGATAAAATCCGCATACGGCTGCCGTTCTTTGAACTCGTAGAGGGTCTTGAATTTCTCCATCGCGGCGTCGACCGTCGCGTTGCAGTAGCGCACGACGTTTTGACCGTTCGGCGGGAACTGATTGCACTCGTAGAGGTTGGAGAGGTCGCCTTGGGGATCGCCGCTCCACTGAAACGTCGCCAGGTCGAACTTTCCGGCGTACAGGATGCCGCCTTGCGAATACGGCCCGAAAAACAGCGGCGATGGATAGCGCTTCACATCGATCTCGGCGCCGATTTGCTTCCACCAGCCGCGAATTAACTCGATCTCCTGATCGGTGTCGGGGGTCCCCGTCGAGGTCGCGAACACGAGCGACAACCGCAGAGAACCCTTGCGGCGGACGCCGTCGGGGCCACGTTTCCAACCGTCCCCGTCTAACAGCGCGTTGGCCTTCACGATATCGAACGGCGTGGTCGGAACCTTCGGGTCAAAGGCCGGGTTTGCCGGCGAGACCATGTCGTCTTGAACGATTCCAAGACCGTGACGGATCTTCTCCTTGATCGTCTGGCGGTCGATCGCGTAGCGCAAGGCCTGACGGACCGCGACGTCTTTGAGCACCGGATGCCCGACGTTGAAATCGATGTGCCCGAAGTAGTAACCGGGATGCTTCAACAGGGTGATTCCCGGGAGGGCTTTTATACGGTCGTAATAGTTCGCCGCGACCGGGGACCACAGGTCGATTTCGTGGCTCTGCAACTCGGTGAGCACGGTGTTGCGGTCGGGAATAATCTTGAAAATGATGCGGTTAAGTTTCGGCTTGCCGCGGAAGTAGGACGGATTCGCGACCAGTTCGACGAAGTCCGAGCGCTTCCACTGCACGTACTTGAACGGTCCGATTCCGATCGGCAAACTGTTGTACGCAATATTGTTGATGTTCGGGTACTTCGCAAGTAGATGCTTAGGCAGCAAGCACGGGTTGGCTCCGGCGGTCGAGAAGTACGTGTACGCATAGGATGCGTACGGTTTCTTGAGATGGTAGACGACCGTGTACTTGTCGGGTTCGTCGATCTTCGTGATGTGGTCCCAGCCGGTGCGCGAGATCTCGTTGTTGGCTGGGTTCAGGACGACGTTCGTTGAGAACACCACATCGTCGGCGTTGAACGGGGCGCCGTCGGACCAGACGACGCCTTTGCGCAGGTGGTACGTGATCGCCTTGCCATCCGGGCTGATCCCGCCATTTGCTTTGCTCGGGACGGCCACCGCCAGTTCGGGCACGGGTTCGTTGTGCGGCCCCGTCCTCAACAAGTACGCCATGGTTAGCTGCGTCAGATACGAGACGACGGTCTGCGTCGCAAGATGCGGGTTCAGGCCCGTGATGTCTTCGGCGGTTGCGTAGCGGAGTTCGTGTGGATGCGTGTATGCATGGCGGCCACCCTCAGGCCCCGCCGTCTGCGTCCCGACCTTCGTGCAACCGATGAGCGCGGCGCATACGGCGAGCATAACGAGTTTTCTCACGATTGTATCCTTCTCGATGGCCACGGTTAGGTGCCTATCGGGTCTGGGCCGTTTTGGGATCCGGGGAAGGATTTTTGTTCGAAGACGAGGCGCGAACGAACGTATTCGGCAAAGAGCGTCCCGGAGACGAGATGATGCTCAAAGTCCGACAGCTCCTAGATGTCGACGTTCATGAAATCGTCGAAGTAGCTGGTCTGGTTCGGGCGAAAATCCTTGAGGTCGGCGTTGTAGTAGTACAAGTCTTCGGATACTGCACTAACGATCGTCGGGGTATCCTTCTGCATCTCTTCCTGAACGATGTCGCTGTCGCGTTTTTGACGAGCGAAGTCGTACGTGAGCTTGAGATCGTCCATGGCCGCTTCCGCTCGTTGATTGCACCAATGGATGTCGTTCTGCCCGTTCGGTGGAAACTGCTTGCAGCTGTAGAGGTTCGAAACGTCGCCGTTGGGTCCGAGGAACCACGCGAAGAAGACGACGTCGAACTTGCCATGCGAGATGATGCCGCCCTGGGCGTACGGCGCCAAGAGAAGCGCCGGGTCGACGTTCTTGCGGACGAAACCCACGCCGATCTTTGCCCAGTCGGTGCGCAGCAGCTCGATTCGCGAGTCGGTATCGGGGCTACCGGTATTCGAGACCAAGTCCAGCATGAGCCGCACGCCGTTCTTGACTCGGATCCCATCGCTGCCACGCCGCCAGCCGTCGCGGTCGAGCATCGCGTTGGCCTGATTGACGTTCAACTCAGTGAACCCGATGCGGCTGTCGTGGAAGGGGTTGGCCGGCGACTGGATCTGATCGCTCAGGATGCCGACGCCGTGCCCGATCTTATCGCGCTGTTCGCGCCGGTTCCAAGCCAACAAAAGGGCGCGACGCACGAGCGGATCGCCGACGGCCGGGTGCGCGACGTTGAAGTCGAGATGTCCAAAGTTGAAGCCGGGCTGACGGAGAACTTTGAAGCCGCGCAACCTCAGCGCTCGGGGATAGTATGCAGGCGGCGCTAACGGCCAGAGGTCGATGTCGCCCGTCTGCAAGGCGGTCAGGATCGTGTCGCGATTCGGAACGATCTGGAAGGTGATCTTCTGTAGCTTGGGGACTCCCCGCCAGTACGTGGGATTCGCGACCAGTTCGATGCGGTCGCTGCGTTTCCAAGCGACGTACTTGAACGGCCCGATGCCGATAGGGAGCGAGTTGTACGCATCGTGATTGATGTCTTTGGTGCTCTCGAGCAGGTGCTTGGGCATGATCGCCGGGTTCGAACCGCCGGTCGAAAAAAACGTCACCACGAACGGGGAGTACGGCTGGCGCAAATGGTAGACGACCGTGTATTTGTCGGGTTCGTCCATCTTGACGACGCGGTCCCAGCCGTCCCGCCCGGGGACGTTCGTCTTCGGGTCGAGAACGAGGCGCGTGGAAAAGACGACGTCGTCGGCCGTGAAAGGCGCGCCATCCGACCACTTCACACCTTTCCGTAAATGTACCGTGATCGTCTTACCGTCCGGGCTCACGTCGCCGTTCTGTAGGCTGGGGACCTCGGTTGCCAACTCGGCGACCGGCCGGTTCGCGTGGTCGTAACGAAAGAGCCACGCCATCGTGAGGTCCGCCATCCAGAAGAGTTGCAGATCGGTCGAAAGGAGCGGGTTGAGCGTCGTCACGTCGCCGAGCATCGCGATCCGCAATGCGTGCGGCTTAGTGAACGAGTTCCCGCCTGCCGCGGACTGGCCGGCCGTACCGGTCGTGCCGACCTTGGTGCAGGCAGCGAGAAACGCGCAGACGAGCGCCAAAGCGATGGTTCTCACGAGAGCGAGTTCCTTTCGGGACGTTAGATCGAGTACTCCCAGGTGTTCCAGAAAACCGAGATGACGGGTGAGGCGGTAAAGTTCTTCAGATCGTCGTTGTACGCAAGCGGCTCGCGGCGAAAGTAGAGAACCACAGTTGGAAGCTCGCTCGCTAACTGTTCCTGAACGATAAAGTAGTCACGCTTGCGGCGCATGTCGTCCACCGTCGAGAGCGCGTCGTCCATCGCGGCCGTCGCGCGAGCGTCTTGCCAGAACAGCGCGTTCTGTCCTCGCGGAGCCATATTGTGGCCCGAGTAAATCGCGCTGTCGTCCGGATCGGCCGCACCCGACCAGGCGAACAGCGCGGTGTCGTAGTGACCGCCCTGGAGCGTCCCGTTGGCGGTGTTGTCGAAGAATAGGCTGGTCGGGAAATTCTTCACGACCGCCTCGACGCCGACGTCGCGCCAGTAGCGCTGCACCAGCGCCTGAACCGCTTGGCCGTGGGTGCTCTCGGTCTGCGTGCTCAGAGTGAACGACAGCCGCGCCCCGGCGCGAACGCGAATCCCACCCGGTCCCGCGTGCCAGCCAAGTTCGTCGAGCAACGCCCGGGCCTTGACGGGGTCGTAGCCGTAGTGCATGACGTGGGGATCGTACGCGTGTCCGATCACCGGCGACTCGTCGGCATCGGCCAGGTCGCCCAGGCCGTGTTGCACTTTGTCCAAAATCGCTTTGCGGTCGAGCGCATACGTGAGCGCGCGCCTCATCCGCACGTCTTGGAACAGTGGCCGACGCAAGTTGAAGTCGAGGTGGTCGTAGACGTAGAGCGCCGGCGCGATCGTCGTGACGCCTGGAATGCTGCGGTACTGCTCGTACTGGCCGGCCGACGCGTTGAAAACGAGGTCGACCTCGTGGGTTTTCATCTGCGTCAACATCGTGTTCTGATCCGGTAATATCCGGTACACGACCTCGCGGAGTTTCGGCTTCCCGAGATAGAAGTCGTCGAACGCCTTGAGGCGGACGGCTTGGCCTCGATCCCAAGCAACGAATTGGAAGGGGCCGCTGCCGATCGGCGCAGACTGGAAAGGTGCGGTGTTGAACGAACCCTTGGCATCGTTGTACTTCGCGAGGATGTGCTCGGGAAGGATCGGGGCGTTCCCGTTCGGCGCGAACAGTTGTTGCAGAAACGGTGCGTAGACTTTCTTCATGTGAATGACGGCGACTAGTGGGTTGGAGTAGTCGATGCTCGCGATGTCGCGGTAACCGTCCTGCGTTACGTCGTTGTTCGCCGGGTTCATCACGACTTTCCAGGTAAACCATAGGTCTTTGCTGGTAACGGGCCGGCCATCGTGCCATTTCATGTTCGGCCGAAGCTTGTAGCGCAGGGTGAGCCCGTCCCGGCTGACGTCGCCGTTCGCGACGGTCGGAAGTTCGCGGAGCGCGTCGGGATGCGGCAGCGCACGGTCGTCATAGCGAACCGAGTACGAAAAGATGAAAAACGAAAGCTCGAGCGTCGGCTGCGCCGATGCAAGGACCGGGTCGAGGCTTTTTGGATCCGCCGCACTCGCCAAGCGGAGCAGCCCCGGATGCGTCCAGGGATGCCGCGCCGCACCGGGACCGGCCGCCGGCTCGGTGCCCACTTTCGTACACGCTGCCGCCGCGAATATGACGAGGAGCGCGGCTGCGGCAAGCAGCCCGCGCCCGGCGCTCCGCGCGCTACGCACGGAGCACCTCGGGGTCGATGCCGTTGGCGGCGCAAAAGCGACGAAAGGCCAGCGGTGAGATCTCCGAGGGTTTGATTTCGCTACGTCCTCCCCAGAACACGTTGGTATAGTCGGCCGCAATGCCGGCTTCGGTTAGGTGCGCGTCGATTGCTGCTTTGTGCTCCAACAACGCATCCTTCTCCAGTCCGTGAGCCACCGCCATGACGTTAACGTCGCGAAACTCGGGGCCGCCTTCGCGCCAATACGCGTGCGTGATCACATGATGTCGCCCGACTTCGCGACCGGCGTCGATTTCGCGACCCAAAGCCACGCGCCAATGGAAGAGCGCGTTGTAGCGGGTCACCGGCCCGTTGCCGGCAACCGGCTTGACGTGTTCGAGAAAGGTCGAGAATCGCCCGATTAGTCCGCGCTGCGCGAAACTCGAGGCCACGCTCAAGAACTCGTCGAGCGAGGCATTTGCCTCACGCGCGCGGCCGGCCCACAACTCGCCGTTCGACTCGAGTTCTTCCGGCGTAAACTCACGTTTGAGCGCTTCCAAAATTTGCCACTCCCGCTCGTCGAGTGCGACGACGTTCGTATCGATGACCTCGGCCGGCGCGTCGGCTCGGCTGCCGGGCGCCAAACCGCGGCGACGGACGTGTCCGACCCCGAGTGCGAACAGTTTCTTTGCCGGCATCGACTTGAACGCGTCGGCCCCGATGCGCGCCTGAAGAACCCGAGCGTAGGCCTCCAACCCATAACCCTGCGGAACCTTAAGCGTGGTCCACAGGCGGTAGCGTGCCCCCGCCGTCGACGGATCGGCCGTCCGGATCACGACGTGCCCCGAGAACGGATCCTCACGCGCCAGAAAATCAAAGGCCTCGCTCAACCGTTCTTCGGCAATTTGCCACGCGACCAGCGCGCCCGAAGCGAGGCTCGTCGCCAACAGCGTCTGCCGCACGCGACGGATGGTACCCGCACGCAACATCGCGACGATGCGTTCGCGAACGACCGGCGGCGCAACCCCCGAGCGTTCGGAAATCGCGCCGACCGGATCGCGCAGGAAACCCTTGACCCGGTCTTCGGAAACGGTCAAAATCGCGGCGTTAACGGGGTCGTCAACCGCAACCGGAACGCCGTCAAACGTAACCTCGGCAAGGGGAACCATGAGTTACCATTTCCCGCAAACACCCCCCCTCCCTGGGAACCGCCGCTCCGGTCAAGTCGAGCGCGCGCCGCCGCATCTTGCGCGCGAGGGCAATGTTGCCGGAGGCGACAGGCCCGTCGCCGAGTACGAGCGTTCCCGTCGCGTTCGCAAACCAGAGAAAGCCTCCGCTCGGCGGTTTTCTCTTCCTAGAGTTGGCCGATCTCGCCGGTAGCGTACAGCAGCGACTGCTCGGCTCCGCGGAGCGAGTAGATTGCATTGACGCGGTCGGTGAGCGCCTGGGCAACGCCAACGCTGGCGTTAAGCAGCAGCGGCAGGGTGGTAACGCCGGCCTTGTACTGCGCCTGCGTGGACTGTAAGACCACCTGGGCTTGTAGCAGTTCGATCCGCGTTTGATCGAGCGCCGCGCGCGCGCTAACCAAGTTCGTCAGCGCCTGCTTGACGCTCAGTTGGATCCCGAGCTTCGTGGTGACGAGTTCGGCGTTCGCCTTGTCCAGCTGCGCTTGCGCTTGAGCCTTGTTAGCGGCGGTGACGCCTTGATCGTAGATCGGGATCGAGAGCGCGAGTCCGATTTGCGCGGAATTCCGGTAAGCGCCGCCGCCGACTCCGGTCGAAGACGTCCCGGTGGAAGCCGTGCCCGCGAGCTGTGGAAAGAGGCCGAGCTTGGCGGCACGCAATGAGTCTTCGGCACCGGCAACCCCTTGCGCGCTCGAATCGTAGTCCGGGCGTAAGGCCAGGGCGCGCGCGAACGCCTTGTTGTACGTCGGAACGGCGAGCGAACGAATCTGAGCGCTCGGCGAAAAGCCAGTGTCGTCAATCGGCTGGACGTTCGCATCCGCATCGAGACCCATCGCGTTCGCGAAGGTCGCCTGGGCCGCGAGTTCGGCGCCTTGCGCTTTGATGACCGCGAGTTGGGCTTGCGCGAGTGGGAGCTGCGCGGTCGCGATGTCCGCGCGTGCGGCCGTTCCGGCGCGGACTTGGGCGCCGATCAAATCGACTTGGACTTCGTCTTGCCGAACGACCTCAACGTCGACCGCGGTCGTGCGCTGCGTCTCGAGATAGTTGTAGTACGAAGTCGCGACGTTGAACGCAACGGTTTGGAATTCGCGCCGGTACACGTCGGCGAACGAGGTCTCGCTGCGTTGCGCGGCGCGAACTTCGGCCGAGATGCGGCCGCCATCGAAGATGAGTTGCTTCAGATCGAGAGAGACGCCATTCGACTGCACGCCGCCGAAAGAAACGCGCGAGTTCCCGGTGCCGCCCGTGCTACCCCCCGTCGCACTCGAACCGGCCTGGCTAAAGTTGTGCGTCGCATTGACCGAGCCTGAAAAATTCGGCAGCG
Source organism: Vulcanimicrobiaceae bacterium (assembly GCA_039923715.1). Classification (GTDB taxonomy): domain Bacteria; phylum Vulcanimicrobiota; class Vulcanimicrobiia; order Vulcanimicrobiales; family Vulcanimicrobiaceae; genus JBDTCF01. Next base: position 11,257 of record JBDTCF010000040.1, read on the forward strand.
CGCCTGCCCGCTGAAGCCGCACCCCCGCCGCGGCGATGCCGACGTCGGCGCGCGCGGACGTTAGCGCGGGGGCGCGGGCGTAACCAACCGCGATCGCCTGGCTCAACGTGATCCGTTGAGGAACGCCGGGCGCCGGCGCACCGGGCCCGACGCCGGGAGCGGGCGTCCCGTACGCCGGGTAGGGCAGCGAGGTTGGTTCACTTGCCGGCGGCAGTGAGGTAATCGGGAAGGGCGTCGCGGGGGCGTGCTTGAGCGGGGGAAGGGTGGGTAACGCGAGCGGCGTCGGGCGGGGTTGCGGCGCCGCCAGGGCGGCTGTTAACGAAAGCGCGACGCACGCGCCAAAAGCGACACCGTAACGGGCACGCCGGTGCCGGGGACTCTGTTGGTCGGGCATCGGCTACTTCTTTCCCGAGGTCGGCGCCGCCGAAGCGGCCGCCGGAGCGCCGGCCGGCGGAGCGCCGGGCTGGCCGCCGATCGCAACCACACTTCCATCTTGAAGGGCGTCGGGACGGGTCGTTATCACGACCGTTCCGGGCTGGACGCCCACCCCGCTGATCTCGGCGAGGGTGTCGGTCTGCAAGCCGACCCGGACCGGAAGCGCCTTCGCCTTTCCGTCGGCTACCGTATAGATGCTCGAACCGGTGTCGCTCGAAAAGACCGCAGTGCGCGGCACGACGATGGCGGCTTTGTGGTACTCCTTGCGAACCGTCACCGTCACCAGCATCCCGCCGCGCAGTTCGTCACCGGGATTTGGCTGACGCAAGCGGGCGCGATACGAGAGCGTTCCCTGCGTTGGCGTCGCGTTGACATCGGAGACCGCGCCGTGGAACGTCTTGCCCGGAATGCTCGAGGACGTGAACGTCACCGGCGTACCGCGATTGACGTAAGCTAGGGAGTCGTCAGGGACGTTCGCATTCACGTAAACGGTGTCGACTTGCGAGATGCGCATGATCGGTTGATTGGGACTCGCGAGCGCGCCCGGATCGAGCAAGCGCTGCGTGATCACGCCACCGTACGGAGCGCTCAGCGTCGTCTGCGCGATCTCGGTCTGCAAGAGCTTAACCTGCGCCTGCGCCGCGGCGAGCGCACCGCTCTTGGCGGCGGTGTCTGCCTGTTGAACCTGTGTCTGGCCAGTGTTGCGCTTGGCGGCGACCAAGTTGGACTGCGCCGTTTGAACCGACGAACGCGCCGAGTTCAATTGCTGCTGCGCCGCGACGTACTGCGAACGCGACTGGTCGAGGGTCGTTTGCGCGACGTACCCCTGCGGAAAAAGTTGACTGTTGCTGTTGTACTGAGTCTTGGCGGTCTGATAGGCAGACTGCGCGGCGATCAAACTGTTTTGCGCCTGGACGACCTGCTGTTCGGCTTGAACCACGGCCGAACTCGTCTGCTGCTGCGTGATTGGGGTGGTTAGCGTCGAGCCTTGCAGCGTCGCCTCGGCGCTCGCCACCTGAGCTTGCGCGTTTGCGAGTTGGGCGCGAAACGTCGCATCGTCGATCTTCGCGAGCACCTGACCGGCGCGGACGCGCTGTCCCTCGTTCGCATAGACGCCGACCAGAACGCCGGACTGCGGCAGACTCAACACCGACTCTTGAAGCGGCGCGACCTGACCGTCGAGCGTGATGTAGGTCGCGATGTCCTGCCGCGTTGCTTTACCGACATCCACGGCAAGCGGCGGCGGGCCCTTCGGGCCGCCTTGGTTTCCCTTGGCGCAACCGCTCGTCCAGACCGCACCAGCGGCGGCAGCTACGAGCAACAGCGAACGAACCCTCATCATTCTCCTTTACGCGCAACGCCCGCATTGGTAGCGTGCGCAGGCAGCGTCACGTCTTCTTACGCCGCGGGGCCGCGATTTGATTCAGGGGCGGGAGCCCTGGGGCGGGCCGAGTAAACGTCAGACCCATGGGGGCGAAGGTCGAACTCGGGCGCCAGTACCAGCGGCAGACCCGCGTCGAGGAGTGGATGACGGCCGAGAAGGCCGGAAACAAGGGAGTCGACGTGCTGTCGACGCCGATGTTGGTTCAGTTAATCGAGGAGGCCGCGATCGCGTGCGTCGCGCCGCTCCTAACCGAGAACGAAGTCACGCTTGGGTCGCACGTCGACCTCACCCACCTGGCTCCGACGCCGGTCGGGTTCATCGTCCGGACCGAGGTGGAGGTCATCGGGGTCGACGGGCGGCGGATCAACTTTGCGGTTGCCGCCTTCGACGAGCGGGAGAAAATCGCCGAGGGCACCCACGAGCGCTACCTGATCGACCGAGCTAAATTCCTCGCTAATCTGGAAGAGAAACAGGCCTGACCGCCGTTGGGGACGGGTCCCAGTTTCGCCCCCAGATAGCCCAGATGACATCAGGTTCCGGCAGTTTAGGGAAACTTTCGGCGGCTCACCCACGTTGTAGGGCAAGGGGTGCGTCGAAACGACGCTCCCGCGGCTGGTTGGGTCGGCGGAAACTAGGGTACCGATGGCGTAAGGAAATCCATTCGGCTCGACCACTTAGGTCAGCTTTGCGGGATGGTCTCCGAGCCGGGCAGGCCGGAACAACAGCCGCAACTCTGTTTTGGAGGGAAATTTGAAACGAATCAGCACGGGTGTGCTTGCCGTCATCCTGACGGCGAGTTTCGGGCTGACGGCTGTCGCGGCGTCCTCGACGTCGAAAGCATCGCAAGGTAACACTGGCCCCTACGCGACTGCTTCGACGTCGAACGGCACCAAGACGGTCGCGCAAGCCACCGGAAACACGCCACCTGCAGATTTCGGTTCTCCGCCGTCGGGCGAAGTGCCGATTCTGTTCAACGATCACCACGTCTATTCCAAGCCTGACCGTCTCAAGCAAGGGCGCGTCCTCGCGGCCCTGGTGAAGGGCAGCACGATCCTCGTCCCGCTCCGCTCGATGTTCGAGCAGACCGGCGCGACGGTATCCTACGATCCCGGCACCAAGACGGTCGACGTCTCGAAGCCCGGTTCCGACGTCAAGGTGACAGTCGGCAAGCCGGAAGTCATCATCAACGGTGAAAGCCGTCCTCTCGACGTCCCGCCCGAGATCTATAAGGGCGCCGTCGTCGTTCCGCTCCGCGTGATCTCGGAAGGTATGGGCGCCTATGTCCAGTGGGTCCCAGACAAACACCTCGTCGTCGTTCGCTATATTCCGGTAACGGCAACTCCGCCGCCTCCGCCGACCCCGGCTCCGACGCTCGCGCCGACTCCGTCGCCGAGCCCGACCCCGGTTCCGAAGCCGGCCTACGAGCGGTTTATCACCGGCGATTACCTGTTCTCGCCAAAGGTCTACAACGAGTTCAGCCCGGGTAACACCGGCAAGGCTTCGTTCGCCAGCCGCGGCGCGATCGAGTTCCCGCTATTCAACCTCCCCTGGATGCTCGAGGGCGACTACCGTCAGTTCGAGTATCCGCACAATCAGAACGGGAATACTCCCGCAGACGGTCTCCGTCCGGGTTGCTTCGGCGTCCAGCCGGGCGATCAGGGTTGCGTTACGGTTATCGGGACCGACGTGTTCTCCGGAGCGACCTTCGTTCCGGCGTTCCAAGCCCGCGACTACGACTTCGACGGCCGCTTCGGCCTGAAGGTCGCCGACCCGCGTATCTACATCGGCGTCGGTTACATGTGGCGCTCGAACAACTACGGGTATCCCAAGCTGAACGGCGTCGGTTTCGGCGCGGAGAAGTTGCCGGACCTCGACCAGCCCTTCTCGATCTACGGCAGTGCGTACTACTATCCGTCGGTCAAGGGTAACTACACGGTTCCGACGGCTGACCCGGTCGGCAACTGCGCGCTCGAAGGCGCCAGGTGCACGATTGCAACGTTCAGCCTCGAATACCGCATCCTTAAGTACCAGATCGGCGGCACGTTCAACTTCGGATCGAGCCCGCTGTTCCTGGACTTCGGATACCTCGGCGATCGTGGGACGGTTAAGGCCCATGGCCCCGTCGACTTCAGCCACAACGGCCCATACGTCGGACTCGGCCTCCACTTCTAAAAGCGGAACCAAGTCTCGAAACGAAAGCCCCCGGCGGTCGGCCGGGGGCTTTTCTTCTTCTCCCTTGGTCGGCCGCGAACGCGCTAAAACCGGGGAACGTCGCCGCCGGGCGGGGTCGGAGCTTCCACCGGCTTGGCCCGCTTCGTGGCGGCACCGCCCGCTTTCGGCTTGGGGACCGCCGACGAGGGCCCGGAAAGCGGCAGGACGAGCTTTCTCCACGCGACCGGCAGCCGCGGGGTCGCCGTCGGGACGGCAGCGCCGACGGCGACCTGCGGCGGCCCTGACTGGCGCGGATCCGTGACCGCGAAAATCTCCCCACGGCCCGGCGGGTCGAGGACGCGGTGTGCCGCGATCTCGCGACGGCAGAAGGCCGCCTCGGGCGAGGCGGGATAGGCCTGCACGAGCCAATGGTCAGTCTGCCACAGCCGATTGCGAGCCTCGGCGGCTGGTAAGCGCGCGTAGACTCGCTCGAGCGCGAACAGACTGCGGGGGAGCCAGCGATCGGCCGGGTAGCGGCGTTCCCAGTCGCGGAGCGCGTCGACCGTCAGCTGCGCGGCGGCCAGGGTCGAGGACGCACTACGCGCTCGAACGTCGTAGGCGCTAGCCAGGTCTCGCAAGCGATTCGCGATTTCGAGTACGCTCATCCGCGCGGTGCCGAAGTACTCGTCGGCAGGCGCGAGGCCGCTCGCGGTTACGCGCTTTTCCGCGGGAGGGGTGAGCGCGGCCGCGACCGGCCCTGAATAGACGAAGGCGCCCCCCACGTACGCCGACGCAAGGAGCGCCATCCACAGGCGCGTCGATTCGGAGCGCCGGCGTCGCAGCCGGCCAGCGCGGCTCACCCGCCCTGGCGAGCGGTCGAGGTTGGACTTGGACTTGGAGGAGCTGACCCTCCCCCGGTCGCGGTCGGGGAGCCAGCCGCGGTCGGGGAGACAGCCGGGGTCGGAGAGCCAGCCGGCGTCGGCGCGGCCGAGGGTACGCTCGTGGGAACGCTCAAGCCGGACCCGGCGCTCGGCGAAGGTAACAGGTTCAGCACCGGCGCCGCAGTCACCGTGGGTGCGCCGTCCGGGGTCGTCTCGTGATCCTGACTGGGTTCAGGCGTCGCCGAGGCCATCGCTTTGCGGTTGGCTTCGTCGCGTGCCAGCGTCATCCGTAAGTTCTTTGCGTACCACGTCTTCGGATAACCCTTTAGGAGCCACTTCGCGGTATAGTCCGCCTTCGCGGCGGCGGTGGGATCGTCGATCGACGCATAAAGATGTTCGAGCAAGTAGATGTGCCGCGCCAGCATCGAGTCACTCGGATAGCGATGCTGCCAGTCGACCAGGGACTTCTCGGTCATCTCGGCCGCCCCGACGATGTTCTTTGCGATGTCGTGGTTGTAGTAGTATCGCAACCCGAGGTCCCTGATCTCGTTGCGAATTCCGAGAATGCTCATCTTCAGCGGTCCGAAATATTCGTCCGCCGGCGCGAGTTTCACCGGCGCGCTGTTGCGCGCAGCCGGCGTCGCGTGGCTCTCCGACGCGCTCGCAGCGGGCTTCGTTTTCGACGCCGAAGGACTTCCTGCGGCGACCGCACAGGAAGCGCCGGCAAGGACAAAAACAAACCCAAAGACTCGCTTCACGCTCACGTTCCTTATCGCGATGCTGTCGTTGGGAAGTTATCTTTCGTGTCCGACTCCAAAATACCCGTCGCTTCCATCCAGCTTGCCGCGCACGATTTGCGCGAGTTCGAAGCGCGCCTTCCGAATATCTTGACGCAGATTGCGCGGGCGGCAGCTTCCGGCGCGAGGCTCGTCGTCATTCCCGAGGGCTCCGTCCCTGCCTACGTTATCGGCAAGGAGCGCGTCGACGCGAACGTCGTCAGCGGTGCGCTCGCACGCATCGCCGAACTCGCCGCCCGCTACCGTACGACGGTCGTCTGCGGCCACGCCCAACGCGAGGGCGACCTCACCTTCAACGCAGCCACAGTTTTCGGGCCCGACGGCAGCGTACTCGGGCGCACGGAAAAGCAGCTTCTGTGGCACTTCGACGTGCGTTCGTACGCGCGCGGCCGCGACCTTGTCCCGATTGGCTCGCCGGCAGGTAGACTTGGCGTCCTCATCTGCGCCGACGGACGCTTACCAACGCTCGCTCGCACGCTCGTCGAGCGAGGTGCTGAAATCTTGGTCGTACCCACGGCGTGGGTGACCAGCGGCCGCGACCCGGATGCGCTCGAAAACGTGCAGGCGGACGTGATGATCAACGTGCGCGCGCGCGAAAACGGCGTGCCGCTCGTTGCGGCCAACAAAGTCGGCGTCGAGCGCGGCGCGGTGGCGTACTGCGGCAAGAGCGCCATCGTCGACGCATCCGGCGAGTTTCTCGCTCGTGGCAACGAACGCGATGAGACCATCCTGTTCGCCGACGTAGAACTGGGCGCGCGGCGCTTTGCGTCCCCACCCCCACTCGCGACGCCGCCGGCGACCGCCGCGCGCCGCGCCACCGCCCGGATCGCAATCAGCGCGGAACGCGATCCGGCCGGCCTCGCCGCGCTTGCGTCGTTCGCACGCTTTGCCGACGCCGACGCGCTCGTCGCTCCCGTGCGACCGGGCAACGTTCCGGCCGGGCTCATGATCTTTGCCGTCGAGCGGTTCGACGCATACATCTACGCCGGCGAGGTGCTGGTTGCGACCGTCCGAGACGCGACGGTCCTCGATCCCGCGGGCCTGGTCGAGGCCCGGCTCGCCGGCGCAGATATCTTCGTCTGGCAAAGCGCGCTCGAGCCTCGCTGGCAACTCGCGTTCGCGCGGACCCGCGCCGCAGAATTGAGGGCGTACGTTGTGGTGCTCCCCGACGCCGGTGATCGGGCCTTTGCGGTGGACCCCGACGGAACGGTCGTATGCGGGACTTATGCGGACTATCGTGTCGCTGCTTTCGGATACGAGCGCGCGAAGGCTGCCGTGACGACGGTTGCGCCCCACACCGACGTCTTTGAAGGGCTGCGCGCGGTCCAGGCCCTACGCACGCATGCCTGACCGTAGCGCGCTGCTTGCGCTAATCGTGCTGGCGCTACCCGCGGCCGGCGGCCCGAGCCGGCCGCAGCTTGTTCCCGTTGCGCTTGCCGCGCCCAGGGGACCGCTCCTCCCCGGCTCGCGCTTCCCGTTACTGCGCTCGCCGGCGGCGGGATTGCACTTTGTGCTGTTGGGTCCAGGGAGCCTCGACGGCGCCACCTACGTCGCTCCGCCGCAGTTGACGGAAACCGCAGCGGCCTTCGTGCTCGCCGCCGGACCGGCCAGCATCGGGAGCGTGCAGATCGCGCTCGCACCAGCACCCACCGATCCCGCTTCGCTCCTAGCCGTGGCTTCATACGACGACGGCATCGCGGTGCACCGGCGGAGCGACGGCAAACTGCTGGGCATCTTCGCGACCGAAGGCGGCGTCGCCGACGTCGCGCGTTCCGGTGACGTCATCTTCGCTCCCTCGACCGATTCGAACGTCCTGTGGCGCCTCGATCTAAGGACCGCTCGGCTCTCGCAGTCGCCCGGGGCGACCACCGCCAACGAAATCGCCCTCGCCGGGCCAAACGCGTTCGTCACCCAGCGCGACGTCGGCGGCCTCGGTGCGCTGGCGCGAATCGACGTCGACCAACCGGTCGTCCGCACTGTCACCGGAACGACGGCCGAAGGCCTCGCACTCGACATCCCGCGAAACCGAGCGTACGTGTCGAACGTCAACGACGCGAGCGTCGTCGCCGTCGAACTGAACAGCCTGCGCGTCGTGCGTCGATACGCCGTTCCAGAGCGACCGTTCGGAATCGCGCTCGACGCGAAACGCGGAGTCCTGTACGTCGTCTCGAACCAGGCCGCCCGGCCGGGCGTCTCCGGCGGCAGGGTCGTCGCGTTGAATCTCGGCGACGGACGGATCCTCGCGCGTTCCAAACCGCTCGTCTTTCCGCTCGGGGTCGCCTACGATCCCAAAAGCGCTCGCGCGTTCGTCACCGACGAGGCGACCGGACGCGTCGCCATTCTCGACGGACGGACGCTTGCCACCGTCTCGCCGGCACTCAAGGCGTGCTCCATCCCTTGGCGTCCGGCGCTCGACGTCGTCCACCGGCGCCTGTACGTGCCCTGTGCCGGCTCCAACGCGTTGGCGGCCTTCGACCTGAATCGGCTGCGTCCGCTCGCCGGCTCACCGTATGCGACCGGCGGATATCCACTCGGGGCAGCGCCGTGAAACGACTGGCGTTGACCGTGGGGTTCGCGTTCGGCGGAATTGCCGGGCCGGCCCTTGCGGCGGTCGCGCCCAGCTTGCCCCAGCAGCTCGCTCCGCCAAGCCCGTTCCCAACAATCGTCGCGCAGTCGTCGGAGACTGCCGTGCTCGCGCCCGGCGTCACACTCGGCCTGTACCGGATCTGGACCCGCTACGGCCCGTTGGCCGTTCACGCGGTCGCCCTCGACCTCGCCGTCCCGACCCTTCGAGTCGGGACCGTCCTCGCGGCCGACCGCCTCGTCTCGGGCGGGGAGACCGTCTCGGCCATGGCTCGCCGGACCGGCGCGATCGCCGGCATCAACGGCGACTACTTCGACATCGGGAACACGAATCAACCGCTCAACCTCGTGGTTCGTGACGGCGCCCTATTGCGAACGCCGAACGGCCGCGCCGCAGTTTCGGTCGGCGCCGACGGCAGCCTGCGGTTCGGCCCCTATCGCTTTGGCGGGAGCGCCCAAGACGGCGATCGCTCGTGGACCATCGGCGCCGTCGACGAGTGGCCACCTCAAGGGACGTCGGCAACGCTGGTGACGCCGGCCTTCGGGCCGCTCCCCGCGACCCAAGGCGCCACCGTCGTCACCTTGGCGTCCGCCGGTGGTAGGCCGACGGGAACCTATCAAGGCGACTATCGGGTCGCCTCAATCGACGATCTCGATGTCGGCCTCGCGCCGCGTTTTGGGCTGGCCTTCGGGCCACTGGGGATCGCGGCCACCGTCATCCCCGATCTGGGCGATACCGTCCACGTCGATGCGACGACCGACCCCCCGCTGGCGGGGATCGTCAGCGCGGTCGGCGGCGGGCCGCTCCTGGTCGCCGGCGGCGTGCCGGCCGTCGACCCTAACGAACCCTCGCCGGGCGAAGCCAAGCAGGCCGCCCCGCAGGCGGGCGCGCTGCGCGATGCCGCCGGGCAGCTGGTGCTCGTGACGGTCGACGGCCGCGACCCCGTCGCCTCGGTCGGTTTAGACCGGGCGGCCTTCGGAGCGCTGCTGCAGGCGTTCGGTGCTCGCGCCGGCATGGCGTTCGACGGCGGGGGCTCGGCGACGCTGGTGGCCAGGGCGCCTGGCGATTCGTCGGTGACCGTCCGCAACGTCCCCTCGGACGGCGCCGAGCGGCCGGTTGCGGACGGTCTGTTTGTGTATAGTACCGCCGCCGCAGGGCCGGCGGTCCGGCTAGTGTCGCGACCGGCACGGCTCGACCTGCTGGTTAAGGCGAAGGAGGTCCTCGAGCTACGCGCCGTCGATCGGGCGGGAAATCCCGCGCCGCTGCCCCTCGGAAAGGCGACGCTTGCCGTACAGCCCAACGGCCTCGCAGCGGCGGGACCGGGTTTGACGCTGCTCGCGCTTCGACCCGGGGCGGGCACCGCCCGGGTCACTCTGGGCAGGCTTGCCGCGAACGTCCCGCTGACCTTCCTTGCCGAGCCCGCTCACCTCGCGATCTCGCCGGCCGACGCGAACCCATCGTCCGGCGAGACGATCGCGTTGCAAGCGGTCGCCCGTGACGCGGCCGGGGATCCGCTGGCGCTCGGCGAGGGCCTGCGTTGGAGCGCGAGTTCGGGCGAGATTGCCGGCGACGGCCGCTTTCGGGCTGCCGCCGCGGACGCCACCGTCGTCGCGCGAATCGGATCGCGGGCCGCTAGGACCACCATCCTCGTCGGCCGCCGAACGGAAGCGCTCGCGCTGTTCGGCGGCGCGGGCGCGCCGCGCTGGACGTTCGCAACCGCGCCGCGAGGCGGCCCCGGGGCGGCTACGGTGGGCGCCGACGGCGTGACGTTGACGTATGACTTCTCCGGCCCGACGCGAGCCGCGTACGCGAACGCCGACCTGTCGCTGGGCGGGGTCCCCCTCGCCTTGTCGCTCGAGGTCCGCGGCGACGGAAACGGGGCGGCCTTACGCGCCGCCTTTCGGAACCCGGGCGGCGAGCGGATCGCGGCCACGCTCGCCAAGCGGATCGACTGGAGCGGCTGGCGCACGTGCCGAATCCGGCTCCCGCGTTCGGCCAGCCGGCTGATCTCGTTGTACCTTGTCGGAAGTCTCGGCGGTCCGCGCGTTCGCGCGACCGGGACCATCGCGCTGCGTGACGTACGCATTACGCTTGCCGGAAGCGCACGCTCGAGCACCCCACCCAACCCGCCCTAAGAGCCGGAGGAAACTTCCTTGACCTTCATCAGTTTAGCGCGTCGCGCGCTCGATACGGCGACCGCGCGCGGCGCTACCTACGCCGACGTGCGTTTCGAAGACGGCCGCACCGAACGGATTGAAGTCCGAAACGGTGCGCTCGGCACGCTCGACGACGCGCGCAGTTCCGGCTACGGACTACGCGCGTTCGTCGACGGCGCGTGGGGATTCGCGGCCAGCGCCGACACGAGCGAGAGCGGGATCGATGCATGCGCGGCGCGCGCGGTCGAGATCGCGCGCGCCGGCGCCGCCGTGGCGACCCATCGCTTCGCCGAGGCTCCAACCGACACGTACGTGGATCGATTCGCAACGCCGATGGAGCGCGATCCTGCGGCCGTCCCGCTGGGCGAGCGCGTCGCGCTGCTGCTCGAAGCCGAACGCGCCCTGCACGTCGATCCCAAGATTAGCGTCGGGCGCGCGTGGCTCGACCTGTGGACGACGCGCAAGGAATTTTATAGCACGACGGGCTCGCAGATCGAGCAACTTCTCTCGCAGCTCGGAAGCGGCATAAGTGCGCTCGCCGTCGACGGCCACGACGCCCAAGATCGCTCGTATCCCGGCGACGGCGGACTCTACCAGAGCGGCGGATGGGAGGTCGTCGAACGAGCGGCGTTGCGCGATGGCGCCGCCCGAATCGGCGAAGAAGCGGTCGCGCTGCTGAGCGCACCACAGTGCCCGCAAGGAGAGTTCGACGTGATCCTCGGCGGTTCGCAAGTGTCGCTACAGATCCACGAGTCGTGCGGACACGCGGCCGAACTGGATCGCGTCATGGGTTGGGAAGCGAACTTTTCGGGTGTGAGTTTTCTCGATCCAAGCCTGTTGGGCAAACTGCGTTACGGTTCGGAATACATTACAATCGTCGTCGACAACCAGCTTCCCGGCGGGTTGGCGACCGCGGCGTACGACGACGAGGGCGCCAAAAGCACCGGCTCGGATATCGTGCGCGACGGAATCTTCGTCGGGTTCGAGATGTCGCGCGACACCGCGCGAACGCTCGGAAGATCGACGAACGCGTGCGTGCGAGCCGAGAGCTGGCGCGACGTTCCGATGATTCGAATGTGCAACCTTAACCTGCTACCCGGGAAAACGCCCTTCGAAGGACTCTTCGACGACGTCGCGCACGGTATCTACATGGAGTCAAACCGGTCGTGGTCGATCGACGATCATCGCCTGAACTTCCAATTCGGTTGTCAGATCGGGTGGGAAATTAAGAACGGGAAGCGTGGCCGGATGCTCAGGAACCCGACCTACGCCGGCGTCACGCCGCAGTTCTGGAACTCCTGCGACGCAGTCGCCGACGAACGCGCGTGGGTTGCGTGGGGCACACCAAACTGCGGCAAGGGTGAACCGATGCAGACCGGGCGAACGGCGCAGTGCGCCGCGCCGGCGCGCTTTCGCAAAGTCAGCGTCGGAGCCGGTTACCGTGGATAAAGCACAACGGGAAGCGCTGGCCGCGCGCGCGCTCGCGCTCTCGCAGGCAAACGCGACCGAAGTGTCGGTCGCAAGCGAGGACGCCGCGCTGACGCGCTTCACCCACAACGCGATCCACCAAAACGTGGCCTACGCGCAGACATCGCTGCGGGTGCGGGCCGTCCTCGGCACGCGCGTCGGCGTCGCCTCGAGCAACGACCTCAGCGCCGCGGGGCTCGAGCGGACGGTCGCGCGCGCCTTCGCGATCGCAAAGCTCGTGCCACCGGATCCCAGCCTTCCGCCGCTCACGGACGCACCGCGCGCCGATGCTCCGCCCGGCGCCTTCGTCGGCGCAACTGCCGGCGTGTCGCCCGCGACGCGCGCCGAACTCGCGGCGCAGGTCTTTGACCGAATGCGAGCCAGCGAGCTTTGGGCGGCCGGTTACGTCGCGACGGCCAGCGCCGGCTTCACCCTCGCAAACTCCGCGGGTACCGTGCAGTCGTTCGACAACACCAACGCGGGCATCAATGTCAAGGCCAACGGCTCGGATGCGAGTGGATTCGCGGAACGCTATTCCTGCGATGTCGCCGCGCTCGACGCGCGTGGACGTGCCGCGGTCGCCGCCGAGAAGGCGAGCCGCTCCGCGCACCCAATCGCCGTCGAGCCAGGCCGGTGGACCGTCATACTCGAGCCGCCTGCGTTCGGCGAGTTGTTAGAGTATCTCGCCGAACACTTTTCAGCGCAGGCGTTTCACGAGGGGTCGTCGTTTCTTTCAGACGGCTTGGGGCGTCCATACGTCGGCGAGAACGTTACGGTTTGGGACGACTACGCGCACCCGCTCAACGTCGGGATGCCGTTCGATTTCGAAGGCACGCCGACGGTGCGCTTGCCGCTGATCGACCGCGGCGTCGGCGTAGGAATCGTCACCGACGCGCGCTGGGCGGCGGCGCTGGAGCGCGCGAACACCGGGCACGCCTTACCCGCGCCGAACGCCGAGGGTCCCCAAGCACGACACCTCGTGCTCGAGCCGGGGACGGCATCGCTCGACGAACTGATTGCCGACACCGAACGCGGCCTGCTCGTGAGCCGCTTCTGGTACGTTCGCGCGGTCGACCGGCGGGCCACGATCGTAACCGGAATGACGCGCGACGGAACCTTTCTCATCGAGCGCGGAAAGATCGTCGCGGGGGTTCGCAACCTACGGTTCAACCAGAGCATTCTCGAATCGCTTCGCACCGCCGAGTTTTCGCGCGACTGCGCGCGAACCGGCGGCTACTCGTATTCGTCGGTCGTGCCGGCCGCCCGCATCCGGAATTTCACCTTCACCAGCGTAACCGAGTTCTAGCGAACGGCAACCGTTCGGTTGCTCGTTAGTCTTGGCGCCCAACGATACGCAAGCGCGGAAGGTTCGCGCCCTGCGGCTGAACCATCCCGAGCATCGCGTCGACCACAATGGGATCCCAAATGTCACCGCGTCCTTCCATGAGCGTCGCTAACGCCTGCGGTGCGGAGATCGCGTCCCGATAAGGCCGGTTGCTGATCATCGCATGAAACGAATCGGCGACCGCGATGATCCGGGCCGCGAGCGGAATGCTCGTACCGTTAAGCCGGTCGGGATAGCCTTGCCCGTCGATTCGCTCGTGGTGAGCGCGAACGACCGGAGCGCACTCGCGGAGCGAAGGGATGCGTTGGAGGATCGCGCCGCCGGCTGCGGAGTGTTCGCGCATCACGCTCCACTCCTCGCGATCGAGCGGGCCCGGTTTGAGTAGAATACGTTCGGGAGTCGCCACCTTTCCAACGTCGTGAAGCGTCCCGCACAGCGCGACGAAACGTTCGGCTTCCGCGCTCAATCCAAGCGAACGTCCAATCCGCCCGGCCCACGCACCGACGGCGCGCGAGTGCTCGCAGGTCGCCAGATCGCAGGCTTCGAGACTCGCTAGGAGTCCGGAGACGACATCGCCGCGATCGACGAGGGTAACGTCGCTGGGAAGCGCCTCGCCGCTCGCCTCGTGCGCTCCGGCTTCAAACGCTGCGGCAAGCTGCTTGCCGCGCAGCGCCAGGAACTTCGGTACGGCGTGCGAGCCCGGGTGCTCGCGCGCAAAGGACACCGTAATGGTGGCGCAGGCCAGAATCGCAAGGGTCCCGCGGTCGATCCCCGGTTCGGCGTGACGGCCGAGCTCGTGCGCCCAGGCGTCGGTCGGCTCGCGCCGGCCCTCTCCAAGCTCCTCGATCAGGCGGTCGAGAAAAGCGTTCACGAACAGGCTGCTCACCAGCGACCCATTCGACTTCGACCCGTCGGTCGTTCGCACGACGGCGCTCGCGATAGCGCGCCGGCCGACGCGCACGTGCGTTCGGAGCGAGGCCGCCGCGTTTCGGCTCAGGGTCAGTTCATCCATGATCGGCGTCCTCGCTCGCGCTTGCGAGAGGCGGAGTTGGCGGCGATACCACACCGGCGGTCGCGCGGCACAAGTGAAAGCGGTCGACATCGCTGCCCTCCGGTGGCATGAAAATTCTGCGGGAACCGTGAGTTAGGGGACAGCGTTACGGGTGGGGTTCGTTAACTTCTTGCGGCGTGCGGACGTGCGCCGCTGTCTGGTGCTGCGGTAGGAAGCCGCTGCCGGTACCATTCGAGGTGCAGGCTGCGAGACCGACGAGGGACGTTCCCAGGACGAGCAACGAGAGAAGTTGGCGCACGGTGGACCTCACGACGAGACGGCGGGAATTCTTACAGAGCGTACCGTCCGTGGCGAGTCGCGTCTCTCCCGAAAAACTAGGTAGGTCACATCGCTGGAACCCCCTTTAGACCAGTCCGGCTTCGACCGCCCGGGCGATCGCCTCGTGACGGCGGCGGCAGCCAAGCTTCTTTACGATCGCCTTCACATGGGTGTCGACCGTCTGGGGGCTGCGCCCGAGTGCGAACGCAACCGACTTGCTCGTCCCCCCGCGAGCCAGCGAGCGCAAAACGGCCAGCTCAGCTTTGGTCAGGGTCGCGAACCCGCCGGCCGTTGGAGATTCGGGGAGCGGCAGGTGCTCGAGCAACGTGGCATAGCCGCCGCCGCCCGCCGAGCGCAGGTGGTCGAGCGCCGCCTTGAGTTCCTCGAGAGAGGCTCCCGTTTCGAGATGGACGTACAGCGCGCGGGTCGCGCTCAAGAGCGCCCGCAGGGCGGGCGTGAACGTTGCGGCTGCTTGCTCGAGTCCACCCAGAATACGGTGGGCGGTGGCGGCCTTGCCCATGACCAGACCGGCAAGAGCGGCGACAAGCCGGCCACGCCACAGACGCGGTGCGTTCTCCCCTGAGGCCACGACCGCTTCGTTTTCGGCCGCGAACGCTCGCAGCGCCCTCTCGGCAGCTTCGCGCTCGCCGGCGGCCGCCGCGTACAGCCCGACCTCGGCCCAACGCGCCGCTCGCCGGCTTGGCGACGACTGTTCGCCCGCACTGCCCGCCAACATTGCATGCGCGGCCGCGAAATCGCCGTGCCAGGTCGCTTGGAGCGCATAGGACGAGGCCAACACTCCGGTCGCGCGAGCGTGCTGCTCGCCCTCGAATCCGACGATCCGCGACTCGGACTCGCGCAGGCGCTCTTCGTTTCCACGAACGGCGTCGATTGCGTACATGTTTGTTTGGGCCGAAAAGACCAGGCTACGGTCGCCCGCGCGCTCGGCGAAGCCGCGCATGCGGTGCGAAATCCAGTAGGCGTTCTGCGCATCCTCCTCGGCATCGTACACAGAAGCCAGCACCGAACATGCTCGCGCCGCGATCGCATAGAGTCCAGCCTTTTCGGCGAGTTCGACGGCACGATTCGCATGCTTGCGCGCGACTGAGCGGTCGCCTCCATAGAACGCGACGAACCCGGCGACGTGATGGGCGTTGGCGGCCGTCGCGACGTCGTCGAGCCCCGCGGCAAGCGCGAGGGCCGCGTCGGCGGCGATCCGCGCCGCCGTCCGCTCGCCGGTGACGGCGCGCGCCACGGCCAGCGTGCCGAGCATCGCGGCCCGGGCGGCCGGATCCTCGAGCGCGTTCGGATCGAGGGGCCGCAACAAATCGAGCGCGTGTGCGAAACGGAATCGTGCGATCGACTCCTGCGCGTGGCGCCGCGTGAGTTCCAATCCGAGAGCGCTCGACGCGCCTGCGAGTTGGGTCGCGCGCGCGTACAGCGCGTCCGCCGCATCGAAGCCGCCGCCGATCGCCTCGAGCGCCGCGCGCAGTCCGACCGCGATCGGCGCGCTCGAACGCACGTCCTCCGGCAGCGACGCGATGGCGTCGGCGACCACGTCGACGTCCGCGCGTGCTAGGAGCTCGAAGCCGTAGCGCTCCAAACTCGCAAGGACGCGTTCGCGGGCGCCGGCTCGGACGTGGAGACGTAAGGCCTCGCGGGCGTTTCCCGATTCTTCGAGCTGGGTGGCCGACGCGCCGAGCGCGCGGCCGTAGGCGTCCGCGTCGCGCGTTCTTAAGCGGTGCTCGAGAAAGTCGCGGAACAACTCGTGATAGCGGAACGACGTCGCGCTTTCAGCGATGACGAATGCCGTGCGGCGGCGAAGGTACTCGATTGCTTCGGCGGCGTGAGGATGATTGTGGCGTTCGAGGTCGCGAACTTCGAGCGACGGTAGTAAACAGGTCGCCAGCAAGAACTCGCGCGCCGGCTCGTTGAGGTCGGCGAACACCTGCTCGGCCAGGAACTGGTACACCATCTCGCGTGTACCGCTCGCAACCCGGCGAAAATCGGCCGTTCGGGTCGATGCGTGGAGCGCGAACGCGAGCGCCGCCGGCCACCCGTCGATCAACGTGACCAACTCGCGTAGATCGTTCGGCCGGATGGCAACCGCGCGCGCGCCGGCGGCTTCGGCGGCTTCTTGAAACGTCATGCGCAAATCGACGTCGTCGATCGGAAGGTCCATGTGTCCGTACGCGAGCCAGGTCGCCAAGGGGATGTCGAGCTGGTGGCGGGAGACGACGATCCACTGCAGGTGCGTGCGCGAACGCTCCACGAGCGCGGCCAGAAACGACAGCGTCGCCGGATCGGCGGCAAGGGCCTGAGCGTTCTCGATGACGATCGCGCCGCGGGCTTCGCGGAGGAACGAATAGAGCCAAGCCGCCAGCGCTGTGGGCGCTGCGTTGGCGCTCGCCGCCTTCTCGTAGGCGTTCGCAAAGCTGCCCGCGGCCATCGGAGCCAGGGGTGCGAGCGCATCCGCCAAGCCGCGCGCGAATCCGGCGAGCGTTGCGTCACCGGTGCGAACGTCGCAACGAACGTGAGCGAGGTGCTGCTCGGCGAGATATTGGCGAAGTGCGACGGTCTTTCCAAAACCGGCCGGCGCGATCACGGCGACGATGGGATGCGCGAAGGCTCGCGCAAATCGCTCCATCACTCGGGGGCGAAGGATTGGCTCGAAGCGACCGCTCGACTGGACGCGGTCAACCGCGACCAGACCCCGTATCATGCCCGAAACACCTCGATGTTCACACTCGCACGTCGCTCCGTCGTCGCCCGAGAAACCGTCCTACCGCATCGCGCGGTCGATTCCCCGTACCGATGCGCGAAACTCTTCGAGTTTGCCTGCCTTGGCGATTCGGAAACGCTTCGGAAGCCAAGCTAGCGAGGACCGAAGCGCCAGGCGGCCACGTTCCAAAAGTCCGATCCGACCGGGACGGGGCGCACGCCGCGCAAGTCGACGTTAGCGGCGTCGATTTCCGGTAGCCAATCGAGCGTATATTCGGGAACTTGCGCCAGCAAAATCCGTTGCACGTCGAGGTACTTCGTGCGGCGGAAACGGGCGTCGTAGCTGCCCAGCGCGGCCTGCTGGTCGCGCCCGATGCGCGCGTCGCGGAAGAACGACACGTTCTGGCCCAGCGGCGGGAGGCGGTTGGGGCCCAAGGTACTCTCGTCGTCCGGATCGGGGGTTAGGTTGTCCCACGCGAACAGCGCGATCTGCGTCTTCCCGCCGTAGAGCAGCCCGCCGGCGCCGGCGGGAGCGAACAGGGTTGGACCGGGCGCGTTCTTGATGGTGAGGGCGACGCCGAGCGCGCGCCACATGCTCTGGAGCAGCACCTCGATCGACTCGCGGTTTTTGACCCCGGCCACCGTCGAGATCGTCAGCTCCAGCGGGCGGCCGGCTTTGCGCCGCATCCCGTCCGGCGCCCGTCGCCAGCCGGCCGCGTCGAGAAGCGTTGCCGCGTGTGCGAGGTCGTGCGGATAGTATTTCAGGCTCGGATCGGACCACCCGAAGTCGGGGTTCTGGTCGGTCGGACCCGGCGTCCCGAGTCCAAAGTAGACGCTCGTGTAGAGCGCCTTCTCGTCGATGCCGTATGCCAAAGCAAGCCGGACGCGCGGGTCGTCAAGCGGTGGGCTGCGGACATTGAAGGCCAGATGCTCCCAGTGAAGCGTTGAGGTCGTGGTGACGCGAACGCCCTCGAAGCGGCGAACCTCCGCCGCGGCGTACGGCGGCAAGTCGTACGCGAAGTCGATCTCGTGCGTCCGCAGTTGCGCCAGCAGCGTGTTCTGATCCGTGACGAACGTGAAGACGACGTGCGCGATTTTGGGCGCCCCCCGAAAGTACGCCGGGTTCGCATCGAAGCGCATCGCGCTCCCCCGCTCCCACGTGCGCAGCACGTAGGGACCCGAGCCAACCGGGTGCGCGTTGAACGGAAGCCGGTTGAGGTTCGGGTACCGCGCGAGTAGATGCGCGGGCAAAATCGCACCCTGGTTGAGATCTCGAAAGAGATAGATCGCCGGGGCGTAGGCCGCGCGCAGCACGACGCGAACCGTGTGCGCGTCGGGCGTTTCGAGGCGTGCTATGCGATCGTAGCCGACGCGCGTCGGAACGAGGTTCGCCGGATTCATCAGCGCATGAAACGTAAAGGCGACGTCCGCCGAGGTGACGGGCACGCCGTCCGACCAGCGAGCGCCACGCACCAGATGGTAGACGATCGTCCGGCCGTCGGCGGAGATGCCGCCGTTCGCGCGCGTCGGCACCGCAGTCGCAAGGTCCGCAATCGCGTGGCCGCGATCGTCGTAGCGAACGAGCCCGTCGTAGATCAACTGGAACACGTCGCCGGCGAACGCCATCGAAGTGATCGCCGGATTCAACGAGTCCGGCTCTTCGTACGCGCCGACGCGGAGCGTTGCGGGTTGTGTCCAAACGTGCAGAACGCGCTGCGACCCGCCGACGCCCTCGACCCGCGTGCAGGCGCATAGCGCCAGCCCGAGGCCCAGGCGGCGCACACCGAGTCGGCCAAACGGGATGAGCCCGAGCAGGATCGCGAGTGCGCCAGCCGCGAGCACCACAGGCAGCGGCGTCGCCGCGACGACGAGTTGCGGATACTTGCCGAGGGTCGCGGCGATGCGCAAACCACCGATTGCGACCGTCCGGCCGCTCGGTTCGATGGCGATGCCGCCCCGCACCGGCCGCCCGTGCTCGTCGTCCACGACGAACAGCACGGCGTCTTGCGGCGCGTGGTGAAAGTCGAGCGCGCGCGCGTCGGCTCGCGAAAGCAGAATCGCTTTGACGCTGCGATGCAGCGCGGGAACCGCGAAGGAATCGGAGGGCAAACTCTTGCCGGCCACGTCGACGCGCTGCGAGAAAAACAGCACGGGCGAAAGAAACGACGGATTCGCCGGCTGGGTGATCGTGAGGTGGGCGCCCGCAGAGTCCATAACTTCGACGAAGGCGACCGTTCGCGGCCGAGCGACGAAGAGCGTCGCGCCGAGTACGGCGCGGCCGCCGATGCGAATGTTGGTTTCCGGCCGGCCGGGACGACGCAGCACGATTCCCGTATCGCCGCGTGCCAGCGTTTGAGGACCGGCGAGCGGGAAGAAGGCGGCGATCCCGAGTTGGGGCAGCGGCACGACCGTTCCGGGCGCACGGCTTACCACGTCCGTGTCGGGACCGAGCAGGCCGGACGCGAAGCCGGCGAGCGCGATCGCGACGACGCCGCCCAGCGCCAGCGCGCGGCGCCGCCCGCGCCCGCCTCCGCGGCGAGCCGCGCGCCACGCATCCGCTGCGAGCACACCGATCGCGATTGCCAGGGCCAGCACGTATGCCTCGGTATGAAAGAAGGTCGAGACCGGAAACGCGATTTGCGCGCCGACGAGCGCCAGAGCGATCAGCGCCAGCAGCGGGACCAGCGCGGCCATCACCGCGCCGCGAGCAGCTGCGCGACGATATCGCGCACCTGCGTGAAGGTCACCGGTCCGTCGATGCCGCGCACGATGTGCCCGGTCCGATCGACCACGATCGTGGTCGGCAAGCCGACCGCTTCGTAGACGCGCCCGTACTGCTGCTGTTCGTCCAGTAAGATTGGAAATGTGACGCCCAGCTCGCGCACGAAGGCCCCGGCGGCTTGGGCCGATTCACCTTGGTCGATTCCCAGAATGACCACCCCGCGCGCTGCGAGCGCGCGATGCACTCGCTCGAGGTCGGGCATCTCGGCCCGGCAAGGCGGGCACCATGTGGCCCACAGCGTCAGCACGACGATCCGACCGCGATAGTCGGCGAGGGACCCGGTGCCTCCGCCGAGCCGCGGGAGCTGGAAACTCTGCGCGGGCGCTCCGGCCAGCATTGAGGGCCCGCCCGCAGGGCCACCGGGAGCGACGTCGCCTGTCGTGTAAGCGCGAAAAACCAGCACGACGATCGCGACGACTGCGGCTAGGAGCACGACCAAACGCATGCACGAGCCTTCGCAGCGAAGCACGGGCGACCCCGCGCCAAAGCCTCCAGGCTGGCACGCGCGACCCCTGCGCTTGACGAGCGGCACCCGGATCGCTGCCTACGAGCGCGGGCCGCACGACGCGCCCCCCGTGCTGTTGGTGCACGGACTCGGTCACTGGACCGCGGCCGCGTGGGATCGTTTGGCGCCCGAACTCGAGACCCGCCATCGACTCGTTGCCTTCGATCTCCCCGGCTTCGGCGATTCAGACAAGCCGGACGTCGCGTACGATTTGCCGTTTTTCGTGGACGCTCTACGTCAGGTAGCGGACGCCTTCGACCTGCGGCGCTTTGCGCTGGTGGGACACTCGCTGGGCGGCCTGATCGCCGCCGAATACGCCGGCCTCGCGCCGGAACGGGTCGCCTCACTGGGGCTGATCGACCCGGCCGGTTTCACCCGCTCCGGGCGCCTTGTGTTGCTGATGCTGGCGAGCGCCCCGGCGAGTCGTTTGTTCCGGGCGCGCCCCTCGGACGGCCTGGTCCGGCGCGTGTTGCGGCGCGCGCTGTACGATCCCGCGCAACTTGAGAGGGCCACCGCCGAGCGGGCCTGCGCGTTGGCGCACGAGGCCGGCGTCATTCGCGCTTTCGCGCGCGTCTACGCCGGCGGCTTCGCGCAACTCGGACGCATGCGCGCCTTGCACGCGGGGTTCACACGGTATCAAGGTCCCGTTGCGCTGCTGTGGGGCCGGCACGACCGCTACATCTCGGTGCGGTCGCTCGAAGCCGCCCGACGCGTCTACCCGCGGGCGCGCACGAGCATCTTCGAGCGCTCGGCCCACCTGCCCGCCGTCGAGGAGCCGGCGGCCGTGGCCGCCGCGCTGTCGGCCATTCTCTAAACGTCTCGGCGCGGCGCGGACAATCGAACCTCGCGGGAGCTCGTCCGCCGCGCGCGTAAACGTGGCCGCCGTGCCCGCTCGGATTCTGGACGGCCGCGCGCTCGCGCGCGAACTTCTCGACGGTTTGGCCGCGCGCGCGGCGAGTCTGCGCACGCGCGGCGTCGCGCCCCGACTCGTGGTTGCGCTCGTCGGCGAGGACCCCGCAAGCGAAGCCTACGTACGCAGCATTGCCTCGGTCGGCCGGCGCGCCGGCGTCGAGATCGCGGTCGACGTTCTCGACTCGGACGCGACCGACGCCGAGGTGCGCACGCGTTTGGAAGGCTATGGCGCCGAAGCGCGCGTTCACGGCGTGATCCTGCAGCAGCCGCTCCCCGCTGGGCGCTCGATCCGACGCATCGCCGACGCGATGCCGGTCGACAAAGACGTCGACGGCGCTAATCCGACGAACCAGGGGCTGCTCGCGTTCGGCAGCGGCGCGCGGTTCGTCCCGGCTACCCCGGCCGCCGTGATGCTGCTGTTGGAACGAAGCGACAAGTGGCCGCTGCGCGGACGCGACGTGACCGTCATCGGGCGCTCGAGTGTGGTCGGTCTGCCGGTCAGTTTGTTGTTGATGGCGGAGCACGCGACGGTGACCGTCACGCACAAGGAGACCCGCAACTTACCCGCCCACGTCCGCGCCGCCGAAGTCGTCGTCGTCGCGGCCGGAAGGCCCGGCCTAGTCACCGGCGATTGGTTGCGCCCGGGTGCGACGATCATTGACGTCGGCACGACGGTGGTTGAGGGCAAGCTCGTGGGCGACGTCGAGTTCGCAAGCGTGAACGGCGTTGCCGGCGAACTGACCCCGGTTCCCGGCGGCGTTGGCCCGGTCACGAACGTCGCGCTGATGCGCAACGTGATCCTTGCTGCCGAACGGCTCGCCGCTCGGAACGCCGGCGTCGACGGGTAGGCCGTTGCGCGCATTCGTCGCGGCGCGAGCGCTCGCGCTGGCGATCGCGCTCGGGTCCGGCGTTCCGAGTAGCGCGCGCGCGACGTCTTGCGCGCCGCGAGCGACGGCCGGCTGGTGCGCGGTGCTCTGCGCGGGCGGCTGCGACGGCGCTGCGCCCGCCCTCGACGCCGTCGTCGATCGCGTCGAACCGCGCGCCGGCGCGTGTCGTTTCTCGAGCGACGGCGTCGTGTGGTACGTGCCGCGCGGGCGGCGTTTCGCACCGATCGTCGCGCGCTACGCCCGGTGCCAGGCCGGCGCGCTCGCCGGCCTCGACGGTGCGCCGCCAATCCCCGACTGGGCGCGGCCGCACGGCCCGACACACGCGGTCCTGGTCGCGGCGTCGTTGCAAGATGATCTTTCGCTTGCCGGCACGCGCGAGATGGCGTTGCTCGCCCGCAACTCCGGCATCCCAATGTCGTGGTTCCTCGGAAACCTCCGGCAACTCGCGCTCAACGGGACGTTCTACGATCGCCAACACCGTGACTACGGGGACGACCTGCAGATCGAGCCCTACGACGACCTGCTCGCGGCGACGCGCGCGCGATTACCCTGGTTCCGTTTGGTCGCAACGATCGACGGCGGCGGACACGAGCGCGACATCGCGCACGATCGTGCCCTCGGCGCGCACGCCTTTTGGGGAATCGCATGGAACTCGGCGGGCACAGACGGCATCGCCGACCGCGGTACGCCGTGGGGCGCCTACTGCGCCGACCCCACTTCATACAAACGGCCGGCGCCCGACGGGACGTGTTCCCTGGTCGGGCTCGAATGGACGGCCCGCGATTTGACGCGCGCCTTCTTCTCGGGACACGAAGAAGCATACTCGACGGATCCCGACGACCTTTTGGAGCGCGCGGGATTCGACCGGAACGGCGCCGCCGCGTACGTGCGGCGCCTCGTCGACGCGTACGCTGCAGCCGGCGAAACGACGCCGCTCGTCCTGCTGGCGCAACAGGAAGCGGCCGGTGCGGGACTCGATCCGTTGGGAACGTACGCGGTCCTGCAGGCGCTCTACGACCAAGCGCGCGCCGACGGCATGCGCGCACTGACGGCGAGCGATGCGGTCGCGCTTCGACGACGACTGGGCGAGCGTCCGCGTGCGGTCGCGTTTCCGTTCCTTCCGGGCGGGCCGCCGGTGCTCGCGGGGAGCTTCCGCGCTGTCGTCGAGCCGGCCACGCTCGACTACGTCGATCGCCGGGCGGCGCTAACGTTCGTCGCGCCAAGCTTGCTGCCGGTCCGGATTTTCGACTACGCGGCCAGCCCGCACTCGCGCTGGAACGCTCCGCTCGCGGCGCTCGCGCAACCGGAGATGCCGGCTTTGGAACGCTTCGTCCGCGCGCGCGGCGCGCTCGTCCTCCACTTCTTCTCTCCGGTCACGACGCGCTACGCGCTCGCATTTTGGAGCGACCCGCGAACGATGCGCTGGCCCCCCGCGGAAGCGGTAGCCGCCGGTCGCGCCGCGAGCGTGGTCGCATTCGATCTCGCGGCCGGCGAAAACGACGTCGTCGTCCGCTGCGGACGGTGCGGCGATCCCGTTCTCAACCTCGCGCCCTGAGCGGCGCCGCCTCAGTTGCGGCTAAAGTAACTTCCGAAGAGGCGCTCTTGGGTCGCGCGCGCGGGTTCGGCCGGTTCCTCCGGTTCTTCGTCGACGTCGGTGGTTCGCTCGAGTAGCGCACGCAAACGCGGCAGCAGCGCGCGCAGGAAGCCCAGTTCGACGCCCAGCCGCTCTTCGGCGCTGCGAAGCTCGAGCAACCGCTGCTTCATCGCATCGGCGACCTGAAGCGCGTCGCCGATCAGGTACGAGGCGTCGAGCGGATCCTCGGGGAGGTCGAGCTCGGCGCGTACCCCGGAAAACGCGATGAGCAGTCCCAGATATTCGCGGAAAACGTCGCGGATCTCGTCGAGCCGAACGCGCGCCGCGGCGTCCGCAACGTCGTCGGTCAGAAACGTCGCCTCGGCCAGCAAGTAGGGCTCGCGACTCACGATGCGGTCGATCCGAAAGCGGCGACGTCCGGTCGCGTTGAGAGCATAGCGTCCGCCGTCGAGCACGGTCACGTCATCGATCTCGGCAGTCGTCCCGATCGCGTGCGGAACCACGTCCGGATCGCCCGCCTCATCGCCGTCGCGGATCAACACCACGCCGAAACCTTCTCCGGAACGTAGAGCGTCGCCGACCATCTGCCGGTAGCGTGGCTCGAACACGCGCACCGCCAAGACGGCGCCCGGGAAAAGCACCGTCTTGAGCGGGAACAGACGCAACATCGCGGGGGTCTTCGCGTCCCCGCCGCGCACGCTACTCTCCGTTACGTTCCGCTCGGGACGACGAGGCGCGATTCGGCGACGCTCCAATCGACGTTCGCGAAAAATGCCTCGATGTACTTCGAGCGCTCGGAAGGTTTGAAGTCGAGCAGAAACGCGTGCTCCCAAACGTCCATCACGAGGATCGGCACGAACCCGGCGACGTTCCCGTCTTCGTGCAGCGTGATCCAGTGATTTGAAATGCGACCGTTGCGCGGGTCCAAATACGCAATCGCCCAGCCAACGCCGCGCATCCCGCCGACGGCGGCAAAGTCCTTTTTCCACGTTTCGAAGTCGCCGAAGCTCGCACCGAGCGCAGTCGAGAGCTTCGAGCCGGGCTCGCTCGGACCGCCTGATTTCATGTTGTCGAAGTAGTACTCATGCAACACCATGCCGTTGTACTCGAAGCCGAGCCGGCGCGTCAGTTCTGCAAATTGCGGATCGGCGCCGGCGGCCTTACCCGAGCTAACGATCGCGGCCAGCTGCTCGTTGAGTAGGTTCGTGTTCTTGACGTATCCTTCGTAGAGCCCGAAGTGCATCGTCAAGGTTTTATCGGAGATTCCTTCGAGTCCGGCAAGGTTCCACTTCTTGGGCGCGTACGACGCGTTGGTGAGGGTTGGCATCGGTTCACCTTTCATGTTGCGCGGGGGGCCCAACCATCGTTCGACGGCAGGGGCTCCAGGCCCGCGCCACCGGGAAAAGGTTCCCGCCCGTCACGAGGGACAAACACCACTCGTGGAAGACCTAGACTATCTCACGCGAGCGCACCGGAACCCGCCGGCGCTCCTGCTTGAACTCGAGCAACTCGGCCACCGCGAGGACATCCCCATCGTCTCGCGATCGACCGGCCGGCTACTCTCGACGCTCGTCCACGCCATGCAGGCCAATCGGATCCTCGAACTTGGGACGGCCTACGGCTACTCAACCTTGTGGATGGCGCTCGCGCTTCCGGCGGCCGGCCGGATTTGGACCGTCGATCCGGATACCGAGCGAACGGCGATCGCCGAAGATTTTCTGCGGCGCGCCGGCAAACGCGAATCCGTCGACATCCTCAATCAGCCCGCGCTCGACGTGCTCGACAACTTCCCTCAGCGCAATCTCGACATCGTCTTCATCGATGCGATCAAGACGGAGTACGAGGCATATTTGAAGTTGGCGATACCGCTGCTCAAGCGCTCGGGTCTCGTCATCGTCGACAACCTCTTATGGGGCGGACGCGCGGCGGCCGAACCGGGCTCGCACGACGAAGACTCGACGCTCGCGATACGGCAATTCAACAAGACGTTTCTGAACCACCCGCAACTCGACGCAACGATCGTCCCGCTCGGCGACGGAACGGGTATCGGCGCCCGAATCGAATGACCTCCGGCCGGCAGACCTCTCCGGTCGGGGCCGCAGCGTTCCGCTCCGTAATGCGGCGTTTCCCGACGGGAGTAGCGATCGTGACGACGGTGCTCGAGGGCCGGCCCAAGGGGTTTACGGCGACCGCGATCGCAAGCGTGTCGCTCGAACCCCCGTTGGTGCTCGTTTGCGCGAACCGCCACGGCCGTAGCCATCCGATCGTTGCGGCGGCCGAACACTTCTGCGTCAACTTGCTAACGCAAGCGCAGGAACCGCTGGCGCACGCGTTCGCGCACCCGAGTGACGAAGATCCGTTTGCGAACGTCGCGTACCGCGCAGGAAGCACCGGATCGCCCGTGCTCGCGGGTGCGCTCGCCTACCTCGACTGCACGTTAGCCGAAGAGTACGTGGCCGGAACGCACGCGATTTTCGTCGGCTGCGTGGTAGAGTGCGGGGGCACGGCGGGCGAGCCGCTCGGCTATTTCGGCGGCGGATACGCCAACTTCGGCGTGCGCGTAGAATGACGCGGGGCGTCGCGGTCGAACACTTTGCGGTCGGTCCGCTTGCCTGCACCTGCACGATCGTCGCCGACCCCGCGAGCGGTGCGGCCCTCGTCGTTGACGGCGGCGCCGACCCGGACGAGATCCTCGCACGTCTCGAACGCCTCGGCGTGCGAGCGACGTACTTGCTGCACACGCACGCCCACCTCGATCACATCGGCGCACTCGCGGAACTACGCGAACGGACCGGCGCCCCAGGCCTCCTGCATCCCGCCGACCGGCCACTATACGCGACGCTCGCCGAGCAGGCGCGCTGGCTCGGACTTCCCGCGCCCCGTACCGTTTCGCTCGACGCAGACCTGCGCGACGGTGACTGTTTTGCGATCGGCTCGATGCGCCTCGAAGTTCTGCACACGCCGGGCCACACACCTGGTAGCGTTTCGTTCGCGCTCGGGAGCGACGGTGCGAACGTGCTGTTGACCGGCGACACTCTTTTTGCCGGCGGTGTGGGGCGCTGGGACCTAGGCGGAACGTCGTTGGCCGACATCGTCGCCAGCATCCGCGCGCGGCTCCTGGTGTATCCCGATGCGACGCCCGTCGTCCCTGGGCACGGCACCGCAACGACGGTCGGCATCGAACGCGTGCACAACCCATTCCTGGTCGAGAACGGTTAATTTCGCACGAGGTCCCGCCACCGCCACCCGCCGAAGTGCGAAACGTGTTCGTTCGGCGACTCAAGCTGCGGCCGCCACCGCTGCTGCCCCTTTGGATCGAGCGGGCCGACGTGGAGCAACGCCTTCGGCCGGAGGTCCGCGTCTTTTCGATCGTCGCCGGTCCCGGTTACGGGAAGACCGTTCTCGCCTCACGCTTGTTCGCGCGTTGGCGCGGCCCCAAACTGTGGTACAGTCTCGACGCTTCCGACGGCGACTTACCGGCCTTTGCAACGCATCTCGACGCGCTGGTTCGTTCGCTCGACGGGGTCCGACCGTTCGAGGGCGACGTGGCATTGTTGGGTTCTCCCCAAGACGTCGGCAGCTTGTACGCGGAAGCTCTTGCCGATGGGATGCCGGCGCCGCTCCTCGTTTTCGACGACGTGCACGCGCTGGAAGGAAGCCGCTCGCTCGCGGCGCTAGGTGAACTTGTCGAGCGCGCGACGCGGAACGGGGCAACGTTCGTGCTGTGCGGACGCTCGATGCCGCTTGCGCTTCATCCGTACGCCGCCGCCGCAGTGCTGGCAAATGTGGACGCAGTCGACCTCGCGTTTTCGCCGAACGAGGCACGGGCGTTTCTCGCGGGTATTGCCGGCTTAGACGAGGACTCGACCGCGATCGAGGAGTTCGCGCGCCGCGCGGAGGGCTGGCCGGCCGGGCTCGCGCTGATCGCCTCGACTGCCGCGGTCGGCGGACAGGCGGTGGGACCCGGCTCCGTATCGGCGCGCGACGATCAAACGCGCCGGCTTCTGTTCGATTACCTCGCGCGCGAAGTCCTCGGGACGCTCCGCGCGGACGAGCGTGCGTTCTTGGTCGAAACCTCGATTTTGGACGTACTCGAAGTCTCGGTCTGCGACGCGCTCCGGCAGGCTCGCGACTCGGCTGAAATTCTCGCTTCGCTCGCGGAGCGCGGCCTCTTCGTCGCCCATCGCAGCGACGACGCCTACGTGGCGCATCAACTCTTCCGTTCGTTCCTGCGGCACGAGCTCGGGCGTGCCTACAGCGCCGATACGATCGCAACGCTCCATTCGCGCGCAGCCGATGCGTTCGCCGCACGCGGCGAGGCGGCACGTTCGATCGAACACCGCTTCGATGCCGGCGACGCCGAGCTTGCAGCCTGCGAACTCGAAAATGCCGTGCTCTCGACGCTCGCCGCAGGCCTGGTCCGAACCCTTAGTGACTTGCTCGCGCGCTTGCCGAACGAACGCGTCGCGCGCAGTTGCGAACTCTCCTACGGGCGCGGCCGGGTCCAGCGCGAGCGCGGCGAATGGGACGCAGCGATCGGGACGCTCCAGCGCGCGATCCAGCAGGCACGGGCTGCCGAATCGTACGATGTAATGACGGAAGCGATTCGCGCGCTGGCGCCGATCCTCGCCTCGCGCGGCGCCTTCGGCGAACTGCGCGCGACCGTCGAAGCGGCGCTCGCACTCGGCGCACGGCTCTCGGATTCGAATCGACTGACGTTGCGCATGATCTTGGGCGCCGTCGAACTCGAGAGCGGCGAGATCGACGCGGCCCTCGCAACCTTTCGCGAGATTATGCCGAGCGTCGTCAGCCGAGGCGATCTCGCCGCGCAGGGCCAGCTGCTGCACAATCTCGCCGTTGCGCAGCAGCGGCGTGGCGACTTATACGCGGCCTTGTCCACTTTCGAACGTGCCCTCAAGCTCAAGCGAACCGCCGGTCAACGGGTCTCTGCAGTACTGACGCTCGCCGATCTCGTTTTCACGCGTTCCCTGGTCGGCGATCTCGACGAAGCCGAGCGGCTCGCCGAAGAATTCTTCCGCGAAGCGAGCGACTTGGGATCGACGGCGCACGTCGCGCACGCACTTGGACATCGCGGTTTTTTGGCGTTGCGCCGCGGCGATATCGCCGGGGCCGCGCGTGCCTTCTCGGCTGCCGAGCGTGCCTGCGATCCAAGCGACGTCATCGTCCTGCCGGACGTACAGCATGGCCTCGCGCAGTGCGCGCTGGCCTCCGGCGACCTGGATCGCGCCGACGACCTTTGCTCGGCGGCAATTGCAGGCTTTCGCGGCGCGCGTAAGAGGCAGCAACTCGCCCCGATCCTGTTGACGCGGGCCGCCGCCCGGGCCAGAAAGGGTGAAACGGCCGAGGCCGCCGGGCTCGCCCGGGAAGCCCTCGCGGCTGCCGGGGAGGGGACTGACACCGTTCTGTGCGCCGCGGCCTCGCTTGAAGCCGCCGCGTTGCTGGCCGCGCTGACGCCCTCCGATCCGGACCCGGACTACGACCGCGACGCCGCCGACGCGACCCGCGGAGCGCTCGCCCTCATTCACCAGCGCGACTATCGGTTTTTGATGCGAACCAAAGCCGACGCCCTTGAGACCCTCTATCCCCACTTCGGCCGCTGGGGGCTGACCGGCGCGCTTCCGGCGGAGCGACGGCCGGCCCCCAGTCCATACTTCGAGGTCGAACTCCTCGGGGGCGTTCGGGTCACCGTCGAGGGCCGGCGCATTCCGCCGGAAGCGTGGAAACGGAGACGTGCGCGCGAGATATTCGCCTATCTGGTGGGTCAGGCAGGCCGGCCGGTTTCGCGCTCGCGTTTGATCGATCTGTACTGGCCCGAAACCGACGCCGACGCGGCCCACGATAGCCTTCGGGTGACGATCAGCGCGATTCGTAAGGCGGTCGGCGACGTCGTGCGCTACGAGACCAACGGGTACCGGTTCGCGGCGCCGCCAGGGACGGTCGTCGACGTCGCGGTCTTCGACGAGAACGTCGAGCAGGCGCGCGCCGCCACGGTTCGGGGCGACGTCGAGGCGGCCCGGCGACACTATCGGCTCGCCGCCGAAACGTATCGCGGTGAGTTTCTCGAGGGGATCGACGAGGGCGGCTGGCAGTGGCACGAACGCGAACGGCTGCGCGCCGCCTCCCTCGAAACGCTCCGTTGGATCGCCGTCGACGCGACCGACGAGGTCGCGGGCCGGCTGGCGCTCGAGCGGCTGCTGACGATCGCCCCCTTCGATCTGGAAGCGGTCCGCATGCGGCTCGACCT
>JBDTCF010000041.1:0-5179 GCA_039923715.1 Vulcanimicrobiaceae bacterium
GCTGGAGATGCGCATGCTCAGTCCCCCATCCAAATCCATGTCGGCGTTCCGGTGTACGAAACCTCGATCGAGCTACCCGGAGGGACCCGCACTGCCGGTCCGTCGACTCCGAGCAAGACGCCGTCGATCGTCACCGCCGTGAATGCGTTCTGCCCGGCGCTCGAGAGATAGACCGTGGCAGGAACAGAGTGTCGATTCGTGACGGTATGGGGCGAACCACCCGCTGGGGGATTCGGTACCAGCAGATTGCCAAATGGGTTCGCCCCAATCGTGTCCTCGATTCGCCGCGTCGTCGCTCCATTCGTGCCGAGCGTCACGCCGTCCGGCAACGCGCAACCCGAAACCGCGAACGTACCTGAAACACTCAAATCGACGATCAACCCCGCCGCGCATCCCGACTCTGCCACACCGTCGATCGCGACCGCGCCGACGTGAGAGTTGGTAACATGAATGGCGGGGCCTTGACCGACGTCTGACACGGTGACGCCCGAGACGCTCGCGGCGCCGCCTGCGCCGATCGCGATCTCAACGCCGGCAGCTGACGCGCCAAGTACATTCGCTTTATTGACGACTCCGCCTATGAGCGAGACTCTTGAATTTCGCAGCACAATTCCTTGGTTCGGCATGTTGGAGACGACGTTATTGGTGAGCGCTACCGGGCCAGCGGCGGAATAGGTCGAGTCGACGAGGATCCCAACTCCTCCAGCGCCTCCAACGACCACCCCGTTCGAGGCCCGGCAACTGTCGATGAAGGCGAGATGGCCATACGGCAAGTGCATACCAAAAGCACAGGAATCAGCGGAACAATCGAACAGTTGGAAGAAACTTGGTTGGGCGACGCTTGGCTGACTGGATGTGGATTGAAAACCAAAGTACGTCGATTGCGCCTTGCACGAAACCAGTATTAAGGTATTATAATGCTCGGAGATTAGGAAAGCCGACGTCACATTTTTGTTGACGTTACCCGATTCATCGACGACACAATTTAGGCACCGAAATTCGTTAGGATTCCCTCCTGTAACGCTGGTCGCACAGAAACCGTAGCGTGATCCCGCTGGAAACGTCGCAGAAGGCGCGGCGTCGTATGGGACGATGCGGACGTTCTCACACCAAATGTTTCCGGCACTCACCGCCAGAACGCCGTTCGGAGCGCCATCGATCGTTACGTCTGCAATCTCCGGAGATTGCACGCCCGCCTCAAAATGGAACACGATGCCCGTCGGGGGGTTTGGGGAATTCTTGGCTAGGTTCTTAACCGCAAAGCCTGCGAAACGAACTCCGTCGTTTGCGGCCCGAACGTCGAACAGGTCGTAATTGACGTCCACAAGCAGGAACTGCGTGATACTTTGCGAGGTCCTGTTTCCCATTCCGATGACGGTGATGTCGTTGGTAATAACCAATGGGCTCTCGATCCTATAGTTCCCAGGCGGGAAATAGAGAATTCCGGGCACTCCGCCCTCGGCATCCGCGATCGCCTGCTGGACCGCGTCGTGGTCATTGGTTACCCCGTCTCCCTTTGCACAGGTACCGGCGCTGTTCTGCTCCATGACATTGTACCAGCCGATACTTTTCGATGTTGCAGACACAGGTGGGCAGGCCATTTGATGGCTCCTCGGTGGCGCAGGCGAGCCCTTGCGGGTTCAGCCCGAGTATGGCAGATTCGTTGCGGGTCTGCAAGGGGCTCTCAGATGAACTCTGGCCGCGTTGCTCCGGGAAACAACCCGGCCGACTTTGCTCGTCGGAAAAGGGTTTCGATCGCCGCGATTCCTTCGGCACCCACGTCGTCCGTGTAAGCGTTGACGTAGAGGGCGATGTGGGCGCGCATCACGGCTTCGTTCATCTCGAAGGCGTGCGCGCGAACGTACGGCGAGACGGCAGCGTCGTTCGCGCGCGCGAACGCAAGGCTGGCGCGAATCGTGTCGTCGAGGGCGCGCGCGCGTTCGAGCGGGATGTCGCGTCGCACGAGGATTGCGCCGAGCGGAATCGGACTGCCGGTCTGCGCTTCCCACCAGGCGCCCATGTCGGCGACCGCTTCGAGGCCGGCCTCGCGGTACGTGAAGCGGGATTCGTGGATGATCAAGCCGGCGTCGACTTCGCCGCGCACAACGGCGTCGACGATGCGATCGAAGCGCATCGGATGCACCTCTGGTTCGCGGCCGAGCGCCAATCGTAGCAGCAGATAAGCGGTCGTCATCCGGCCGGGAATCGCGATGCGTGCGGCCGGAGGCAATGTGGCGAGCGTCGGAACGCGCCCGGACGCATCGGGTCGTGCGATCAAGAGCGGCCCGCAACCGCGACCAAGCGCGCCGCCGGCGCGCAAAATACGGTACCGATCGAGCAGCGACGGAATTGCGCCGTACGAGACCTTGGTCAACGCGTAGCGGCCTTCCAGAGCCGCGTCGTTCAGCGCTTCGACGTCGTCGAGCGCGACCTCGACCGGCGGAGCATCTGGGAGCAATCCCTGCGTCCACGCGGCGAAGATATACGTGTCGTTCGGACACGGCGAGTACGCGAGCGTCACGACGCTCCGCCGAGCCTTGCGAGCGTCGCACCAAGCGCTTTGACCGCGGCGCCGGCGCCGGCCCCGAAGTCCCACCCCGACGTCGCCCGGTCGCCGACGCGATTCGAAACGCCGCGAAGCTCGAGCGCAGGAACGCCGGCGAGCGCGCAGGCGCGCAAGACGGCGAAACCTTCCATCGACTCGACATCGGCATCGTAGGTTGCCAGCAGCCGAGCCGCCGTTTCGTCGGTGCTCGTAACGGTCGCAACCGTGAGGCCGGTGATGATTCGATAGGGGAGCCCGGCAAGCCGCGCGAGCAACGCGTCGTCGGCATGCGCGCGCTCGACGACGCGCGAACCGTTCGGAAGCGTAAGTGCGGCGCCGCTTTCAAGCGTCAACCCGGCAAAGCGCTCTTCGGCCACGACGACCGCTTCGCCGACGCGTCCGCGCCCCTCGAAAGCGCCGGCAATGCCGACGTTAAGCGCGCACCGGAAGCGCGCGCTGGCGAGCATCCGCGCCGTTTCGGCAGCGGCCTCGATCGGACCGATGCCGCAGGCCAGTACCTCGACGCCCTCGGGCCTGACGAATCCCGGGAGTTCGGCGGCAAGCGCGCACACGACAAGGATCACGGCCTTACCGGATGCCGATGAACTTGTGCGTCTGGAGCGAGAGTCGCAGTCGCGCCGGCTGGGCTTTTGCGGCCGCCACTGCGAGCGCAACGTTGGCGGGTTTGTTCCCTTCGGGTTGTAGGAACACGGGCGTCGTCGCGGGGAACGCCTCCAGCCACTCGAGCGGAACGCTGCCGTCGACGATCAACTTCGCTTCGTTCGCCCGCCGCGCCATCGCCGGATGCAGCCGTTCTTTGGGGGAGACCGTCAGCCAAACGTCGGCGGGAAGGTCGACGGCGATGGTTCCGTTCGATTCAACGTGCACGCGCCGCCCGTCCCCGCGCAGCGCGGCGATCAACGCGTCGGTGGCGCGCTGGGCGAACGGCTCGCCGCCCGTGAGGATGACGGTCGGACAGTCTCCGCCGAGTTCGCGGACGCGTTCCGCGATCGCGTCGACCGAAGCGAGTTCGCGCAGCGCGTAGTCGGTGTCGCAAAACGCGCAGGCGAGGTTGCAGCCGGCGAGCCGCACGAAGACCGCCGGTGTGCCGACGTACGTCCCCTCACCTTGCAGCGAGTAGAAGGTCTCGGCGAGTTGGAGCGTCACCCGCACGCTCCCTCCGCAAGCAGTGGGTCGCCGGCGCGCACCACCGCGCAGGCGGTCGCCGTCTCCCACAGCACGATTTCGTGGAGTCCCGCGAGGTGCGGGGCCAGGCGACGGAAGGCCCACATCGCGATCTCCTCGGCGGTCGGGTTTGGGATCGTCGCGTTAAGGTCGCCGTGGTCGAGCACGTCGACGACCTCGCGCTCCACGACGCGCGCGATCGCGTCGAAGTCCTCGATCATCCCGCGCGCCGGACCATCCGTTTGCAGCGACCCTTCGAGAGCTACCTCGAGACGATACGAGTGCCCGTGAAGACGCGCGCATTTCCCCGGGTGGAACGGTAGCAGGTGCGCCGCTTCGAAACGGAACCGTTTGCGAATCTGCATCGCGCTAGCGACAGGCGGCGCAGCGGCCGAAGAATTCGATGGCGTGGTCGTCGAGCGCAAAGGACTGCTCTTCGAGGAGGGTCGCGCGAAACTGATCCATCGTGGTGCAGCTCACGTCGTCGACGTGACCGCACGAGCGGCAGATGGCGTGATGGTGATGTCCGTCGTGGCAGTAGACGTAGCTCGACTCGCCGGACTCGTCGGCCCGGCTCGAGGCGACGCCGGTCGCGGCCAGCGTCTCGAGCGTCCGGTAGACGGTTGAAAGCGCCAGCCGGGCGTTCTCGGCCCTGAGCAGCCGGTGGATCTCGGCAGCGGTGAGATAGCGCCGCTCGGCCTTCAGCAACTCGGCGATCTTGCGTCGCGCTGAGGTCGAGTAAAGCGTTCGTTCGAGCATGCGCGTCGAGTATACGCCTAGGCGGCCCCCAGACGCAAAGACCTGCGAGTCAATTGCAGGACTTGCGAATAATTTGCAAAATCCATCACCGGTGCGGCTTCTTGCTCTGATCGCTTTCGTGGCTTTGACCCTGCCGTCGTGCGGGAGTCCGTCTCAATCGGCGCGGGCCGATCACTCGGTTGCGTTGCACGTCGTCGCAACGTTCTCCACGCTCGCCTCGCTGGTTGCGGCGGTGGGCGGGGAGCGGGTGGCGGTCACCAGCTTCGTCCCGGTGGGGGCCTCGCCCGAGGACTATCAGCCGACGCCACGCGACGTCGCGACCCTCGAATCGGCGGATGCCCTCGTCGAGAATGGGATCATCGAGGCCTGGCTCGACCATTTGCTCTCGACTGCCAAGGGCGCGCGCGCCCGCCGCCTCGTCCTCTCCGATGGGATCCCGCTGCGCGACGGAAACCCTCACCTCTGGATGGATCCGGCATTCGCGCGGGTCTACGTGCAGAAAATCGCCGCGCTGCTTGCATCCCTCGACCCGGCCGGGGCGTCGCACTACCGAAGCAACGCGCGCGCCTACGATGCGCGGCTGCGCATCCTTCAGGCCGATATCGCGCGTCAGATCGCGACGATCCCACCGCCGCAGCGGACGATGCTCGTCTTCCACAACGCTTGGCAGTACTACAACGATCGCTTCGG
>JBDTCF010000042.1:0-3113 GCA_039923715.1 Vulcanimicrobiaceae bacterium
GGCGCGGCGGCGGCGCTGAATCGCCGGCTGCGCGAGCGCAGTCCGATGCCGATCAATCACCTCGGCGGGGTTCGCGTTCGGTGGAACTGGCGTGGCTACGACATCTTCGCGACGACGACGGGCGAGGGACCGCCGCTGTTGCTCGTGCACGGCATCTACGCCGGTGCTTCGTCCTTTGAGTTCCGCGAACTCGTCCCGCACCTCGCCACGCACTACCGCACCGTCGCGTTCGACCTGTTGGGCTGCGGACTCTCCGAAATGCCCGCGCTAGAGTACGCAACCGAACTCTTCGTCGAACAGATACTGGCCGCGATCGAACGCTTCGCCGACGGGCCGGTCACGCTAGTCGGAGCTTCGCTCGGCGCCGCTTTCGCGATCCGGGCCGCCGCTCGCTCGCCAAGCAACGTGGCGCGGTTGGTCGCGATTTCACCAACCGGCCTGACGACGCGCCTAGGCAGCCTCAATCCGACCCGCAGCGGCGCCGGCGCACTCCTGGGCTCACCGCTCGTCGGCGAGGCCCTCTACAACGCGTTTGCGTCGAACGCACTCTTGCGCGCGTATCTCAGATCCAACGTCTACGGCGATGCGGCCCGCGTCACATCACGCCTCCTGGCGCACTACCGCGCGGTGACGCACCAGGCCGGAGCGCGGTTCGTCCCCGCTGCGCTCTTGGCGGGCACGCTGGACTGCAACGTGGCGCGCGATCTACCGTTCGTCGAAGCTCCGACGCTCGTCGTTTGGGGCGCGGAGAATTTGCCGTCGGACCTGACGGCTCGCCGGCACGAGTACGCCTCGCTCGCTCGCGACGGACGCCTGGTGACGATCGCGGGCGCCGGGCGCATGCCGCAGGAGGAGCAGCCGGCGCGGCTTGCAACCGCGATTGCCGCCTTCGAGGATAGGGGACGCCCGGCGGGGATGCGAAGCGCGCCGCCCATGGCGAGCAATCTCGTTCCGAGCGTTTTTCTGAGTTACGACGTACGCGGCATCTATCCCGACGAGCTGAGCGACGAACTCGTCGAAGGCATCGGACGCGCCTTCGTCCCGGAACTCGGAGCAAAGCGCATCGTGGTCGGACGCGACATGCGTCCCTCGGGTGAGCGCTTGTTCGCCGCGCTCGCGAGGGGAGCCACCGAGGCCGGCGCCGACGTCGTCGACATCGGGCTAGTTTCGACCGACGCACTCTACTTTGCCGTTGGTAAGTACGGTTTTGACGGCGGCGTGATGATCACGGCCTCGCACAATCCGGCGAACTACAACGGCCTCAAACTGACGCGCGACAAAGCCCAAGCGCTCTCGCTGGACAGCGGCCTTGCCCGCATCCGGGACCGCGTCGCCGCCGGCGACTTTCCGGCGAGCGACCGCCGCGGAACGGTCACGCACCAGGAGATTCTCGCCGAGTTCGCCACCCACTGCCTTGGATTCGTGAACCCCAAAGCGATCAAGCCTTTCAAGATCGCCATCGACGCCGGGAACGGCATGGCCGGCAAAACGGTCCCGTTCGTCTTCGATCGACTCGGTTGCGCGGTCGTTCCGTTGTTCTTCGAACTCGACGGCAGCTTCCCGAACCATCCCGCGAGCCCGATCGAGCCCGAGAACATGATCGACTTGCAGCGTGCCGTTTTGGAGAACCAGTGTGACCTCGGAGTCGCGTTCGACGGCGATGCCGACCGCATGTTCATCGTCGACGAGCGCGGCGGCCTGGTCGGCGGCGACATCGTGACGGCGCTGGTGGGTAAGAACACGCTGCGGCGCTATCCGGGCGCGAAGATCCTCTACAACTTGATCTGCAGCCGCAGCGTTCCCGAAACGATCGAACGGGCCGGCGGGATTCCGGTTCGGTCCCCCGTCGGGCACTCGTTGATCAAGAAGATCATGCGCGACGAAAACATCGTGTTCGGAGGCGAACATTCCGGGCACTTCTACTTCCGCGACAACTGGTTCGCCGATTCCGGAATGATTGCGCTCCTGCAGTGTCTCGAGGTTTTCAGCGAGGCGGGCACGACGGTCAGCCGCGTTATCGCGCCGATCGACACGCGCTTTCGATCGGGCGAGATCAACTCGCGCGTCGCGGACATTCCCTCCAAGCTGGCGGAGTTGGAGCATCACTACATCGACGCTCGGATCGATCATCTCGACGGTGTGACGATTCAGTACCCGGATTGGTGGATGAACGTGCGCCCCTCGAACACGGAGCCGCTGCTCCGACTCAACGTTGAAGGGGACACGCGAGCGCTAATGGAGCGCCACCGGGATGAAGCCGTCGAATTGATCCGGTCGTGACACGACGGGCGCCCGCTTGATCCTCGTTCGCCGAGGTTCGCCTCACAGCGGCCCCGAAGACGAGGCGCGCGCACTCGGGACCCTGAGGGACGCTGGAGGAGGCCTGCTCTGATCCGTTCGTTCGTCTTGGGACCCGCTCGACTCGCGCTCGGCGACGGCACGCTGCAGTACGGACGGCTCGCGCTCGAGAACGGACGCATCGCCGACATTCTGGCCGGTGACGGCCCGGTCGACTTTGGGTTGCCGCCGAACGCGACGGTCGCACCGGGGATGATCGACGTCCATACCAACGGTGCAGACGACATGCTGTTCAATCGGGACCAAGGCAACGCGGTCCCGGTGGCCTCGCGGTTCTACGCCGAGATGGGGGCGACCGCGTTCGTGGCCACCATCATGACCGCTCCGTGGGAATCGATGCTGCACGCCGCGAGCGAGGTGGCAGAGGCCGCGCACGGGCTGGCCGAGCGCGCCGAACCGCTCGGCGCTCGCTGCATCGGCATTCACGTCGAAGGCCCGTTCCTGAATCCCAAATTTCGGCGCGTCCACCGCGCAGACTGGCTCTTACCGGCAACGGTCGAGCGCGCGAAGGGGCTGCTTGAAGCCTGCCACGGAACGCTGGTCATCGCGACGATGGCGCCCGAGGTGGAAGGCGTCGATGAGGCCGCGCGCTATTTCTTCGATCAAGGCGTCGTTTGCGCGGCCGGGCACACGGCCGCCAAGTACCGCGAAGGGATCCTCGCAATCGGGCTCGGTTTCCGGACGCTCACCCATGCGTTTAATGCGATGCCGCCGCTCGACCATCGCGATCCCTCGATTCTGGCCGCTTTCATCCA
>JBDTCF010000043.1:0-7778 GCA_039923715.1 Vulcanimicrobiaceae bacterium
CCGGCCCGCTCGGCCAGCGCCTCTTGCGTCAGCAGCGACGCAACGCGATGCCGGCTAAGCAGCTCGCCGAACAACCGCTCCTGGACAGGCTGCATCCGTGCGAAATTATGTGCCAAATATGTGGTCCCTGCGGGCCCGTTCTGGGATGATTCTGCGGCGTGGCGGTCGGATGAGGATCGCGACCGCTTTCCCTTGGAGGTCTTTTCAAATGGTCGTCTCCACCCCATTCCTTCGCGTGTTGAGCGCGAGCGCGGCAGCCGCCTTGTTGGCCGGCTGCTCGGGCGCCGGTTCTTCGGCGCCGGCCGCACTTACCGGCAACGGCGCGACGCAAGCGCACGCACGCTCGGGTTTCAGCGCGTCCTTCGCGCAGACCGCGCGCTCGGCCGGCCTGATCTACGTCGCCGACTACACCAACTCGGCCATCCACATCTATCCGGGCCGCGGACGCAATCAAAAAGAAATCGGCTTGATTACGGGCGATCCGGTGATCGAGTACCTGAACGTCGACCGTTGGCATAACCTGTACGTCGTCGAATTCGTCGCCGGTAAGGTGCTCGTGTATCCGCGAGGGGCGACGCAGCCATCGCTTACTTTGAGTGTCCAGCCGGCCGGAAACTTCCCGAACGCCGTCGCGATTTCGCACGACGGCGAGGTTGCGGTCGGGCAGTTCCAGACGACGGGGATCGAGTTCTTTCACAAGGGTGCTTCAACGCCGTTCAAGACCGTCGCGCCACCCGCCGGCTTTGGCTCGCCCGGATTCTGCGCGTACGACGCTTCGGGCAACCTTTACGTCATCGGTAGCCGCGCGAGCGGAGCCTCGCAAATCGGTGAGATCGTCGGCGGCAGCAAAGGCACGAAGATCGTCAACCTTGGCGTCAATACCGGAATCACCAACGCGAAAGGCCTCCAAATCGACACCCAAGGTAACATCGCCGTCGTCGGCGACGACGGAACGCTCAACCTTTACAAGGCCCGCTCCAACACGCTTCTGAGTTCGAGCCAGCTCCTCTACCCGCCCGACAACGGTCCTGATCCCAACGGCGGCTTCTCACTGATGCGCGCGGGTAAGTACCTGTACGTCGCGAGCGCTTTCTTGAACGCGCAGAATCTCGGACAGGCGCTTCAGTACGCCTATCCCGCCGGCGGCTCCGTTCGGAACACGATCACCGTTCAAATCCCGCCGAGCGGTCAGGGACAAACTTCGGTGACCGGCGTGGCGGTGGACCCACCCGAACAGCCGTAACGCACGTATCTCACGCCCCTCTCTTGCGGCTCGATGTGCGCGACGTGAAAGAGGGGCGTGGGAATCACACTATCGACACACACCGACTTTCTTCGGTCGCTGGCCGACGCGCACTCGGTCGAACTTAGCGCTTACTGCTTGGGGCCCCCGATGGAGCACGAGCTGGACGCGGCTGCCGCGCGTGGTGCGGCGGTGCGCGTGGAGCTTGAGGCCGTGCCGTATGGTGGCGACGCCGCCAAGCGGGCGGCGATCAACGCGCGTACGGTCGAGCGGCTGCGCGCGCACGGCGTCGACGCGGCGCTCGTCGCCGACAACGGCGACGCGCACGTCAAGGCGGCCGTGCTCGACGGCGTCGCCTGGCTCGACGACCGAAACTTCCCATCGAAGGGGCCGGACCTCGTCGTGCGCGATGACGACCCCGCCGACGTGGCCGCGGTGCGCGACGCGATGCAAGGGCGACCCGCAGCGACGGCGCGCCTGGCTTTCACGAAAGTAGCCGCACTCGATCTCGAAGGCGACGCCATCGACCGCTGCGCGGGCGAAGTCGATGTGGCGAGCGAGACGTTCAGCAACAGCGCCGTCTCGGCCGCACTGCGACGGCACCTTGCCAAGGGGGACCGCGTTCGCTTGGTCGTTGGCGCCGACGGGCTAGGCCGTTCTAAAACGCAGGCCGGAGCCGTTGCGGCGCTGGCGCGTCTAGGAGCGCAGGTGCGCGTGGCGGGCGCTCTCGACAAACTCGCCGTCGGGGACGGCAACGCCTGGCTGGGATCGGCCAACGCAACCTATCCCAGCGACGAGACCGCGCGAATGAGCGAATGGGGGCTCGTTACGCAAACAGCGGATGGCGTCAAGACGGTTCGCGCCGCCTTCGAACGCGAATGGGAAAGCGGCCGGCCATTCGTCGCACCATCCGGCGCTCGGGACCCGGTGGCTGCGAAATACGCGTAAGCGTCTGTTAGAGATTATCTTGAAGTTTCCACCCGGAGACTTCCTCTAAATCGGCGAGAACCTTGTCGAAGCGACGCCGGAGGTCGCGCACCACGTGGTCGTCGTCTTTCGAAAAGCGATGCTCTACATATAACGCGGCGGCGCTGCCGCCGACAAGGACCGCATCCGGAACGATCGTCTGGAGATTGGCCGCGGCCGCAATCACCCGCTCCCAGTCCTGTTCGGTGTCGACCTGAGCCAGCCGTTTCGATCCGCGCTCATCGGGCATTCGAATGTCCTAGGGCGCGCGGCGCGCGAGATGGACGAATTCGACCCATAGGGCCGACGACCCGAACATAGCGTGATTTGAACAGACGTACAAAACGCGCTCGGAGACGGTACCACTCGGATCTCGCAAAATCTCGCTTCCTAGCCCGACCCAATGGATGGGGAGACCGCGGTCGATGATGTCGTCTACCGCCGCTAGCGAAAATCCCGCGTCTTCCGTAAGATGTCGGTGCTTCATCAGCGCGTTTCCCTCGGCACGAATCGCTCGACTTACGCGGGGAGATCCTTCGGGCGGTCGGCGTAGACGAGCGTGGGCTGTTCCTTTTTCTCGATGACTTCTTTGTTGATGACGCACTTCTTGACGCCTTGCAGCGAGGGCAGGTCGTACATGACGTCGAGCATCACTTCTTCGAGAATCGAGCGCAGGCCCCGCGCACCCGTCTTGCGGCCTTGGGCCTTGATCGCGATCGCGACCAGCGCCTCTTTGGTGAAGGTCAGATCGACGCCATCCATGCCCAAGATTTTCTGGAACTGCCGGACCAACGCATTGCGCGGTTCGACCAGGATGCGACGGAGCGCGAGTTCGTCGAGGGCGTCGAGAGTCACAACGATCGGCAGGCGACCGATAAACTCGGGGATCAGGCCGAACCGGAGCAGATCTTCGGGCATCAGCTGCTGCAAGAGGCGACCGACGCGAGCGTCGCGTTTCGATTCGGGCATGGAGCGAAAACCGAGCGAGTTGGAGGAGACCCGTGACTCGATGATCTTCTCGAGACCGTCGAACGCGCCGCCACAGATGAACAGCACGTTGGTCGTGTCGATTTGGATGAACTCTTGGTGCGGGTGCTTGCGACCGCCTTGTGGCGGCACGTTCGCGGTCGTCCCTTCGAGGATCTTGAGCAGCGCTTGCTGCACGCCCTCGCCCGAAACGTCGCGCGTGATCGACGGGTTCTCGCTCTTGCGGGCGATCTTGTCGATCTCGTCGATGTAAACGATGCCTTTCTCGGCGCGTTTGACGTCGTAGTCGGCGGCCTGGATCAACTTGAGCAGAATGTTCTCGACGTCTTCGCCGACGTAGCCGGCTTCGGTCAGCGAAGTCGCGTCGGCCATGGCAAGCGGCACATCCAAAATCTTGGCGAGCGTCTGTGCGAGATACGTTTTGCCGCTGCCGGTGGGGCCGACCAACAGGATGTTGGACTTCTGCAGCTCGACATCGTCGGCCGTACCGCCGGAATTGACGCGCTTGTAGTGGTTGTACACCGCCACCGCGAGCGCTTTTTTCGCCCTTTCCTGACCGATGACGTACTGGTTCAGGATGTGGTTGATCTCTTTTGGTTTGGGGATGTTGCGGAGCCGCAGGTTCTCGTCGACGTTCTTGTAGAGCTCTTCCTCGATGATCTCGTTACAGAGTTCGATGCACTCATCGCAAATGTAGACGCCGGGGCCGGCGATCAACTTGCGCACCTGCTCCTGCGAC
Source organism: Vulcanimicrobiaceae bacterium (assembly GCA_039923715.1). GTDB lineage: Bacteria > Vulcanimicrobiota > Vulcanimicrobiia > Vulcanimicrobiales > Vulcanimicrobiaceae > JBDTCF01. The sequence continues at coordinate 3,936 of JBDTCF010000043.1, forward strand.
TTACCGCAGAAGCTACACTTCAACTGACCCTTTTCGTCGCCGAATCGGAACACTAACGAAGATTCCCCTTGCTCAACGGACGTCCCACATCACTTTCTCGCGCTACGTCAGCGCGCTCGTTCCGGCTCGCATTTCCTTGCTGAAAATCTGATCGACGAGTCCGTACTCCTTGGCTTCCTCGGCCGTCATGTAGTAGTCTCGCTCGATGTCCCGCAGGATCTGTTCCACGGGCTTCTTCGTCGTTTTCTCGTAGATGCCCGCGAGCATCCGGCGGGTCGCGATCAGGTCGCGGGCGTGGATTTCGATATCGGTCGCCTGGCCGCCCACCTGCGAGACCCAGGGCTGGTGGATCAGGAGCTTGGCATAGGGAAGCGCGTAACGCTTGCCGGCGGCGCCGCCGGTCACCAGGATCGAGGCCATCGATGCCGCCATGCCGGCGCAGATCGTGGCGACGTCGGGCTTGACCAGTTGCATCGTATCGAAGATCGCCAGGCCGGCGGTGACGCTGCCCCCGGGCGAATTGATGTACATATCGATGTCTTTGTCGGCGTCCTCACGCTCGAGGAAGAGCAACTGTGCGATCACCAAGTTGGCTAACTGGTCGTCGATCGGTCCCCCCACGAAGATGATTCGTTCCTTGAGCAGCCGCGAATAGATGTCAAACGCCCGCTCGCCTCGCGCGCTCTGCTCGACGACCATCGGCACCAAGTGACCCAACGCAATCTCCTTTTCTACTCGGCAGCGGCCGGCGCCGCCCTACTGTAACTACGCGCCGAGGTCGCTCGTTGCGTCAGCTTCGTCCCCGGAAACGTCGGGCGCCGTCGTTACGGCGGCGGAATCGAGGAGGAACTCAAGCGTCTTACTTCTGACGATGCCTTCGATCATGCCGTTGAGGTTCGGGGCGACGAGCCTGCGAATCTCCTCACGCGACTGCCCGTAGCGGGCGGCGAGGGTCGCGATCTCACCCTCCACCTCGGCCTTGGTCGCCTCGATCTTCTCGGCCTTCGCGATCGCCTCGAGCAGCAACGCGTTCTTCACCCGGCGGCCCGCTTCGTCCCGAAGCCGTTCGGCGGTGGCGTCTTCGGTGGTCTCGTGGCGCGCGAGATACTCGTCCCAGGTGAGCCCCGCGCGCTTCGCTTCGGCTTTGGATTCTTCGAGCAACGACGCCGACTCGCGGGTCAGGAGCACCTCGGGGAGCGCGATCTCGTGGCCAGCGCGCAAGTGTTCGAGCAACTCGCCGGTCATTCTCTGGCGCACGCGCGTACGGCGGGCGTCGCCGATCCGGCGGCGGATATCGGCGCGCAGACCCTCAAGAGTCGCGCCCTCCGAGCCGAAGCGCGCCGCGAACTCGTCGTCGAGCGGCGGGAGTTCGGCGACCTTGACGTCGTGGACGGTGACGGCGAACTGCGCCGCCTTGCCGGCGAGTTCGGCGACGGAGTAATCGTCCGGAAAACGGGCCTCGACGGTACGCGAATCACCGGCTTGCATGCCGACGATGCCCTCGGCGAAGCCCGGGATGAAGCGCTCGGCCGCGACCTCGGTCGGCTGATTTTTCGCCGAGCCGCCCTCGAAGGGCGCCCCTTCGATCGTGCCTTCGAAATCGAGCGTGGCGATGTCGGCCAGGGCGACCGGGCGGTCGACGGGGACCAGCGTGGCCTGCTCGCGGCGTAGGACCTCGAGGCTGCGTTCGACTTCGTCGTCGCGAACGTCGAGCGGCGGCGCCGTGAGCGCGATGCCCTTGTAACTTCCCAACTCGATGGTGGGCCGAACCGCGACGACGGCCTTGAGCCGGACTGATCCCTCGTCGCCCTCCTCGGGGGGGACGAGCTCCATCACCGGCTCGTCGACCGGTTCCAGCCCGTTATCCCGGACCGCGCGCGAGTAGGCGTCGGGAACGATCTTCTCCATCGCCCGCTCTTCGATCGCCGACGTGCCGTAGTTCGCCTCAAAAATGCGCCGCGGCGCCTTGCCGGGGCGAAAGCCCGGAATGCGGACGCCCGATGAAAGCTCGCGGAAGGCTCGCTCGCGCGCCGCGGCCAGCTCTTGCGGGCTAATCGCGATTTCGAGTTCAACCTGGGTTGGGTCGAGGCGCTTAACGGTAGTGGCGGTCACGGCGACGATATCCTCACCTGCGCACGGCGGATCCTGGAGCGAAAACGGCGGCCGCGCGCGCGGGCCGCCGGAAGCCAACTGGAGCGGAAGACGAGATTCGAACTCGCGACCCTCGCCTTGGCAAGGCGATGCTCTACCACTGAGCTACTTCCGCATGGGTCGGTGGTGGGCGAGCAGAGACTCGAACTCTGACGGGTTTCCCCACTGGATCCTAAATCCAGCGCGTCTACCATTCCGCCACGCGCCCGCACGCCCACGAACTTCGGGAGTGTACCGCACGGGGATTTATCGGTCAAGCGCCGCGCTTCCCCCTCGCTCTTCCCTGGGCTCGAGCGTGACCGCCAGGCTCGACATAGCGCGCGCCACGCTGCTGCTTACGGCTGCGCCGCGCGCCGTTACTTCAACCGATTGCAACGGCGCGGTCGCGGCAACAACGTCCTAGGTGAGCGAGACCGTGCCCGCCGCGGTCAGACAATGGTCGTAGGCATTACTCTGCGTCGGGTAGGCGGTACGACGGGCGCTCGTGGATGAACCTGGCAGCTTCGCCGGGCCGGGCAAATGGTGAAAAGGGAGTCGGGTTTTGTTTGAAGTTGAAGACATCGCGCCCGAACGGGTGCGCCCGCGTATCGCTGGCGGCCAGCCTCGGCAAATTCCACGTGTCTTCGACAAACTTAAGGATCGACCCGAATTCGTACTGCGTGTGCGCGACGTGGTTCGTAAGCGCGTACGGTGAGATCGCGATCAGCGGAACCCGGAAACCGAGCCCGTCATAATCGACGTATTTCGGGACAACCGGATCGTACCAGCCGCCCCAGTCATCCCAGACGACGAAGATCGCGGTCGAATTCCAGAACTGACTGTTCCCGATAGCGTCGACGACCGACGCAACCCACTGCGGGCCGTTCTTTCCATTGAAACCGGAATGATCCGAATTTTGCGCATCCGGCACGACCCAGGTCACGTTTGCGAGCGTTCCCGCTGCCACGTCCGTGAGTATCTGGGTCTCGGGTGAGATCACGTTGGCCCAGTCGGGACCGTAACGGACCGGCGAGATCGAATCGAACGCCGACCACAACGAACCCGTCCCCTTAATGAGGGGCGGCGAGTAGTAGCGCCAGGTGAGTCCCGCAGCGTCGAGGCCGTTGGCCAACGTTGGATACGAGAAACACGGCGTTTGGGTCCCGCCGTACGTGCGTTGCTGCGTGATGATCGAGACGACCTCTCCCGAAGGACCGTCGCAGCCCCACGGTGTCTTATTCGGGACGTCGACGCTGCTTTGCGCTTGTCCGGCGATTAGATACTGATGGGCAACGTAACTGGCGTCGATGTTCGAGGTAAACATCTGGTCGGCAAGCGTGTACGCGCTCGCCATCGCCCAATACGGGCCGATTTCTGACTGCGGGACGTACCCGTAGCCGAAGTGCGATGGCGTCGGGGGCGGGCCGACGTAGCGTTCTTTGTTAAAGCAACCGCCCTTCCCGTTGTTGTAGGCGGCCAGGAAATCGAAGAGCCCGTGACCGACGTCGTAGTTCGCTTCGAGCGGAACTGCGTGCAAAGGGATGACCTTACCGTTGCACAGCGTCCCGGTCGTCGAGGTTGTCGCACCGGGAAATCCCATGAAGAGGTTGTTGAAGCTGCGATTCTCCTGAATGATGATCACGACGTGCTGGATATTGCCGGACGCGGTCGAGGAAACTCCGCGCACGAAGCTGGATGCGCCCGCGCCGGTCT
>JBDTCF010000044.1:0-11709 GCA_039923715.1 Vulcanimicrobiaceae bacterium
CCCGAAGCGATCGACGAGGAGGTCGCCGGCCTCAAGCTCGCCGCGATGAAGATCGCGATCGATACGCCGACGGCCGAGCAACGGAAGTACATGGCGTCCTGGTCGGAGGGAACGTAACGATGGCCGCCTATCGCCGTTTGTTTACCAGCGAATCGGTTACCGAGGGACATCCCGACAAACTCGCCGACGCCATCAGCGACGCGGTCCTCGACGCGATCCTGGCCGAAGATCCGATGGGGCGCGTTGCGGTCGAGACGTTCGCGATTACCGGCCAGATTCACATCGCCGGTGAGATCACCACCAATACGTACATCGATATCCCAAAGATCGTTCGCGCGACCATCGCCGAGATCGGATACACCAAGTCGAAGATCGGCTTCGACGCCGATACCTGCGGCGTGAGCGTCTCGATTGACGAGCAGTCGGCCGACATCGCGATGGGTGTCGACCGCTCGCTCGAGGTCAAAGAGGGCGGGACAAACGATCCGTTCGAGCTGATCGGCGCCGGCGACCAGGGAATGATGTTCGGCTACGCCTGCCGCGAGACGAAGTCGCTCATGCCGTTGCCGATCGTTCTCGCGCACGACCTGACGCGGATGCTCGCCGCGCTCCGGAAGAACGGCGACATCCCGTACCTCCGCCCGGACGGGAAGTCACAGGTTACGGTCGAGTACGATGGCATTCGGCCGGTGCGCGTCGACGCGGTCGTCATCTCGGCGCAGCACGATCCGGACGTGCCGCTGGAGACGATCCGCGCCGAAGTCGGCGAACGCATCGTCGATCACGTGATCCCCGCCTCGTTGCGCGATGGGAACACGAGGGTCTTCGTGAACCCGACCGGGCGTTTCGTCATCGGCGGCCCGAAGGGCGACGCCGGTTTGACGGGGCGCAAGATCATCGCCGACACATACGGCGGGATGGCGCGTCACGGCGGGGGCGCATTTTCGGGCAAAGACCCGACCAAAGTCGACCGCTCGGCCGCGTATGCCGCGCGGCACGCGGCCAAGAACATCGTCGCGGCGGGTCTAGCGGATCGCTGCGAACTTCAGGTGGCCTACGCAATCGGGGTCGCGCATCCCGTCAGCGTCCTGGTCGAGACGTTCGGGACCAGCTGCGTCGACGAGGCGCTGATCGCGAAGCTCGTTCGCGAGCACGTCGATCTGCGACCGGCAGCGATCATCGATCGACTCGATCTGCGGCGCCCCATCTACCGGCAGACGGCGGCCTACGGTCACTTTGGCCGGCCCGACCTCGACCTACCCTGGGAACACCTGGATCTCGCCGACACGCTCCGCCGCGCGGCGGGCTTACCGGACCGAAGCTCTTCCGAAGCGGAGGTCCCCGTCCTAGCCGGGTAAGGCTCCCGCCCGGCAGAGGTCGCGCAGGCCGCTTGCGTGGCCACGTCCCGTCGCCGAAGGTTCCTTTGTCCGCCACAGGCAACCAAAAAAGAGGACCCATACCCCGCATGGGCAATCTCAACCACTCCCTTTCCCTCCCACGGAGTTTTTACATGACCAAATTTACAACGCTCGCGGGAATCGCCGCGTGCGCTGCGAGCCTTACGGTGTCCGCTCTCGCCGCCGGCGCGAGCCCGATCCGGAGCTTTGGCCCGCAAATGCGTAACTCGAATGAAGCGGTGTCGATCGCGCGTCACTATATGCCGACGCGCTACAACTCCCACTTCGTCCAACCGAACACAGGCCAGCTGAACTACAACCATGGTTCGGTTCTCCTGAACCCCAAACAGTACGTCATCCTGTGGGGCTTTAAGGCCGCCGGAGATCCAGACAAGATCGGTGCGCTGTACCTCGGCTACGTCCGCCACTACGGCGGCAGTGGGATGGCCAACATTCTGACGCAGTACTACGACATCGTCAGCGGCATACAGCACAACGTCACGAATCCGGCGCACAACGGCGTCGTTTGGCGCGACAACAGCAGCCCGGTCCCCGCGCACGCAACGGACGCCCAGGTGATGGCCGAAGCGTGGGTGGCGGCGGCACATTTCGGCGGAGCCGATCCCAACGGCGCCTACATCGTCGTGAGCCCCTACAACCACGATCCTCAGGGTTTCCTGACTCAGGGTTGGTGCGCGTATCATGGCGCCAGCCAACAGGGCGGGAAGACCATCTCGTACACGAACATGCCATACTTGCCTGATGGCGGCGGCTCGTGCGGCGCGAATTTTGTCGCGCCTCCTCCCGGCGAGCTCGGAGCCGCTGAAGGTCAAACGATCGTCACCGGTCACGAATACGCGGAATCCGTCACCGATCCCAGCCCGCCAAGCGGCTGGTACAACAACTCCTTCGGCGAGATCGGCGACGAGTGCGCCTGGACGAACATCCAAAACGATCCGTTCGGGTTTAGAAAGTTCACGATGCAGCCGGAATACAGCAACGCTTCTGCGAGCTGCGTTCACACGTACCCGTAAGACGTAACGAACTCGTTCGAAAAAGCGTGGGCGGTTGCTCGCAAACCGGCCCACGCTTTTTCTTTTCCCGGACGCCTAGCGGCGCTCGCGACGGAGCGCGGGGAACGTGCCGACGAGCGCCGCGATCGCAAGGTAACCGATGCCGGAGACGACGATCGGCAGCCTGGCGCCGTACCGGTCGGCCAGCGCGCCGCCGAGGATCGAGCCCGGGACCGTTCCGGCCAACGCGACCAACCGGGCGGCGGCCGAAACGCGCCCGACGAGCAACTCTGGCGCGATGCGCATGCGCCAGCCGACCATCTGCGCGATTTCGTACATCACGCAGCCGTTTGTGATCGTCAAGAAGACGACCGCGACTCGCAGATCGTGCGTCAGCATGACGGGAACGAAGGCCAGCGCGTCCAGCGCGTACGCGATCGTCATAACGCGCCCGAACGGCCAGCTGCGCGGACTGCGCCCGGCAGCGACCGATCCGACGATCGCGCCGATCGCGCCGATGCCGAGGGCGTAGCCGACGACCAGATCGCTCGCGCCGAAGTCGCGTTTGAGGAACGGGATGAAGACCGCACCGGTCATGAACCCGAAAAAGTTGAAGGCTGCTCCGAGGGAGGCCACGGTACGGAGTGCGGCGTCATTCCACAGAAATCGAAATCCCGCTCCGACATCGCCGAGCAACTCGCGGGTTGAGGGCAGCCGGCCCGGTTCGTCGGGACCAAAACCGTGCACCGACGCCACCGCGCCCGCCGAGACGAGGTAGGTCGCCGCATTGAGCGCCAACGCCGGCAGCGGCCCGATGATCGCGAACAACGCGCCGCCGAGCGGCGGTAAGACGGTGATCGCAAGTTGCTCGGTGGCCATTAGTGCGGCGATCGCCTGGGTGGCGCGCTCCTTTCCGAGCAGGTACGTGATCGAAGACGCCTGCGCTCCGACGAAAACGGCCGCACAGGTCGCTTCGAGCGCGATCCCGCCGAACAGAAGCGGAAGCCCGAGCTGTTTGGTCGCGAAGGCGAGTGCGAACGTCGCGAGGACGGCAAATCGAATCCCGTCGCTCACGATCATGAGGGTCCGCCGATCGACCCGGTCGGCGAGCGAGCCCCCAGCAAGACCGAAAATCGCGAACGGCAGCAGCTCGATCGAGTAGGTGGCTCCGAGCGCGGAGGCGGAGTTCGTGAGGTGAAACACGAGCAACGGAATCGCGACCAAACGCAATCCGTAGCCAGCGTAACTGAACGCCTGACCGGCGTAGAACAGGGTGAAGGCGCGGGACGTGAAGACGCTGCGAGCGGCAGTAGACATGAGCCAAGAATCCTATCGGCAATGGCGCCGCGAGTGCGGCGTCGGCGAACGTACGCGCAAAAGCGCGGATGGTGGATCCCGGCTAGAACTTCACGCTCGCCATTATACCGCGGCTGTCAAGCCGCGCGCGTAGCGCCCGCTTCCCTAGAGCGTGGCAACGCGACGACGTTCAACGATTGAATGCAGACGGTCAAAATCGACGCATACGCGATGACCTTTTGGCCCGTCGCCTGTACGATCGATCCCAGCGCCGTCGTCGTCGTAGGGCCGAACGTCAACAAGCCGACGTACGCGGCCAAGAGTGCGGCGAACGCCCCAAATATCCAGGCAAAACGACGCGGGAAGCCGGGCTCGAGCACGACCGCTGCGAACAGCAGCAGGTCGGCGGCGAAAAACGCGCGGAAGGCCCAAGCCACGAACGCGTTGTGCGCCAGGAGGTAGTGGTTCCACGGCGTGAGCGCGACGCCAACGAACGAAACGCCGGCAACGACGCCGAAGAGGGCAGCGCTGCGGGCCAGCCAGCGGGAGGTTGCGGAACCCACGAGCCCGGCGAAGGCGATGAAGAAGAGGACGAGCGCCGCCGCCGCCATCACCAGCGCCGCGACGAAGAGCACCATCGAAACCAAATTCGAGGCGCCGAGCGGGCCGTAGCCGACGTGCGTTTGCCCCAAGTCGCTGAAGAAGTTCAGGAAGAACGAGTAGCGCTCGGCGCCGGGCGCAGCGACCGAACCGCCCGGGTAGAGCAGCATAGCCACGAGCGTCAACACGAAAAATAACCCGCATGCGCTCGCAACGACGCGAAAGACGCCGAGGCGCCAAAACGCGTTCGTCCGGACCTGCTTGTCCACGGGAACCTCCTTCGAGAGTTGGCGCGTCGCGAACGCAATCGGTGCGATTAGGCGGTTCAAAAGAGGCGTTCGCCGAGACCTGCCGCCTAGAAGGCCGGCCGCGCGATTGGGGAGGGGGGACGATGGAGATGTTGAACCCGCTGCAGTCGGCCGCGCGGAACCCTGAAGGCCCCGTCACGCCGACGCGAGCATTCCCGGATAGCTCAGTTGGTAGAGCAGCTGACTGTTAATCAGCGGGTCGTTGGTTCGAGTCCAACTCCGGGAGCCACTGAAAGCCCGTAAGCACGAGCTTTTTTAGATGCCTTGGCTGTCTTGTGGCACGGTTGTGGCACCGAGCCTTTCACGAGCGCCTCGCCGATCGGGTTTCCGAGCAGCGCGGCGATGCGATCGGCGGCCTCTCGCTGAAGCGATTCGACGAGGCCGACGTAAAATGTCACCATGATTTTGACGGACGCGTGCCCGAGCGCGCGCGAGACGACCTGAAGGTCGATGCCGGCCTGAAGTCCGAGCGAGGCAAAAGCATGCCGAAGGCCATGCAACGTGATCTTCGGCAGCCCATTGTCGCGGCTGAATGCGAGGAACGCGTCGTCACGGCCGAGCCCGAGAAGGAGACGTCGCTCGTTCTGTTCCTTGCGGTGCGTGCGCCGAGCGTCCATGACGAAAGCCGGCATCGAGGTCATGCGCGCCGAGCGCACCGTCTTCGGCCGAGACACAAACGCGTGGCGCAGCCTGCGCTTTGAGTTGTCCCGCACAATACAGCGTCTCCATGGCTCCAGCTGGTGGAATCGAGCCCGTAGACCCAGAGCACGCCCGCGTGGTGTCCTTCTCAACGTTTACCGACCTGACGGCACCTCTTCGTGAATCCCAAAAAGCGGCCTCACCAACCAAGTGTAGGTAAAAAGTGGGTGTCCCGCTTTATCACCTCTTCGCTCGGGTTCGATGCCCTTGTAGCATGACCGAAGACCCCGCGGTGTTCCAGCCGATCGCTGTGCCCTGACCCGCAACCGCGCGCTACGTTTCGAGCCAGCTGAACCGAGGAATCATAATTGAGTCATGTCCTCAACCTGACAAGACGGCGCCGACGGGGTACGATCCTTGACCCTGGTCGGCGCCGGCTATTTGTCGGGGGCTCCGACAGTGCCGCCACCCACCGCGGACGCACCGTGTCCGTGCAGCCGTCTTGCATGTGGAAAATCCAGAAATGGCCGCAGCGGGGGACCGTGGGAACTCCTGGTCAGCAGTATCGCGGGCGCTCTGTTCGACGACGCCCCAACTTCCTGACCGGCCCGGCCCTCGAGGTCCGTGAAGGCAAGGCCGACAAGGCGATCCGGACGGATGCGAACGCTTTGCTGGGGCGCGCCTTTCAGCGCAGTCGCTCCAGTATCGCTCCAAGCGTCAGTCCGAATGCGGCGCCCAACGCGAGTCCAGCGCCCACATTATGGACGGCGCTGCCGATTGCGACGCCAACGCCCGCTCCGAGCGCGATTCCAACTCCGACGTAAGGGCGCGATCTTCTCATGGTCGACCCCTTTTCGGGGCCAGCGTGAAGACGCCGCTCACCGGCGCGCTTCCGTCCCAAACTCCAGTTTGCGTTTGTCCATCATATCCATGCGTATTTATTCGAGGCGGGCGACTGACCATTCGCTTCCTGCTCGAAGTGACCACAATGTCGCCGATGGTTCGATCCCATTGGTCGAGGGACCGCTGGCGTTTGGTTGATAGCTCGCGGAAGCGACTCCTCAGTGATTGAACCGAGCCGGACCCATAGAACCCGTCGACGCTTCGACAGCGAGGCGCCAAGGGAAGAGCGCTCTTTGCGCCCGCCGAAGGTCGCGGGGTGGAGAATCTCACGGAACGCATCCTGCTCGTGGGTGCGGCCGGACAGCTCGGACGCGAACTCGCGGCCGTGTTCGCGGATACGCGGGTTTTCGCGCCGCCGCGCGCGGACCTGGACGTCGAGGTCGAGAGCGCCGTCGCGAACGCGCTTCGTGCGGTCCGTCCGACGCTCGTCGTCAACACCGCGGCGTACCATCACGTCGAGCGCTGCGAAGCCTATCCCGAGCGCGCGTTTGCCGTCAACGCGATGGCGGTCGATCGGCTGGCGTGCGCCTGCACGCTGGTGGGTGCCGCGTTCGCGACCTTCAGCACCGATTACGTTTTCGACGGCACAGCGACGCGCCCGTACCGCGAAGACGACGCGACCGGGCCACTCTGCGCCTACGGCGCCTCGAAGCTGGCCGGCGAGCACCTCACCCGCCGGCACGGCGAGCGCCACTTCATCGTGCGAACCAGCGGTCTCTACGGACGCGCCCCCAGCAGCGTCAAGGGCTACACGTTCGTCGACCGGATCCTCGCGCAAGCCGAGGCTAACGAACGGATTCGCGTGGTCGACGACATTACGTTCTCGCCCTCGTACGCGCGCGACGTCGCGCGCGGGTTTCGGCGGATCGTCGAGCGCGCTGGTTTCGGGACGTACCATCTGACGAACGGCGGCGCCACGACATGGCATGGCTTTGCGACCACGGCGATCGCGCTGCGCGGTCTGAATCCGACCGATTTCCAGCCCGTTTCGCAGGCAGATTTTCCGAGCACCGTTCGGCGTCCGCCCTATTCGGCGCTCGAAGGCGCCGCGCTCGTTACGGCTGGGATCGAGCCGATGCCGCCTTGGGAAGACGGACTGCGCGACTACATCGCCGCCAGACCCTGAGTTCTCGCGCGCGGCTCGAGCTGCTCGTTTCGCCGGCTTGCCCGAACTCGCATTGACCCCGCGTGACCAAACGTGCTATGCTCTGGGAGGCTAATGATAATGATGTTCATTGTTAATTCTGTTTTGCTTGAAAGGAACGTATGACCGCACGCGTCGGCCTTCCCGCCCCGTCATTTAAGCTCGCGAGCACGAAGAACGCGACCAACTCGAAGGACCTTGGGTTTCAGATCGCGCTCGAGGACTATCGAGGAACCTGGCTCGTCTTCTTTTTCTATCCGCTCGATTTCACGTTCGTCTGTCCGACGGAAATCCTCGCGGTCTCGGACCGCTATGCCGAATTTCTCGCGCTCGGCGCCGACGTTCTCGGCTGTTCGACCGATTCGGTGTACAGCCACTTCGCGTGGATCAACACGCCACAGGATAAAAACGGTATCGCCGGGGTGAAGTACCCGCTCCTCGCCGACTATAAGAAAGAGACCGCCAGCGCCTACGGCGTTCTCGACGAGCAGGACGGCAAAGCGCAGCGCGGCCTGTTCATCATCGATCCCGCCGGCATCCTCCGCTATTCGGTCGTCACGGCCGACAACGTCGGCCGGAGCGTCGAGGAAACCCTGCGCGTGCTGCAGGCGCTCCAGTCCGGCGGCTTGTGCCCGGCCGAATGGAAACCGGGCAAGCAACTGCTGACGGTCTGAGTGAGCTTGCGCATGCGCGCTCCGCTCCCTGACCTCGGGGGGGCGGAGTGGGTCGAGGACATCGCCCCGGACCGTGACATCCTGGATGGAAGACCGATTCTCGTTCACTTTTGGTCGGTCGGTTGCGGCATTTGTCACGACGTCGCCGAACGCGTCGCCGGGTGGCGCGAGCGCTACGGCGCGCAAGGTCTCGCGTTCGTGGCGGTGCATCAACCGCGTTCGCCGCAGGAACTCGACGCGGTTCGGGTGGCCGCCGACGCGCGCGGGGCGATGCAAATCGAGCACCCGTGCGCGATCGACAGCGCGCACGCCATCGTCGACCGCTTCGACAATCGGTTCGTACCGGCGTACTATCTGTTCGACGGTTCGCACGAACTGCGCCATTTTCAGGCCGGAGACAAGGGTTACGACCGCATCGAGAGCGCGATCGAGCGGGTCCTGGAAGAGGCGCGTCTCGCGCAGGTCTAACACGGCATTCGTCGCGAACGCGCGGCGCTATGGAAAAGATCGTTCCGACGATCAGTTCGAGCGTCCGCGGGCCGCTCGGCGCGTGCCATCTGCCGCGCCTTTGGCTTAAGATCGTGTTGCACGCTACCGGCCGTTTGCCCGAAGGATACCGGCACGGCAGCGGCGGCTTCGACGGGATGACGATCGAGGGTCTCGGGCTTGACGGCGACGCCTTCGTCGCCTACGTCGAGTCCGAGCGTCCTACGTATCTCGCTTGCGAAGCATGGGTTCGCGCGCACGCGACCCGCCTCGACGCGGCGTCGCTCGAAGAGCACAACCGCATCATTCTCGAGCGCGTTAAGACGGAAGAAGCGGCCGCAGAGCAGTTGAGGGAAATCGGCGCCGGCGTTCCGCCTGGACTGCGCCACGCCGTCAGCCTCAACGATCTCGACGATTGGACGTCGCTGCACCGCCAAGTGACGGCGCCGGTCGTTTAGTCGCCGCTGCGGACCGCCGGGTCGCCGCCGCGCGGCCACAGGCCGAGTCGCCCGTTCGCGTAGTCGAAGATCACGGAGAAGTGCGAGAGAAAACCGCTTCCCAAACGTCCATCGGCTACCGAGCCGGCCGCGTCGGTCGCGCCGATCGGTTGGTTGACGACGTCGTAGGTTGCGATTCGCACGTCAGGAATCGTGCCGAGAACTTGTTGGCCGACGCCGCCGATGCCGGCGACCGAACGGCTCGAACTCGGAACGAAGAGCCCTGCGTGCGCGGCGTAAAACGGTTGCGCGAGATCGACGTTCGATTCGTCGCCGGTGTCGATTGTGAGCGAGGCGTCGAGCGCTCCGAACTGCGCGCCGACGATCGGAAGCAAACTCGCGAAGCGGAGCGGGATGGTCGCCTGCGCGTCGGCCGGCGAGTGCGGCGTAAAGGTCACCGCTCGATGCGGGTAATCGAGCGTGACGCGCGCCGCGGCGAGTGCGTCCGCGCCAAGGACCACGTCGTATCCAAGGTCGTGCAGATCGTGGAGCACGACGAAGCGAGCGCTGCCCAGCGTCATCGCGCCGACGCGAAGGGGCCCGGCCTGCACGATGCCGGTCAGATACTGGCCGAGCCCGGCGATGGCGAACTCGCCGCTCACGGGCAAGTCGAGGCGCTCTACGAGGTCGAGGCTGATTCCGAGTCCTGAATTTCCGGTGTCGATCAGACACGCGACGCCGACCCCGCCAAGGGAACACGGCACGACCGGCTGGTTGCTCCTGGGGCGCACCGTTTGCATCGGAATCGCGCTCGGTGCGCCCTCAAAACGAACGTCGAGCCCGCGTGGCGCGCTGGGCGCCGCGGGATCGAGTACGATCGATTGCTCTTGTCGAACGAGCTTCCCATCGCGCCAGCGCTGGAAGGGAACGCGGTAGCGCCCGACGCGGCGGTAGTCGCACAGAGCCAGCGTGCTCGCGTCGTCGTTCGAACGAATCGCCGCGACGAGTCCGCGGTGCGGATCGATCAACACGTGGAGCAAGGCGCCGTTCGGCGCGGTGACGGCGAGATTGCGTAGCGTCGCGGCAAATTGGTGCGCGCAGTCTTTCGGCACGACCTCGGCGGCGGGCAGCAGACCGAGCGACGCGACCGAACCACCCGCGGCGGCGAAGGAACTGGTCGCGAAGGCGCCACTCTCCGAGGCACGCATCGTGATGGCCACCGGGTCGGCGTGAAGCGTTCGTGGCAGGGCCGTCCCGTTGATGCCGACGTCGTACGACCTCGAGCCGTCGAAATAGACCCCTTCGCAGATGTCCTGGTCGCACCGGCGTGTCCAGGCGCGATCGCCGGCCGTGTCGTCGAGGAGGCGATACGTGCGGTCGTCGATCGTCACGGTCGCGGTGCGCGCGACGTGGGCGTCGCGAGTAACGGCGCCGGCGTTGCGGACGGTCGCCAGCAGGCGTGCAAGGTCGGGCGGCTCTTCGGCGGCCCGCGCCGCGGCAGGGAGGAAGCAAGCTAGGAGCAAGAGGAGCCGCGAGGGGCCGGCGAAACGCACGTTTGTGACGTTCACGATCCTCGATGACTATCTCCTCGGCGACGCGCGCATCAAGAAGGCCGACGTGGTCGCCGCAGTCCTGGCCGAGCGCTCGCCGCTCGAGGCTGCGGCGCCCTTCTATCGGGCGCTTGAAGCGGTTGGCGTCCGCGCGGCGGACGAGGCGTTCATCGCCCTGCGGCTGGTCCTGGCCGGCAAAGCCCCGACCGACGATGCGGTTCGCGTACTGCGCTCGCGGGTCGCCGCCGTCCGAGCCGCCGGGGACGCCGAGGCGCTCGCTCGCGCGCGCGCAGACTACGCTCGCAGCTTGGCGGGTTCGTAAACTCTCGGGAACGCCCGGGCTCAGGTTCTGCGTTGAACGGGTGTCATGTCCACCCGCTTGCTTCTCGCTTCGGTGCTCGCCTCGTTGCTCGTCGGCTCGGCGGTGCCGACGGACGCGGCCGTTCCACCGATGGGCGACGCCGGCGCGGCACCCCGTCAAGTCAGCGACGGTGACGACAAAGCCGAGCCCAAGCCGGACAAGGACGATCGCGAGCAAAACGCGGGCGTCGTCGAGGGGCACGTCGTCTCGGTCAACTACCAGAGCGGCATCATCGGTCTGCAGACCGCCGGCCGCGGCCGCGTCAACGTCCTCGTTCTACCAAGCACGAACATTCAGGGCAAGGGCGACGGATTTCACACGATCGCCGACATCTCGCGGGGTTCGCACCTGCGCGTGTTTCTGAGCCGTAAGGCGCACCAGCTGATCGCTCAGATCATTCGCTTGAAGTAGCCGACCGGCGAGAGCGGGCCGGGAACTCCCGCGTCGCGCCGCAAACGGAACGAAGCGTGACGGCACTCCGGCTCGAAGCGCTCGCCAAACGCTTCGGATCGTCGCGCGCGCCGGTGCGTGCGCTCGACAGCATCACGCTCGCGGTCGCCGCGGGCGAGTTTTTGACGGTCGTCGGTCCCTCGGGCAGTGGAAAGACGACGCTGTTGCGCGTGGTCGCCGGGCTCGAAACGCCGGACGCGGGACGGGTGTGGTTCGGCGACCGCGACGTGACCGCGCTCCCGACGCGCAGACGCCGGGTCGGGGTCGTGTTCGCGCACGGCGCTCTGTATCCGCATCGAACCGTCGCCGGCAACGTCGCCTATGGCCCCCGGCTTGACGGGCTGCGCGGCGCGGCGCTTGCGACGCGGACGCGCGAGGTCGCGGCGGCGCTCCACGTCGATGAATTGCTGGACCGCCTCCCGGGTGGACTCTCGAGCGGACAGGCGCAGCG
>JBDTCF010000045.1:0-11075 GCA_039923715.1 Vulcanimicrobiaceae bacterium
CGTGCGCGTTCAACGCCGGACCTGCAGGTTCCGGTCCCTGGGTGGGTAAGCGCACGGGAGTGGAAAACGAACCAAGCGGCGGGAACTCGACCCGGTCGCGTTGCCGTTACTGCGGCCATGAACCCGACACCGACGATCGTCCCCCGGTCAGCGAACGCTCCGCGACCTACCAGGTGGTTGTCGCCTGCGGCTCGTGTGGGAGCGCCTTCGCGGCGTTCTCGCGGAGTTAGCGTGCGTACGGTACTGGCGGCGGCGCTGGTCGCGACGTTGACGGCGCCGGCCTGGGCTGCGCCCAACGCAAAATCCCCGCCTTCGAAGTCCGCGCCCAAGGCGCTGCAGCCGCACCTGCCGACCGTCGCCGAACACACCGAATTTGTGGTCGAGACGAATGCGAAGGGGCAAGTCACCCGCGTCCGCTCCGGCAAGTCCGTGAAGGACCTCGCGTTCAACGCGATGACCTACGGAAACGCGCTGCAGACGTTCATCCGGACGACCGACGGACACGCGGTCGCGGGAACGTATCGACTGAAGTACGACTACAGTCCGAAGACCAAGCGCGTGCGCCGGACCGTCCAACTGATTCGGGCGGGCGGCGTGAATCCGAACGCGATCGGCGCGGTCGACGACATGGCCCGGGTCGAGAAGCGCCGGGAAACGCTCGACATCCAGGCCGCTCGCGCGGCCGAAGCCAAGCGCGCGCCCAAGCCGGGCCCGAGCGTCAACCTGCCGGATCTCAAGACGATTACCGGCAAGAAGAAATAGCGAACACGATGCCGCCGTGAGTGCGCGGGATTCCGATGGTTCGCCGCTGCGCTGGTGGCTCCGCAATCGCGGCGACTTCGACGACCGCGTCGACCGGGACGTCGAGCGGAGTTGCACCTCGAAGACGCCGTACCGTTCGGAAGGCGAAGCGCGTGCGTTCGTCGCGATGAACGGCATGCAGGGCAGCCTGTTTTGCTACCGGTGCCACTACTGCGAGATGTGGCATCTCACCAAGCGCAAGCCGCTCTGAGCGCATGCGCTACGTTTCGTTCGTCTCCGCCGATGGGCCGCAGGCCGGGGTGCTCGAGGGGGACTGCGTCAAGCCGTTGGCGGTCGCGGACTTGGTCGCGTACCTCGAGCTCGACCCCGCCGCGCGCCAGGCTCTAAAGCTTGGGCCGGCGACCGCGCTCGCCGAAGTTGCGCTCGTCGCGCCGCTGCGCCCGCGCAAGAACGTGTTCTGCGTGGGTCGCAACTATCTCGACCATGCCGCCGAGGTGGCACGCTCGCAGGGTCGCACCGATCTGAAGTTGCCTGCGGTGCCGACTTTTTTCACCAAGGCCCCTACCGCGATCGCCGGCCCCGGTGAAACGCTCGCGCTGTCGGCCGACATCTCGTCGGAATACGATTGGGAAGCGGAACTCGCGGTCGTGATCGGGCGGCGCGTGCGCGATGTCTCCGCGCGGGAAGCGCTCGATGCGGTCTTCGGTTATGCCTGCCTCAACGACCTGACCGCGCGCGATCTGCAGCGCGCGCACCAGCAGTGGTTCAAGGGGAAAAGCCTCGACGGGACCTGTCCGTTCGGGCCGTGGATCGTCGACGCGCGCGAACTCGGCGACCCGCAGGATCTGACAATCGAACTGCGCGTCAACGGCACGGTGAAACAACACTCGCACACGAGCAAGATGATCTTCCCTGTAGGTGAGATCGTGGCGCAACTCTCGCGCGGGATGACGCTCGAGCCGGGGGACGTCATCGCGACCGGAACCCCTGAGGGCGTCGGGATGGCGCGCACGCCGCCCGAGTTTCTCCACGACGGCGACGTCGTCGAGATCGAAATCGAACGGATCGGCGTCCTGCGTAATACAATCCGCCTCGAGCGGAGCGCGCCGGCTTAAGGCTCTATCTCATTCCGGCGAGGATCCCCATGTGGACTTCGCGGATCGCCTGGGTGACGTAACGCAGCGCCGCAACGCGGTGGCCGGCCTTGTCGGTCGACGAGCGCTGCAGGTACGTGTTGGCGGAGTTGAGGCTGTTGAGCGCGGCGTGCATGTTGGGTTGCGCGTAGGCGGCCATGGCGGAGCGATCGAGTCCCGCGCCGACCAAAATGCCTGCGAGAACGAGCCCGGCGAGGCCGAGCGGACGGAAGGTTCGATTCATAAAGCGCACTCCTTATTTTCGGGAGAGGGAAAATGCCGCCGCGGCGCGAGCACGAAGCCGAACCGCGGACGGTCAGCACCTCCTCGGGATCGTTGCCACGGTCCTTCCGCTCCGCACGGAGAAAGGGACGCGGCGCTCGGGGTGCGATACCTGTGGCATGAAGATCGCGGTCCCCAAGGAGCGTGCTCCTGGCGAACGGCGGGTTGCGCTCGTCCCGGACGTTGTCGCCAAGTTCGTCAAAGCCGGCCACTCCGTCGCCGTCGAACACAGCGCCGGCGTCGCGGCCGCCTTCCCCGACGACGCCTACGTCCGCGCCGGGGCTACGATCGCGGCGTCGCCTGCCGAGCTGTACGCCGGCGCGGCGATCGTGACGCGCCTGGGCCGGCCCGATGACGACGAGCTGACGCAGCTCGCTCCGGGAACCGCGCTGGTCGCCTTTTTGGGACCGCTTGGCGATCCGGCCTACGTCGAGCGGTTGGCCGCCGCGAGGTTGACCGCGCTTTCGATGGACGCCATCCCGCGGACGACCAAGGCGCAGTCGATGGACGCACTGTCCTCGCAAGCGAACATCGCCGGTTACAAGGCGGCCCTGCTGGCGGCTGAGTATCTGCCGCGCTTCTTTCCGATGCTGACGACCGCCGCCGGGACGATTCCGCCGGCGAAAGTGCTGGTAATCGGCGCCGGCGTCGCGGGCCTGCAAGCGATCGCGACCGCGCGACGTTTGGGCGCGGTCGTCTCGGCCTACGATACCCGCGCCGTCGTAAAGGAACAGATTCAGTCGCTCGGTGCGAAGTTTCTGCAGTTCGACGTCGGCGGCGATGCCGAAGGCGCCGGCGGTTACGCCAAAGAGCTGACCGCCGAACAGATCGACCGTCAGCGCGCGTTCATGGTCAAGGCGATCGGTGCGTCCGACGCCGTGATCACGACCGCCGCCGTTCCAGGACGACGCGCGCCGATCATCATCACCGCCGAAGCGGTCGCCGCGATGGCGCCCGGGAGCGTCATCGTCGATGTCGCGGCCGAAACGGGCGGAAACTGCGAACTAACCGTCCCCGGCGAGACGATCGTCAGTCCGAACGGCGTCACGATCGTGGGCATCAAGAACCTCGCGGCGACGGTCGCCACGCACGCGAGTCAGCTCTACGCGCGCAACGTGCAGACGTTGCTCGACTACCTCATAAAGGACGGTGCCTTGCAGCTCGATCCCGACGACGAAATCGCCCGCGGAACGACGATCGTGAAGGACGGTACGATCGTCCACGAGCCCACGCTCGCGGCGCTGCACCCGGCCTCGGGTTCGCCGGCGTGAGCGCGCACCTGCTCGCCGAACTCACCGTCTTCATCCTTGCCGTTTTCGTCGGCCTCGAAGTCATCTCGAAAGTGCCGACGACGCTCCACACGCCGCTGATGTCGGCGACGAACGCGATTCACGGCATCGTGCTCGTTGGCGCCATTCTGGTCGCCGGAGCGTTCGACCGGCCGTTCAACCCGGTCGTCGGCGTGTTGCTCGTGATCCTGGCCTCGCTCAACGTCTTCGGCGGCTATACCGTCACCGAACGCATGCTCGAAATGTTCAAGCCACGCGTGCCGCAGCCGAAAAAGAGTGACAAGGGATGACGGGAGCGACCGCTTCTTACGTCGACGTCGCCTACCTCATCACCGGAATTCTGTTCATCGTCGGCTTGCGCTACCTCGGTTCGCCGCGCACGGCGCGCTTAGGCAACCGCATCTCGGCGCTCGGCATGCTGATCGCCGTCGTTGCCGTCTTGACGCAAGGCATCGTCGCCTGGTGGGAGATCGGCATCGGCATCGTGGTCGGCGCCGCGATCGGCATCTATGCGGCGCGCGCCGTCAAGATGACGGCGATGCCGCAGATGGTCGCGGCCTTCAACGGGTGCGGCGGCGGCGCGGCCGCCTTGGTTGCGCTAGGCGAACTCATCAAGCGTACGTCGGGCGGCACCATCGTCGGCCCCGACGAGACGATCACCGTAGCCCTCTCGGCCATCATCGGCGCGATCAGTTTTTCGGGTAGCATCATCGCGTTTCTCAAGTTGCAGGAAGTGATGCCGGGCCGGCCGCTTACCTACCCCGGTCAGCAGTTCGTCAACGGCCTCATCCTGCTCGGGATCGCGGTCGCCGCCGGCTACGTGATCTCCGGATACTCCCAAGTGATGGCGCTCGAGATCGCGCTCGCCGGCGCGCTCTTGCTCGGCGTGTGCTTCACGCTGCCGATCGGCG
This sequence comes from Vulcanimicrobiaceae bacterium, assembly GCA_039923715.1. GTDB lineage: Bacteria > Vulcanimicrobiota > Vulcanimicrobiia > Vulcanimicrobiales > Vulcanimicrobiaceae > JBDTCF01. The sequence continues at coordinate 4,378 of JBDTCF010000045.1, forward strand.
GTGCGGACATGCCGGTCATCATCTCGCTGCTCAACTCGTTCACCGGCTTGGCCGCCGCGCTTACGGGTTTCGTCTTGTCCAACAACGTCTTGATCATTTCCGGCGCCTTGGTCGGCGCCTCCGGTACGCTGCTGACGGTTCTGATGGGCCGCGCTATGAACCGCTCGATTGCGAACGTCTTGTTCGGCGCGTTCGGTGCGGTCAAACCGAGCGCTGCGGCCGCTGCGGACGCCGAGGGGACGGTGCGTTCGGTAAGCGCCGACGATGTCGCCACGATGCTGGCCTACGCCAACCAGGTGATCGTGGTTCCCGGCTACGGGATGGCCGTCGCGCAAGCGCAACACAGCGTGCGCGAACTGGCCGACAACCTCGAGAAAAAGGGCGTCGAGGTGAAGTACGCGATCCATCCGGTCGCCGGGCGCATGCCGGGCCACATGAACGTGCTCCTCGCCGAGGCGAACGTGCCGTATCCGGCGCTCTTCGACATGGAGGCAATCAACCCGGAGTTCGAGCGGACCGACGTTGCACTCGTGATCGGCGCGAACGATGTGACCAACCCGGCGGCGCGCAGCGACAAAGGCTCGCCGATCTACGGCATGCCGATTCTCAACGTCGACAAGGCTGCCAACGTGGTCGTCCTCAAGCGGTCGATGAAGCCCGGCTTCGCCGGCATCGACAACCCGCTCTACTTGGACCCCAAGACCGTAATGCTCTTCGGCGACGCGAAAAAGTCGATCGACGCCGTAAACGCCGCCGTAAAAACCCTGTGAGCCGCAGGATGCGGCGAATTCACGCGCTCCCACGGATGGGATGGCGCGGGTGAGCCGCAGGTGATCGGCGCGCCGCGGCTGCTCTCGCACCTCGACGTGCGGGTGCGCGACCGCCAACGTGCGATCGGCTTTTACGACGCGATCCTCTCGACGCTCGGCGCGGTTCGCGACGACGGTGCAACGTTTACTACGTGGCAAATCCCGCCGGCGGACGCGGCGGACGACTGGGAGGCCGACGAGTGGTTCGGGATCACCGAGGATCCGAACGTCTCACCGGGCCCAACGCGCATCGCGTTCGTTGCACCTTCTCGCGGGACGGTCGACGCGATCGCCACGATCTTGCCGGCCGTCGGCGCGCTCGAGATCGAGGGTCCCGAGGAAGCCTACGGGCCGCGCTACTATGCCGTGTTCTTCAGCGATCCGGACGGTAACCGGCTCGAAATTTGCTACATCGGATAAGCGTTTCCAATATCCACAGCGCCGTGGGGGGCCTCCATGAATCGTAAGAACGCCATCGGATTACTTGCCTCGAGTACCACCCTCGGAGCTTCGCCGCTCCTCGCGTCCTGCACGAAGGTGGCGACCAGCGGCGGCAACGCGAGCGGACGGCACTCGTGGACGATCCCGCATGTGCTGCGCTACGCGGACGCCGAAGACCCCGTCGGTCTCAACCCGGTCGTCGCCACGCACGCCTCGACGTCCTGGCTTGCCCAACTGTGGGCGGCGTGGCTCTTCCGCTACGACGAGAACTACGATCCCGTTCCCGAGCTGTGCACGACCGTCCCCACGCTGCAGAACGGCCTCATCTCGCCCGATGGAAAGCGCATCGTCTTCAAGCTACGCGAAGCCGTCTGGTCCGACGGGGTGGCGTTTACCTCGAAAGACATCGCGTTTTCGGTCGCGACGATCCTCGCGCCGAACACGAACGTAACCTCGCGCGACGGATGGGACAAGATCGAACGCGTCGAGACGCCCGATCCTCGGACGGCGATCTTCCACATGAAAGAGCTTTACTCGGCGTTCATTCCGACGTTTTTCACGACGGGCGGCGCGAACCCGTGCATTCTCCCCGAGCACATCGCCAAGGGTCAGGACCCGAATCACGGGCCGTACAACCAAAAGCCGATCGGCATCGGTCCCTTCGTCCTCGACGAGTGGCTGCGCGACCAGCAGGTGACGCTCAGCGCCAACCCCCGATACTTCCGTGGACGACCGAAACTCGACAAAGTGATCTACAAGATCATTCCGAACGCCGATACGCTGATCACGCAGTTACGGACGCACGAAGTGGATCTCTGGATCCAAATGAACCCGAACTACTACGGTCAAGTCGCCGGCATCAACGGCATCGACATCGCACGACGGGTCTCGGCGTACTGGCGGCACTTCGACTGCAACTGCGACCATCCGGGCACCTCCGAAATTCCCGTGCGCCAGGCGCTAAACTACGCCATCGACCGTAAGACGATCATCGACAAGGCGCTTCACGGCATCGGCCAGATCAACTGGAGCGTCGTCTCGCCCAACTCGTTCGCCTACAATCCCAACGTCAAGCAGTATCCGTTCGACCTCGCGAAAGCGAGCGCATTGCTGGATGGCGCCGGCTGGAAACTCGGCGCGGACGGCGTGCGCGCCAAGAACGGCGCCCGGCTGCACCTGAACTTCGGTATGCCAAGCGGCGACCCGGCGTGGTCCGAAATCGTCGAACTCGTCCGCTCAACCTGGAAGCCAATCGGCATCACGTTCGACAGCAAGAGCTATCCCACGAACCTCTACTTCGCGCAGTTCCAACAAGGCGGTATCGTCTACGCCGGGAAGTTCGACGTCTGCGCGTTCTCGTGGGGGAATACGCCTGCCCCGACCGACATGGTGAACCTGTACGCCGCCGACCAGATCCCCCCGCGCGGGCAGAACGATTTGCGCTATCGCAACGCCGAAGCGACGAGGGCGATGCACGACGCGACCAAGACGCTCGACCACAAGGTTCAGGCGAAACTCCTAGGCCGGGCTCAGGCGATCATCGCCGACGAGTGTCCGACCTTCCCCATCGCGCAAAACGTCGACCTCCACCCCAAGAACGTCGACCTCAAGAACTTCCGTCCGATCCCCGCTAGCGGCCCCTTCGAATTCATGATGGACGTCGATATTTAGGAGGCCGAAAGCGAGCAAGAACGCCCCTACGATTCGTGACGGCGCAACCAAACGGGGCATTATTCGGTCGTACGTTGGGGTGCGTATGATGAACGATCGAAACAACGAAAAAAACTTGAGAAAAACCGACCTCCTTGCGGCAACGTTTGCCGACAAGGCGCGTTGGACGCTGGGGCGCGTCATCGCCGACCGACGCCATCGCGAATCGCCATTCGAGGGCTGGGGCCCGCGGCTGAACGTCGGGCTCGACGTCACGATCCGCTAGCCGGGTCCATCCTCCACGCCCAGGCGTTCCAGGTCGGGCTGAACGCATTTGGTGAAAACCCGCGCAGGCGGCTTCGGTACACGTAGACGTAGTTCGGGTTGAAGAGCCACACAAGCGGCACGTCGCGTGCGACGATGCGATCGATGGCCGCGTAGTCGGCCTTCCGCAGCGCCTGGCGAGGCTCCGAGACGGCCCGCACCTCGAGCGCGGCAACGCGCGGATCGCACCAGCGCATGTAGTTCTTTTCGCCCGCGCAGCCGTACAGAAACCGGTCGTCGGGATCGGCGCCGAAGAGCCATGGGACGTATGCCAAATCGAACGCGCCGCGCGCCAGCGTCCCGCCCTCGCGCGCGGGTAGGAAGAGTTGCGCGTTCGAGATCGACTTGATCGTCGCGTCGATGCCGCGCGCGCGAAGCTCGGCCTGGACCATCGTCGCAACACGAACGCCGGTCGTCGTCTCGGGAAACTGTACGTAGGTGAGCGCCAGCGGCGCCCCGCCTTTCGCGCGAATGCCGTTCGCCCCCCGGCGCCAGCCACGCATGTCGAGCGCCGCGTCGGCCGCGGCCGGATCGTAGTGCGGCTGGCGGATCGTCGGGTCGTACGCCCACGAAAAACGCGGTCGATCGGTGTCGGCCGTGGGGTAGTGATCGAGGGTGATCTTGCGCGAGATCGCGTCGCGGTCGATCGACTGCGCCAACGCGCGGCGGACCGCCGGATCGTCGAGTGGTGGGTGGCGGACGTTGAGCGCGATCCCGGCGACCAGCGCGATCGGAACGTCGAGCACATTCAGGCCCGGCTGCCCGCTCAGGGCGGCCAGCTGCACGGGCGCGACCAGATTGAAGTCGATCGCACCCGAACGCAGCAGCGTCAAGTTCGTTGCGGGATCCGGAACGACGCCGACCTCGAGGAGGTCGACCGAGGGTTTTCCGCGCCAGTATTTTGGGTTAGCCCGATAGGTGAGCCGATCGCCACGTCGCCAGGATACCAACGAAAAGGGGCCGTCGCCGACGCTTGGGTCCGAACCGAACGGGCTGCGGTCGAGCCGCTCGGCCTTGCCGAGAACGTGCGCCGGCAGCACGAACTGCGGCGCCGGCCCGGCCGCGAATAAGGTGGCGACGGCGGGAGCCCACGCGCGGCGCAGGTGGAAGCGGACGGTATAGCGATCGAGCGCCACGGCGCGGTCGACCAGGTCGTAGCCCTCGCGCGAGCCCACGGGATTGCGCGGATCGACGATCGCGTGCAGGGTGAATAGCACGTCGCGGGCGGTGACCGGCACCCCGTCGCTCCAAAGAACGCCGCGCCGCAAGTGGTATGTCAAGGTTCGTCCATCGCGTGAAACGCCGCCGTTGGAGACGGTTGGGACGGTCGTCAGCAGGGCCGGAACCGGCCGTCCTCGCGCGTCGACGTCGTAAAACGGTTCGAATGCCAACCGGGCGAGTTGTTGCTCGACCCCCTCGGCATCGGTGTGGACGAAGAGCGGATCGAGGGTGGTTGGGTCGGCGGCGACGTCGAAGCGAACGGTCCGCGGCGCGTTCGTGGCCGGCCTGGGCGCTTGCGTACAGGCGACCGAGGCGGTCAGCACCATCGCGGCCGCCGCCCACATCAAGCCTTTCCGGAAAATACCCAGAGAGTTGCTTGCCCCGACCAGCGTTTTGTACGATAATGGGTGGAAATGGACGAAAAAACATCGTTGCGTCGCCCGGTATACCGAATGGTCGAACGCCCAGACCTCGACGACCTCGACTTGCGCCTGCTCGGCGCGCTGCAGCTGAATGCCCGCTCGACGTTCGCCGAATTGGCGGCGATCGTCGGGTTGAAGGCATCGGCCGTGCACGACCGCGTCAAACGGCTCGAGCAGCGTGGGTACGTCCGCCGCTACGCCGCCATGCTCGATTCGCGCCGGCTCGGCATCGAATTGGTCGCGTTCGTAAGCGCCTTTACAACCCCCGACGTGACCTACGACGAGTTCACCGCCGCGGTCTCGGCGCTTCCCGAAGTTGGCGAGATCCATAGCGTCGCCGGGGACGAATCGTTCTTGCTTAAGGTGCTCACGCGCTCTACCGCTCATCTTGACGACTTTCTCACGCGACTCAAGGGCATCCCGGGGATCGCACGCTCGAAAACGACCGTCGTCCTCTCGACCGTCTTCGAACGCGAAGGGATTGCCCTCGATGAACTGACGTCGGCGCCGCCGGCTCGCCTGCGCGCGGTCAACGGCTAAGCGACGCGTGACGGTTGCAGCCGACGAACTGAGCCCCTTCGGAACGCATCGCGTTCTGGAGCCAGTCGGGGCGCTTCCTCAGGCGGCCTGGCGTCTCGACGCGACGCCGCGCGCGCTGGCCAACGAAATTCGCTGCGCCGTCGAAATTCTCAACATCGACTCGGCCTCGTTTCGGCAGATCGCCGAAGCAAACGGCGGTGATCCACACGCGATCGGCGAGCACGTCGTGGCGACCGTTCGCCAGCGTGGCAAACAGCACAATCCCGTAACCGGGAGCGGTGGCATGTTTGTGGGGCGCGTGGTCGAGGTCGGCGCGGACCTGCGCGACCGCGCGACGATTCGCGAAGGCGACCGCATCGCCTCGCTCGTTTCGTTGACGTTGACGCCGCTGGAGATCGAACGCATCGAACGCGTGGACGTCGCGACCGGACGCGTCTGGATTGCCGGGAGCGCGATCCTGTTCGCAAGCGGCATCTACGCGAGGTTGCCCGACGACATCCCAACCGACGTCGCACTCGCGGTGCTCGACGTCGCCGGCGCGCCGGCCCAGGTTCGCCGGCTCGCGCGTCCCGGGCAAACGGTCGTCGTTTTCGGCGCCGACGGGAAATCGGGCATGCTGGCCTGCGTCCACGCAAAAGCCGGAGTCGGCGCGAGCGGCCGCGTGGTCGGCGTCGCGCCGGACGCCACGACGACGAGCGCGCGGCTTCTGTTGCGCGAAGGCTACGTCGACCGCTTCGTCGAGACCGATGCACGCGATGCCGTGGCGGTCCTCGCCGCCCTGCGCGCCGCCGATGTCCCCGCGGCCGACCTCGTCGTGAACTGCGTCAACGTCGGCGGGACGGAACTCGCCTCCATCTTGTGCGCGCGCGACGAAGCGACGATCTACTTTTTCTCGATGAGCACGTCGTTCACGGCGGCGGCTCTCGGGGCCGAGGGCGTCGGCAAAGACGTGACCATGATCGTCGGCAACGGATACGCCAAAGGACACGCCGGCATCGCCTTGCAGACGCTGCGCGATCACCCGGCCATCGCTCGCTATTTCACCGACCGTTACACCACCCATCCCTGAGGAAACGCTATGGACGCCGTCACCGAAAGTCACGTTCTTTCCGCGGGCTCGCCCTCGCGCCGGATCAAAGCACCGGTCGACCCAGCCGAGCTCGAGCATCGCGACTTACGGCAGGGCGAGTTCTGGCGGGAGATTCCCGCGTACCGAGAGATCGACGAGGCGACCTTCCTCGACCACCTGTGGCAAGCGCGCAAGTCGGTCAAAACGGTCGACGAACTGTTT
>JBDTCF010000046.1:0-3392 GCA_039923715.1 Vulcanimicrobiaceae bacterium
GCGGCAGCGCGCGGATCCGGCTGAAGCGTTTCGACCCAGCACGGGACGCCGGGCCGATAGCCGGTGTTGCCGTTCACCTCGCGACCGCCGCTACGGGCGCGAGGTTGACCATCCAGCGCACGCCAAACTTGTCCGCGCACATGCCGAACCGTTGGGCGTAGAACGTCTCTTCGTACGGTAAGATAATTTCGCCGCCCTCGGAGAGTTTGGCGAAGACGTTCGCACCGTGGTGGGCATCGTCGACGTCGATCGCAATCGTGACGTTGCCACCAACCTCGCTCGCGCGTCCGGGCGGTGCGTCCATCGCGTCGATTTCGCCGAACGCCGTGCGCAGACGGCCGTATGCGATTTTGTTTTCCGAACCCGCGGGCATTTGGGCCATTGCCGGCGTCCCGCCGTAGCGTGTGATTTCGAGTTCGCCGCCGAGCGCGGCTTGGTAATGGTTGAGTACGTCGGCTGCGATGCCGGCGAAGTGGAGGTTCGGTCGCATTTGAGGGTTGGATCCTTTCATCAGTCGCGTTTGTGGTTGGGGAGTTGCGTTTCGAGATAGCGGTGAAGGTGCGCGATGCAGTCGGCGCCGACCGCGGGGTCGTCGTGCGCTTTCGCTAAGACGAAGGCACCCTGGATCACCGCTTGGGTGAAGAGCCCCATGCTCTGAGCGGTCCAGGGTGCGTCAGGCGCGTAGACGCGTTTAGCGGCCTCGATGTCTTGCGCGACATCGTCGGCGTGGAGACGAATGTGGGTGTCGCAGGCTTCGCGGATCGCCGGATGCGTCGCGTACGTCTCTTGCACCATCGTGCCGAGCAGACACGTGAAGTCGGCGAAGTCGCCGCGCAGCATTGCGGCCCGTAAGTCGATGTATCGGAGCACGCGTTCGCGCGGATCGGGTTCGTCGCGATACGACGCAGCGCCGAACAGGGCGACAGCGCCGGACGAGAAGTGCTCGGCCGCGGCGATCGCGAGCGCTTCCTTATCGGCGAAGTGGTAAAAGAAGCTGCCCTTGCTGACCCCGGCCGCCGCGCAGATCTCGTCGACGGTCGCGCCGGCATAGCCCTTCGTGCGGATCACCGTGAGGGCCGCATCGAGCAGTTTCGTCTTGCCGCCGGGCTTCGGCAGGGTCGCTGTTGCCGTTTTCATACTGACTAGTCAGTACGTTACCACGCGCCGATGGCGCCGTCAAGGCTCCCTGAGCGACCTAGGGGCGTTAGGCGGCCGCGATCCTGTGCGCCGTGCGCCGCCGCGAGCCTGGCTCAATACATCTTGCTCCTACGGCAAGGCAAAGAAGTGCGAAACATCTAGCAGAGTGAACGGAGTCGCAGTCCCTCCAGCTTCGGGCGTCCCGACTCGAGCCGATCCTATTTGCGTAGTTCTTCTCATCAAAGCACCATTACAAAGGACCGGGAGTTTGACAGGGCGCGGTTAAGACGGGACTACGCGGGGAGCGCTTATGGTCCGGCGTCGAGTCTGCGCGATGACGCGGCGCTTGCCCGATAGTCCGTGCGCAAGCAGGGGGCGTCCGCGGACGCGGTTGCTCGGCGGCGAACGCCGACGACGCCTCGTCCACCGGCGCGGGCAGCGTTGGCAGTCGACCGACCAAGCGCTCCAGCTCCAAGTTCTATTGACAAGGAATCGGGAACCATGTTAATAATTCTAGAGTTATAATTTGGGAAGACGAAAACTTCCGGGGATCACCATCCTCTACCATCCCGCGACGCTCGAGGAGCTTCGCTCCTCTCTGGCGCCCTCGGTGCAAGCGGACGTCATCGCCAAGGTGGACCGGCTCAATGGTCGCCCGCAACCCGAGATCGTCAGCATGTTGGATCGGCGGACCGAGCCGAAGGTCTTCCAGTGGGAGGGGAGTGCCGAGGCCGGGACCTTGCGAATCGTCTTCGCGTGGGGGAAGGGGTGTCTCTGGATGATCGGAGCGTTCGTGAAGGTCAACGACAAGGAAGGCGAGCGCTACATGCGCCGAATCCTCCGACGCGCAGTCGAGGTGAGGAATTGGGACGAGAAAAGATGAGCACTAAAACGAACGCAGCCGAGCGTAAGGGGCTGTCGGCGGAGGAAATCTCCGCAGGCTTCCGGCGTGACCCCGACAACGAGCGCCTGTACCGCGAGAGCGAGATTCGCCTGGATCTGGCCGAACGCATGACGGAGATGCGCCGAGCCGCGCATCTCTCGCAACAGCAACTTGCGGATCGCGTGGGGCGCAAGCAACCATTCATCGCCAGACTGGAAAAGGGCGGCTACGATCGCTGCGCTCTGAGCACCTTGCGGACCTTCGCCCGCGCGATGGGCTACGACCTTAGCGCGTCGGCAATGTTCGTTCGAGGTACGGGGGCGCATTTTTCCGGCCACTCCTCGTGCGCGGAGTTGGAACGGTCGTTCGACGTGTTCGAGAAACACCGCGGCAGAATTGCGACGATATCCCTTGCTTCCTGGGATCGCGCCGACCTCACCGCGCAGCAGCCCTCGCGAGAACCGGCGCCTGACGAGGTACTCTACGCTGCCGCGTAAACGGACGGCGCCTGACGCGGGCCGCGCAGCGCCCGAACGGGCGAAACCGAAGACTCTCGACGCGGTCCCTCCGCTTATAGCACTCGAACGCTTGGTGCACGAGGGCGTAGCGTCGCGCTTACGCCATCGTGCCCTCCTCGAGGTTCTATCGCCGGGTTCGATCGATTTCGATCTCTATAAGCGCAAGTATACCGAACTCATCGAGCGAGACCGTGATGCCCTCCACGCGAAGGCCGTGCTAAGCCGAGAAGACTTTCTTTCGCTATTCGCGGACTGGGAGCGCGACGACACCGCCCGCTATGGAACTGCCGCCCCACAGAAGAAAGTAGCTGCGGCCGCGTCGCGGAAAAAGGCTAGTAGAACGAAATCCCGCTCGTAGCCATCACGGCGCGCCGCCCCGGCGGGAGCGGCCGCAACTTTGGTATCGTCACCCGGTACCGGTTTCGCTCGCCCGACGCATCGAGCGACGAACCCACCAACCTGTTGCCCCGCGCACCTTGAGTCGGTCGTGACGTTCAAGGCGGAATGGAACTGGAGCGACGTCGATCGAGCGTCGTTCCGGCGACTACTCGACAACTACGGGAAGTGGTGCGCGCAGCACAGCGATCTCGATTCTCCGTACGCCTTCGCTCTGGGCGCTCCTCGAAATCCATTCTCTGCCTTTCGGGAAGATTCTCATCCGCGGCGTGAGTACGGCCGGCGGTGCGGCGGAACGGCAAGCAGGCGAACCGTTTGCGGCGGTAAGCGAGACACCGCGGCGCTGCAAACGCGAGAGCCAACGCATGTCCCGGCTCGAGTTCGCTTTGAAGCCGCCGCTTTTCCGCCCACACTGCGCCAGGGGCGCTTTGGCGTTCGCTGCTCGCACCCGAAAGATC